>CAYWMN010000158.1:0-8786 GCA_964459065.1 uncultured Acidobacteriota bacterium | reverse complement strand
TCGTTTTTCAGCGTCCTCCTGGTAATATCCAGGTTCTGCATCCGGTCGGCCTCAAGCCACAGGGCAACCGCCAGATTCGAGCTCGGCATGGTTTCCCAGAAAACGGTCTCGTCGTTCATGGTATAGGCGTTGTCAATTCCGCCTGACCGCACGATGTAATCCGAGAAACGGTCGCCGATGGTCTTGGTACCGTCAAACATCAGGTGTTCAAGCAGGTGAGCGAAACCCGTCCTGCCAGCCTGCTCGTTCCTGGAACCAACGTGATACCAAATTTCCAGAGTTACGACCGGAGCGCCGGAACGCGGCGCCAAAACGGCGTGGAGGCCGTTCGGAAGTTCAATTGTGCTGATCTTGATGGGTCGAAGGACGGGGGCGCCCACCGCCGAGCCAGAGGCAAGAAAGAAAAAGGCCAGCACGCCGAAGAGTAGCGGCTGAAACCACGCATTACCAAAGCAGCTTTTCAACTTCGCCTATTCCCCCAGCTGCATTGCTGAGCAGCCAGCCGCCATTTGCGGAAGTGCAATAGCCCGCGTGCCGTGCTGCGTGTTCGATCCACGACATACCAAGCGGCGCCGAACGGATCTTTGTTGAAATCAAGCAAAAATAACCAAGCCCCAGCTCTCGATTGGCATGCTAGTCGCCAAACTTGTGGGCAATCGGATAGCGGCGGCCCATGCCGAAGGCCTTGGCCGTCACCTTGAGCGCCGGGGCAGCCTGCTGGCGTTTGTATTCAGCCCGGGCAACACGCCGCAGCACGTCTCGGATCACCGGCATTTCGATCTGGTATTTCTCAGAGATCTCTTTTCCACAAAGCCTCTCATGGATGGCCGCTTTGAGAATCACATCGAGAACATCGTAGGCCGGCAGCGTGTCCTGATCGGTTTGGTTGGCCCGTAGTTCGGCCGAAGGTGCTTTGTCAAGGCAGGACTGCGGAATTCGCTCGGACTCACGGTTGGCATAGCGCGCCAGAGCATAAACCATGGTCTTGGGAACGTCGGCGATCACCGCAAGCCCGCCCGCCATATCGCCATACAGAGTGCAGTAGCCGACGGCTAGCTCAGATTTATTGCCAGTGCTCAGAACTAGCGCTCCCAGCTTATTGGAGAAAGCCATGAGAATGTTGCCGCGAATGCGGGCCTGAATATTCTCCTCCGTTACGTCCGCCCGGCGGCCCTCAAAGGAGGGCGCAAGCGTTTGGAGATACTGTTCATAAATGGGGGTAATGGGAATCACCCGCAAATCAATCCCCAGCCGGCCAGCGAGTTCCTTGGCATCCGCCAGGCTCGAGGCAGAAGAATAAGGGCCGGGCATGGCGATGGCGTGAACATTTTCAGCGCCCAGGGCTTCAACGGCAAGGGCCGCAACCACAGCGGAATCGATTCCACCGCTCACTCCCACGATGGCCTCCCGGAATCCGCACTTTCGCATGTAATCCCGCGTCCCCAGCAAAAGCGCCTGGTAGACCGCTTCAATTTCAGAGGCCGGAGCCTTATGAATATCCGCTGGAGCCCCGGAAGTGTCAAAAACGAGCAGTTCTTCCTTAAAAGACTCGGCTCTCGCCACCAGAGTCCCGCCGGCGCTGAAGGCCAGACTCGAACCGTCAAGAATCAATTGGTCGTTTCCGCCCACCTGATTAACGTAGGCCACAGGAATCTGGTGCTCGACGGCGATTGTCCTCAGCATGTCATAGCGAAGCTGAATTTTTTCAGTCGTAAAAGGCGAGGAGGCAATGTTGATCAGAACCTTGGCACCGGCAGTCACAATTTCTTCAACGGGGTCGCGAGGGTAAAGCCGTTTTCTCCAAAAGTTCTTGTCGTTCCAAATATCCTCGCAGATCGTGACACCGATTCGCGTCCCTTCCAGGTCGCAAATACCTACGGCGTTTCCAGGTTCAAAGTACCGGGTCTCATCGAATACGTCATAGAACGGCAGAAGAATCTTAACGTAATCGAGCAGCACTTTGCCGCGATAGATCACCGCCGCAGCATTTGAAACGGGCTTGCCCGTTTGGACTTGAGACCGCCGCACGTAACCCACCACGGCCGGAATCGCCGGAAGCGTTTGAATGAGCCGCGCAAGTTCAGCCTCTGAACGCTGGATAAAATCGGGTCTTTCAACAAGATCCCTGGGCGGATATCCGCAGACGGCCATTTCCGGAAAAACAACCAGATCTACCCCTCGATCCACGGCGAGCTTCGAGTATTCCAGTATCTTTCGACCGTTGCCTTGAAAATCTCCTACTGTGGTATTGATTTGCGCTAATGCAATCTTCATCGCGGGACCCAACTACGTTCCTTTCCCCTGCCAGCCGACATGCTGTAATTATACTGAAATGATAGACAAAATGGGGAGCAGCATAGCAGCAGGCACTCGGGTGATAGCGATCCTCGCCCAGGACCTCATCACGCACTTGCTGCCTGCGGTGGCAACAAGCCGAAGCTCAGGCCCGATACCGGCAACGCTGTTTTGGAAGGTCAATAAGGTAGTGCGAGTTCTCAAAGAGGCTGAAATAGACCATCGAGGGCCGGGGTCGAAACCAGCGCCGATCACATGCAGCGCCACTTCCCGGCACTCCGTGATAATCCGCCGCAACACTTCGACATCCCGCGGCGCAACGCAAACTATTCCCGCCCGCCCTTGAGGGGGTTAAGAACCTGGCGAGTGATGGGCAAGAACGCGGCGTCCGGAAGACGGGCCGGTTCGCCCAGCCACATTGCTCCTCCGGACGTTTAGATCGATGCTAGGCGCTGAAGGAACTTCCACAGCCGCAAGTCGACTTGACGTTAGGATTCTCAAACTTGAAGCCGGAACCTTCCAGGCTCTCAACAAAATCAATTTTTGTCCCATTCAGGTACATGAGCGAGGCCTGGTCTACAAAAACCTTCAAGCCTTCAAATTCGAAAACCTTGTCGATAGGGTTCGTCTCGTTCTCAAAATTCATCTGGTATGAAAAGCCAGAGCAACCTCCACCTACTACTGAGACGCGAAGACCCGATGGGGTAGGATTCTGTTGAGACAGGATTTCCTTCACCTTATCGACTGCATGCGGCGTAAGTTCAAGAGCCATACGAAACTCCTTTTGGGATAAGTGACCATCTATGCTCCCTTTTAAGCTATCAAAGCAGCAGGCAAAAATCAACACGGACGGTAGCCAGCAAGATTCCCGGCGTTTTCAGCTTCGGTGGAGGATTTCTGTAACTCACATGCAAACTTCTGCACGCAGGCAGCCGATATAGTCCTTTCATCTTCATGCATCCTGTCATAAATTGATAGGCCTAGGTGGATCTGTGGAAGCGTCTAGACCACTTTGAGACCTGATTAGGGGGCGAAACCTGATGAATCGAAGAGACTTCATCAAAGATGTGAGTTATGGACTGGGAGGCGTGGGCGCGCTGGGCCGTTATCGGCCAAGCTCTTCCCTGCCCGGGCCGCCCCGCCCCGGAAAGACATCCATCCCTAACTTCGTCTTTCTTATATCCGATGATCAAAGCTATCCGGACGCCGGTTGTTATGGAAACAAGTTCCTGCATACGCCCAACATCGACCGTCTGGCCCGGGAAGGACTGCGTTTTAACCGGGGATTTGCGCCTTCTCCCTCCTGCAGTCCCAGCCGCTCCGCCATTTTGACAGGGGAGTCGCCACATGAAACCGGAACCTCGCGCTTTCATTCCCCCATGCCGCCCGGGCAGAAAACGATTCTCGAGTATCTAAAACCGCGCGGCTATTACACCGGCGCCTTCAAAAAGGTCCACCAGGGCCTCGCGTTCTGGAAGCGCTGGGATTTCCAGGGGCATCACCGGCCCATCCGCACCTTTTTTGACGCACGACCCAAGGATCGGCCGTTTTTTCTCCACATCGGCTATCACGATCCCCATCGCCCCTACCTGCCCGGAGAGCATTATCCCATTCACAATACGCGTTCTGAGGTGAAGGTTCCCAGCTTTCTTCCCGATAGCCCGGGTGTCCGAAGGGACCTGAGCCATTACTACGACGCCATCGAGCGGTTGGATGCTCGAATCGGAAAAGTGCTCGCGCTTCTTGACCAACATGGCCTGACCGAAAACACCCTGCTCATTTTCACCAGCGACCAGGGCATGGCCTTTCCGGGAGCAAAAGGCACGCTCTACGACCCGGGACTTCAGGTCCCTCTGATCGCTCGATGGCCGGGAAAGATAAAGCCCGGCGCCGTCACCTCAGAACTGGTTTCGCTGGTCGATCTTGCGCCAACCTGGCTCGAGGCCGCGGGCGTCCCCATTCCCCGGGCCATGGACGGCCCCAGCTTTCTGGGCCTGATGACGGGAGAAAAATATCAACAGCGGGAAGCAATTTACGCCGAGCGCAATTACCACACGCATTTGGATTTGATCCGGTGCGTCCGAACCACCCGCTTCAAACTGATTCACAACTACCTGCCGCAGGAGCCTTACCGGCCGCTCAGCGATATTGCACGGTCTCCAAGCTGGCGATCCATCGAGCACCTTCACCGCATCGGGAAGCTCCGCCCGGCGCTCGCCCGGCGCTACTTTGCCAAGCCGCGGCCCGAAGTGGAATTCTACGATCTTCAAAAGGACCCGGGCGAGATGAACAATGTTGCCGGAAACCCGGCCTACGCTAAAGCGCTCCACGCTTTGCAAATTAAACTCAGCCGGTGGATGATCGAGACCCGCGACTTCTTGCCGCCGCCCATTGCGCCGGTGGCGCTCGATATGCTGACCGAATAATCCGGCGAGCTTGATTGGGCAAGAACACGCAAAGATTTTCAACGGTAGCTTGTTCGTGCAAAAATAGGCAGGCCGAAAATGAGATGAAGTGATGATGATTTTTGCCCGGTGGTCTCAAAATTCAAAATGGTGCTGAGTGGAGATTGGCATGGAACTTTATCCTAAGGTCTACCGAATTGAATCCCTTTACGGAGGGCGCAACCTTTTCCAATATCTGTTTGTGGGCGACAACATTGTGCTGGTGGATACTGGAACCGCCCAAACGCCCGAAGAGACGATTTTCCCTTTCCTGGAGAAGTTGAAAATCAAACCGGAGCAGCTGACGCTCGCCGTAACCACCCACGCCGACCTGGACCATCAGGGCGGCAATGACAGCATCAAGAAACTCTCGCCCAAGACCATGCTGAGTTGCGGCGAGGCCGACCGTGAGTTGGTCGAAGACCCGCTGAAACTCTTCTCCCTTCGCTACAACTTTCTCCAGAAAGAACATAGCGTCGGCCTGGACGTGCTCTCCTCGCCCGAGGCCGGAAAGCCTCGCCACATGGACCTGTGCTTTGCCGGGGGTGAAAAAATCCATTTGGCCGACGATTGGTACCTTGAAGTCCTGCACGTCCCGGGACACTCACGCGGGCATCTGGCATTGTTTGACTCCAAGAACCACGCGTTATTCAGCGGGGATTCGGTCCAGGGACGAGGCTGTCCCAAAGCGACCGGCGAAATGGCTCTGCCGGTAACGTACTACCAGATTGACGCGTATCTTTCCACGATCCGCTACTTTGAACACCTGCCGGCGGACGCGCTCTATTCCGGCCACTGGCCTGAAATGCATGGGGAAGAGATCCGGGACTTTCTCGCTGAATCGCGCCGGACAGTCGACCAGGCCGACCGGGTGATTCTTCAAGAACTCGCGAAGGCCCCGGAAGGACTTGCGATGCGGCAGTTGATTGACGCTCTGGGCGGCGCCATGGGCGACTGGCCACAGGAAAACTGGATCTACGCGATGTTCCCCGTCAAAGGACACATGGACCGCCTTGAGCAGCAAGGCAAAGTCCAACGCATCCAGGGATCGAAACCGGCAAGGTGGCTGCTGGCATAAAAAGCCTGCAGGGGCCTCTCAGCGGGAATATTTAGGCACGATGCCGCGCAGCCGCCGCCAGATTTCATCGCAGCGATCGAGCACCGCAGCGTCAAGGCGCGGTCCTTCGCAGGCTTTGAGGTTTTGCTCCAGTTGCTCCACCCGCGAGGCTCCCAGAATCACCGAATCAACCTGCTCCTGGCTGAGAAGCCAGGCGAAGGCAAGTTCCACCACCGACTTCCCTGCCTCGCGCGCCACCTTTTGAAGATCCTCGACCGCGGCAAAATAGTCTTCATGCCAGTACCGGTTCAGGTACATCTGGTTGCCGTCAAAGCGGCTTCCCGCAAGCGGCTGTTTTCCGCGCAGATGCTTTCCGGTCAGCAATCCTCCCGCCAGCGGATTGTAAGGAATAATCGCCACGCCGTACTTCTTTGCAAAAGGCAAATACTCTTCCTCAATGGCGCGGGCCAGCAAGTTGTACATGGGCTGTGAAATGTAAGGGGCCTTGAACCCGTTCTTTTGCGCCAGGCAGTGAATCTCCGCCACCTGCCAGGCGGCGTAGTTTGAAACCGCCGGGTAGCGCACTTTCCCCGCCGCCACCAACTCCTGCATCGCCGCAAGGGTCTCCTCAATCGGCACGTCATAATCCGGCTGGTGAAGGTAATAGAGGTCAACGTAGTCGGTGCCCAGCCGCTTCAGGCTGCTGTCCATTGCCTTATGAATGGCGGCGCGGGAAAGGCCGGCTTCTTCTGGCCCCTCCCCCATCTTCCCGCGAACCTTCGTCGCAAGAACAGTCTTATCGCGGCGCCCGCGAAGCAATTTTCCGACAATCGTCTCAGCTCTTCCGTGGTTATAGATATTGGCGCTGTCAAAGAAATTAATTCCTGCGTCAAGGCAGAGGTCCATCATCTTGCCGGCCGTCGCTTCGTCGGTCTGCCCTCCAAATGTCATGGTCCCGAAACAGACACGCGATACTTTCAAGTCAGTGTTCGGAAGATTCCTGAATTCCATTCACGCCTCCTATCGATTCCAGAAAAGTCATGCTCCGCGCTCCGATGCTTGCGCCGCCTGTGTGGGCTTGGCGTCAAAACCGCCTCGCCTTTGAGGGCGCCAGCCGCTCGATGTTCCGGCCGGCCAGCAGGACGCTGCATTTCCCCACAGCCGTTTACAATTATATAGAACGCGTCCAGGATTAACTTGCGAATCGCCAACAGCTATTTTTAAGATTGAAGTGATGAAATATCCGTCATTGCGGCCGCCGCTTCAAACGGAACCGCCAATAGTCATAGCTTAAAGTCTTCCAAGAATCGAACCGAGGTTTCAACCATGCGTCTACGCTTGGCAGCAATTCTCCTTATGATGATCGCCATCGCCACTCCCAGCCAGGCGGAGGTCATCCATTTCAAGAACGGCGACAAGCTCACCGGCACCTTTGAACGAATGCTGGGCGGCAGCGTTGTGTTCAAGACGGAAGTTCTTGGAAATGTCACTATTCCGGCCAAGAAGATTGAGACCTTCACAACCGAATCGTTTGTGGTGGTGATGCTGAAAAGCGGGAAGACTGAGCATGGCCACCTCGTGCTGGCCGGAACAGGCACCTGGAGCCTGGAAGGCGGAGGAGTTCACACTCCGCTTGAAAGGAAGGACATCGTAGCCGCGTATCCAGAGGCAGTCTACCGCCCGGCGAGTCCGGAACGGACACACAGGCCATGGGACGATTGGAAAGCCAATGGAAACTTCGGCTATGCCATTCAACACTCCAGCGGACGGTCGGGATCCCTCAGCCTCGGGTTGGACGCCGTGAGGGTTGAACCCAAGTTGCCGGGCTTTGCGCCCCACATGCGCTCGCACTACTCGCTCAACATGTCCTTCGTCAACGTCAAAAGCCCATCAGGGGTGACCAGCAGCGCCAACACCTTGACAACAGAGTTCCGGCAGGACTTCTTTTTCAGCCGCAACCGGCACAACTTCCTTTTCGTTCAGGCGCAGTTTGACCACATTGAACCGCAGAACCTTCGGTTGCGCCAGACTTACGGCGGCGGAATCGGGCGCGATCTGGTCCAATATCCATGGTTATCCTTCAGCATCCGAACCGGCGTCAACTACGTGAAAGAGCATTTCTTCCCCGCCGCGGCCGATCAGACCGGAGGGATCCTGTTCAGGAACAATGCGGAAGGGCTGGTCGGAGAGAAGTTAACCTTGAACATCTTCAAACGCCTTAGCTTTAACCACCAACTGAATGTTTATCCAAGCTTCAGCTCCGGCGGCGACTATCGGTTCGATACCATCAACTCAATCAGCTCGCCCATTTCGCCCCGGCTTTCATTCCAGGTGGGATTCACCGACCATTTTCTGAGCAACCCTTTACCCGGAACTGAAAAGAATGATCTTCTCTTAAGCACAGGGATTGGCTTCAACTTCTGACGCAGGCCGGTCTTGAGCCCGCCCGGCACAGATCAAGCGTCAGGCAGCAGCAGCGCGCGGCACGCGCACGTTGGCGATCCGCCGGATTAGGTCCTCCTGCTCGGCGATGCTTTCAGCTCCGATGGTAAAGGCGTCCAGGAGCCCCAGGGACGCCCAGGCCCGATCGGAGTGTGGGAAGCTGTCGGTAACCTGGCGGAAGATGTCTCGGGCCGCCGAGGCGTCCCCCTTGGCCAGGTAGACACCGCCGAGCCGCAGCTGCAGGTTGAGGTTGTCGGGCAAAAGGCGCAGGGGTTCGCCTTTCAGGGTTGGCCGGGTCATCTCGCCGAGGATGAGGGGCGTTTGCTCTTCGAGTTCTTTTTTCACGTCGTCCATATGCCCCCCCGTGCGGCGTCGCCGCGTCTGCGGCCGCGAGCCATCACATGCCCGCGGCCGCCTGGTTGGATGTCGCTGTTTTAACCTAGACCGTGGCTTCGGCTTCGGTCACCGCGCCGGTCTGGTCGTACATCAGCCCGCAGCGCAGGTCGAAATGCCTGTTCACGCTCATGGTCGGGCAGTTTGAGTTCAGC
>CAYWMN010000157.1:0-8793 GCA_964459065.1 uncultured Acidobacteriota bacterium | reverse complement strand
GGCCGCCGCCCAGCAGGGCGTTCTGCGCCCCCAGCAGGCCGCTGGTGATTTCAAAAGTGGTTCGCGTGTAGTAGTCGAGCCCGCGCACCAGGCGCGGCACAACTTCAAAGGCCACGCCGCGCTCTTCGAGTTCCGTGGTGACGCACTCAAAGTGCTGGCGGCACGCCAGGCACAGCGAATCGAGAATGTGCGGAAGCCGCTCGATGATGGGCTGGTCCGCTTCAACTTTGCAGTCGAGCACTCGCAGCGGATTTGTATGCGCCCGGCGCCGGCAGTCGGCGCAGAGTTGCTCTTTCACTTCTTGGAGCGCCTGGCGAAGGTTCTTTAAATATTGGGGACGGCATTTGGGGCACCCGACGGAATTGACCAGGAGCCGGAATTCCTTGAGTCCCAGCCGCTCCAGCAGCAGCGCCAGCATCTCCAGGACTTCGGCGTCAATCGTGGGATGGTCGGAACCCAGAACTTCCGCGCCGATCTGGTAGAACTGCCGGTAGCGGCCTTTTTGCGGCCGTTCGCGGCGGAACATCGGTCCCATATAGTAGAGCTTGTGGATGCCGCCTTCGTTGTAGAGCGTGTGTTCGTTGTAGGCGCGGACGACCGAGGCGGTGGCTTCGGGCCGCAAGGTCAGCGATTCGCTGTCGCGGTCCTCAAAGGTGTACATTTCCTTGGTGACGATGTCGGTGTCGGTTCCCACGCTGCGGGCAAACAGCGCGGTCTGCTCCAGGATGGGCGTGCGGATTTCGCGGAAGTTGTAGGCCTCAAACACGCGGCGCGCTTCTTGTTCCACGCGCTGCCACAGGCCGATTTCGCCGGGCAGCAGGTCACGGGTTCCTTTGACGGATTGGATGAGTTCGTTTTTTTTGGACACGATGATTCAATTTGCGGAGCGATCCGGCTTCCCGGCTTCCGGGCTCGATTGGGAAGAAGGCTCTTCTGTTTTTTCCGCCCGGTACGCTCGCAGGTACTCCAAATAGTGGTTTGCGTGGGTGTCGATAAATTCGCGGTCTGCCTCGGAAAGCTTCCGTTTCAATCGCGCGGGAACTCCCACGTAAAGGCTGGCGGGCGGAATCACCGTTCCCTCGGGCACCAGCGCTCCGGCCGCCACAATCGAACCTTCTCCCACGCGGGCGCCGCTCAGCACAATGGCTCCCATGCCGATCAGGCAATGATTTTCCACCCGGCAGGCATGCAGAATGGCGCGGTGCCCCACGGTTACCCAATCGCCCACAATGGTCGGCATTCCCTGGTTGCCGTGCAGGATGGACCCATCCTGGATGTTGCTCCGGCTTCCAACGCGAATGGCGGCCACATCACCGCGCAGCACCGTCTGGAACCACACGCTCGATTCCTCACCAATTTCAACATCCCCGATCACGTCCGCGTCATGGGCCACAAATGCGGAGGCTTGAATACGGGGCAAGCGGCCTTGGTAACCTGAAATCATGAGTTTGCCCACTTAGTCGAAAAGCCTTGTGAGGACTTGAACTTATGAAGGTAACATATCGCCGCGAAAGGCCGCAAGGCTGGCCGGCGGGCGGTGGCGCAGCCCGGTGACTGTGCAGGCCTCGAAGCCGGCGATGGATGGCCGTGTTGGGGCAAGTGGCCGGGGCATTGCCAATCCGCCCTAAGGCCCGCCGCGCGAGTTTTAGTGCGGTCGCGGAGGGTGCTATTCCTTGTGCCCCATCACCACCGTATGAGGACCGGTTGGAACCGGATGCGCGGTTACCTGATCGAAGCCGGCTTCCCGGTACATGGCTTCAAGCTGCCGCAGGGTATAAGCGTCGCCGGAAGCCGTGCTGGCCAGCATCGTCATGCTGAAAGCGGCGGGTACGGGCGGCGAGACGCGGTCTTCGTTGGGTACGAATTCCAGCGCCGCAGCGCGTCCGCCGGGCTTGAGCGCCCCATGCACCTTCTTCAGCAGATTCACGCAGGTGGGAGGGTCAAAGTGGTGCAGGAAGTTCGTCAGCAGGGCGATTTCATAAGGCCCGCCGTATTCCACCTCAAAAGCGCTGCCGGGCAGTTTGTTGTAGCGGTCCGCCACGCCGGCCTTTTGGGCGTTTGCGTAAGCTACTTCCAGCACGGGCGCCCAGTCCACGGCCGTCACCTGCGCCTGGGGATTCTTCCTGGCCACTTCGACGCCGAAAAGCCCGTGTCCGGCGGCGATGTCCAGTACCTGCACGGCCCCGTTGTGCCCGTCCAGAACAATGGAGCCGAGCGGCCCGGCCATGGGCGCCATCATGGGAGCCATGCTGTGCGCGAACTCCACCCAGAGGGGGTTTTCCGGTTCAACGGAGCCCTGGCCCGGCAGCGTGGTGGTTCCTTTCCGGACAATGTCAGCCAGGTTCTGGTAAGGTTCGTGCATTGCGGGATTGCCCAGGAACCGCGCCGTCGCCGCCAGGCATGCCGGAGAGCGGGGATCGAGAAACGCCGCGCTGGTTGCAGTATGGTGGTAATGGCCGTCGGATTTTTTGAGCAGGCCGAGAATCGCCAGGTAGTCGCAGAGAATGCGAATGCCGCGCTCGGAGGCCGAGCACTGCCTGGCAAGCGAGGGAACGTCGCCCGGACCTTCGCCGACGGCCCGGAACAGATCCAGCTCAATGGCCGCGCGCAGCGCCGCCGTGCGCTGATGAGCTGTCAGCGTTTCAAAAACCAGACTCGGATTGGGCGCTTCGGCCGCTTGCGGGATGGATGCCATGTCGTCAATCTCCTTTGCCGGGGCTTTTTTGAGGCTCCCGTCAGGTCAATATCGGCGCGTAGATTCGCGCCCTAAACTGTGAATGTAGAATCCCCGAAAGATAAAATACACCGGGCGAGCATCCAAAGCAATTTTTTCCTGCCGACGCGCGCAGGCACCCCACGGCCGGCGGGGTGCGGCGGGTATCTTTGTTGGACGGCTAATCGATTCCCTTGATGGCCTCAGGCAGTCGCGACAACTTTTTGACCAATTTTGTCGAGTTCCCAGGTCCATCGATCGCCGCATAGAAGAACCGGGCCGGGCTGGCCGCGACTCCCGTTTTGGACGTGCCGACCGAAAGCACGACAGACAATTTGCGCTTTCCTCGAAGCGTGACTTGAGCCTCGGCACACATCGGGAAGTCGCGGCCCTTGTCCAGTTGAGGATTTCCGGTTTGCTCGCCGCAGTCGTTTACTTCCCAATGGATATCTCGTTGATGGCCCACAAAGCCTCGCAGCCACGCCTCGAAAGGCTTATCCGGCAATGACGCTTCCATCAGATGCACGCTTGTATTCTTTGCAGCCTCGATCGCTTTGGCGTCGCGTGCCTGCAGGGCGGTCTGCGAAGTGCTTAATGTCAACATGAGCGCGATAACACACGTGAACATTACAAATCCTCCGCGGGCCAGCGTCTGGTCAGAAGTGGGGGATGTTCATCTTCTGGGGCTCACCCTTGATTTGGGAAGTCTGGTCGGTCAGGACTTTTTCCAGCACCATGGAGACCTTTCCGCGGACCATCTTCACCACGCCGTAGGGGGAGACCTTGGTGGAAATCCACAGATCAACCGGCTTGCCCTCTTCCTGCTTGCGGTAGTGTTCGCAGTCGAAAGTGCCGGCGGGCACCGTGATGCTTTCCTCGCCGATCTTTTCTCCCATGCCGTTGTTGGCTTCGTTTTCGCCCTTCGCGGCGTGCCGCTCGATCATGCCCATCATGCTGGAGGGCAACTCCATGGGCGGGCGGCCCGGCTGCTGTGTGATCAGACGTTTCACCTCGGTGTGGGAACCGTCCATGACCGTGAGCTCTTTCATGACCATCTCGCCATGCATTTTGGGGTTCTGAATCCGGATTTCAAGCCAGTAACCGTCTTTTCCGTTCACCGCTTCTTTGCCCACCACTGCGTAGGCGAAGGTGGCGGTGGATTTGGGGGAAGTGAAATGGTATTGTGCTCCCGCGCCGACGACGGGTTTAAAGATATGAGGCATCCGTGGCGCACGGGTTCCTCTCCCGTGGCCGAATTGAGCCCAGGCGCAAGCGCTCATTCCGATCCAGATGACGCAAAAAATCCCCAGCTTCTTGGCGTGATTCATCAGTGACTGCCTCCTTGTGACGGGGGGTATTCTCCGCATGAAACAGAGATGCCATTGAGTATATCAAACCTCAGGTGGCGGGCCGATTGGTAATCCGGTGGCCGCAGGTTTAATGGGCGGCCGGCTGCGGCGTATAATTGAGCGACGGAGGCTCTGTTGCGCTACCTGATTCTGAGCGATATTCATTCAAACTTTGACGCGCTGGCCAGGTGCCTGAAGGTTGCCGAAGGCCGTTACGACCGGGTGCTCTCGCTGGGCGATCTGGTCGGTTACGGTCCCGACCCGAACCGGGTGATCGAGCGTGTCCGCCTGCTGGCCCACGTTCTTGTGCGCGGCAATCATGACAAAGCCTGTTGCGGGCTGATGGACCCCTCGGAGTTCAACGTGCTCGCCCGGCTTGCTACGGAATGGACCGCCGGCCAGTTGACGCCGGAGCACGCCAAATTTCTTGGCAGTTTGCCTGCCGGCCCTATTGAGGTGGAAGACTTCACCCTCGTCCACGGCTCGCCGGCCGATGAAGACGAATATATCTTTGACTCGCTGGAAGCGGTTCGAGCCTTTGACGCCATGGCTTCCGCTCTGGTTTTCTTTGGCCACACTCATCGGCAGGGAGGATTTCTGCTGACGCCGGACCGCCGCTTCAAGCCGGTCATGCTCCCTCCCATCACTGACGACAAATTCGTAACCTTCCCGTTGGAATCGGAGTGCCGCTACCTGATCAATCCCGGCTCGGTCGGCCAACCCCGCGACGGCGACTGGCGAGCGGCCTTTGCTATTTACGATTCCGCCGACAGATGTGTGGAATATTATCGGACGCCCTACCCTTTGAATTTGACCCAGGAAAAAATGCGCCGGGCTGAACTGCCCGAACCGCTGGTGCTCCGCCTGGAAGTGGGCCACTGATTTGTGACCGCGCCTGCTGATCGGTTGTACTGCCGGGCTTCAGGCCCGGCATGCCACCCTAACGCTGGTGGCAACACTCAGTGCTATGCAGAGTGTGGGTTTTTCAAAGAGGACAGGTCCACGGTTGGAAGTGCGCCAAGCGTGAGTGCCGGCTTTGCGCCCGCGGCACAACCCGGGCGCGGTAGCCTGCTGCGCGATGCGCAGAGCGGAAAAGACGGCGCGGCGCGCCAGCCAGCGAGACAGGCCTCCCGGCCAGCCCGGAGGCTTCGGTCTCCGCTACTTCGGCTCGGGCAGGAGCGGTGAGAGCTTTACGGCGGTGTCCCAGTCCACAACGCCCGTCGGCTTCAGCCCGTTGGCGGTTTGGAATGCTTGCAGCGCCTTTTTGGTCGGCAGGTCGAGTTCCCCGTCGATGGGGCCGTTGTAGAAACCCGCCTTCGTCAGCACGTGCTGGACCTCCTTCATGCCACTCAGCGTGTTGAGCCAATATGCGAGTTGGGGGCTCATCGCGGGCTTGGCCGGCTGGTACACGCGCACGCCGGGCACGTGGGGCAGCGACGGCATGAGCGCGCCAGCCGTCCAAACGTCGAGCTTTCCCGCCTGCTCCGGCAAGCCCCGCGCATGCTGGAACCGCTTCAGGGCGGCAATGGCATTCGCATCCCAGCGGGTGGTGGGCGGGGTGTGCAGATAGCCCAGTTTCGCCAGCGCCTGCTGGATTTTCCGAATCCCCTCGGACGTGCGCGCGCGCGCCAGCCAGTAGCCGGGCCCCCGAGGGCGCATCCCCAGGAACTTGGCGGGAGCCGGCTTCGGCGTGGGGGGCCGCGGCGGCTCGCGATAGGGCATGTTGCCGATGTTGATGCCATATCCGTAGCCGCAGTTGGGCTCGCAGTCACCGTAAAGCACCCGCACGACGCCGATGTTGGGCCCTACGACCGGCCCCATCAGGTCCGCGATCGCGCGCCATGCCGACACATTCTCGGCCCCCAGTTCGGGGGGTTGCTCCCCGGACTTGGGCACGTGCTGATCCACGGCCCACCCCAGCGTGCCGACCGAGAACTTGGATCCCGTCGCCTGGGTCAACTGCTGCGCGATCAGATTGAGCATCTCCGCGGGCCACCGCCGCGCCTTGGGGATGGAGATCACCGTGCTGAGGAGGTCGGGCTGGGCCACCATTGTCCCTGACCGGTCACGAGCATAGGTGGGGTACACCTCCCAGCGCACGCCGTAAGGCATCTCGAGCTTTCGAACCGCGAAGATCTGCCCGCCCTGCTCGGCGAATTGATGGAGCACCTCCTGGATGAGCCCCTCGATTCCCTCCCGCGGCCTCGCCGTCACCGCCGCGCAGCCGAGTGTGGCAGTGTTGCACCGGTAAATGGGCGCCACGCTCGCGGGGGTCCCTGGCACCTGCCAATAGTGCACGGAAATTGTCCGGGTCTTGGGACCCAGGGACGGCGGCATAGGCGGTCTGCCGGGCAGAGAGTGGTAAAGTTGGACGTCCTGCGGAGCCACCCATGGCGCGTCCACGTAGTCGATCAGCACGCCGTACCTTTGCTCGATCACGTCCATTGCACTAGCTACGGGCCTGATGCCCGTCACCTGGATCGTTTCGAATGTCGGGCCTTCCGTCCCCGCCTTTGCCCAAGCCCGCCCGACGCAGAGGAAAATAGCAAGAATGCCTGCCGCGGCCACGGCCACCCGACTCAACGCTACCTTCGTGCCTGTCATTTGCATTTCCCCTTAAGCTTGGGATAGGGCTCGCATGCTGTAACCATCTGGCCGCTGCCCGGCTGAAGGCCCACAGTCAAATCTGTTGGCGTGATCTTCGCCGGCATCTGCGTGTTGACATCATATTCATAATTATAATAAGGAGCCTGCCCCGTGCGGGTGTCAATATACAGCGCTTGGTAGCCGGTAATTGCGCACGTCTGACCCTGGGGTCCATAATGGTCCTGGTAATAGGAGTCGACCTGGCTGGGGAGGCCGCTCTCGTCGGGTTCCCAACGCCCGCTTTGGTCCACGAACCACCCGCCGCCCGACAGCGTGCTGGTGTACGGAAGGTATTTGCTTCCCGAGAACCAGCACGCGTCCGTCGCCGTGCCGTCCGGCTGCTCGTACACAAATCTTCCGGCGTAGCCGACGAACCCGTTCAGCGAGGCGAAGGTGCGTTCCCAAAGCACGGCCGTCTGGAGCGTGGACCCCGAGAGTGTCGTCCAGCCTTCGGAGGTGACCGGCGCGCTCGGCGGGATGTCCGGCCGGTCCTTGAACAGCGGCGGAACTCCGGTATAGTAGTAGCCGTCCTCAGCCAAGTCCATCCCGCCAGCGAGAAAGTTCTCCGTGGGAACCGGAACCGGGGGCGTCCCCGTGCATGGGACCGCGTCTTCGAGGCCTTGCGACGTCACGTCGCCGGAGCCGAGGAGCAGCCACTCGGTGCAGATCCCGCCGCACGGGTTATACAAGGCGAAGTCGCCGTACTGGTCGAGCGTCCCGGTGACGTTGTACTGGCCTGAGCAGAGATTGTCCACCACAGTGCCCGTTATCGGCCAAAAGTGCCGTCCGAGTTTTGGGAATGCTGGATAAGCTTGAACGTGGCTGTTTCCACGCCGTCGTCGTAATTCCACGTCCCCTGCACGTACTGCGGGTGCGGGGCCGGGTTCGGTATGTTGATGTGGTTTGGCCAGTAGAGGGGGGCGTTGACCGTTGCGATGGTAAACGTAGCGTTGATCTCGTCGTTGCCGCAGGCATCCCACTGCTCTCCGCCTACGTAATACCCCGGGCAGCTGGCCTCTTTGGTCGAACTGTCGGAGCCGTAGATTGACGATGTGACCACGAGATTGCCTGAAGTAGCGTCAAGCAGGGGAATAAACTCAATCTCGGAGTCGGTCCAGAACACGATGTCAGTCATCGGCTCACCGTTAAGTGTGATGCTTCCGTTTCCCTGCGAGTCGCCGAAGCAGTAGCCCTGAATGTACACCGGTGTGACGCCGGGAAGGGCAACCTGCGGCGAGACACTCTCAATGTGCGTCGTGCCCTGAACCGGAGGGTATGTGCAGCAGAGGGGCTTGTAACAGGTACCGTGGGCCGCCGCAGGAAACAGGAATGCAGCGAACGCGACGACAAGTGGCAGAGCCAGTACCGAGCGGAGTCTGGGTATAACGGCCTCCTTTGAGAACCTGACCTGCTGTCGGACACCGACAAGAACTGGTCAGGGGCTTCAATCCGCAATGGACGTTGCGAGCTTGTCGGTACCTATTTACTCATCGTGCAGATAACCATGGTGTACACCATGAACGGATTCTTATCAAGGGCCAAATCCGTCAAAAGATCGTGCTGGGAGCGGGATGCGCTCCCTGCTTTATGCCCGGCAAGGCACCCGGAAGCCCGGCGTTACCGATTCCCGGCCAGCACCACACGGATGGGTGTGATTTTAGGGGGAGCCTGGTTCCAGTCCTCGGGAGGCTGGTCGAAGGCAAGCTTTACCGTCTGGGTTTCGCCGGGTTTGAGCGGTGGCGTATTCAGGTTGATGGGTTCCCTTTGTTTCTGAAGGTCCGTCCGGCCGACGTAATTTGAAAAAGCCACGTCCACTTCAAGGTAGCGGACCGTTCTGTCGCCTTGGTTGGTAATGCGGGCCTGGAGTGTGACGACAGTATGTTGCAGAAAGTTCTCTGCAGCCGTCACCCGCGCGCCCGTAATCTGGATCTTGGGAAGGTAGGCGGTCTCTTCGGCGGTTGGCGGGGGAAGTTTCGTTTTCTGGCGTGAACTGCAGCCGGCCAGGGCCAGAAGCGAAAACCCAACGGCGACCAAGACCTTTCGCAAGCGAAAGCTCGCGGGACGCGGACTCTGGGCAAGGGCGCC
>CAYWMN010000156.1:4616-8811 GCA_964459065.1 uncultured Acidobacteriota bacterium | reverse complement strand
CAAACCCGCCGACGTTGATGTCAAAGGTTTCCGCCGGACACTCCCAACTGGTGGGCACAAAGACCTGCGCCGCCAGGTTGTAAACCTCGTCGGGCCAGGCTTTCTGGAAGGCTACGGCAAGCGATTCTTCATCCCGAAGATCGCCATAAACAAACTCAATCCTGTCGGCCGTACGGCCCAGCCAGCGCGACGACTCAGGCTCACGCCGCACCAATCCCCAGACTTCATGGCCGAGGCCCAGCAAGTATTCGGCGAGATAACTCCCATCCTGGCCGGAAACTCCAGTAATCAGTACTTTTTTCATGATCCTCCCAACAAGGAATTACAGGGCTTGGACTTCATCATAGACATTAAGATATTCGGCAGCGGCGCGGCGCCACGTGAACTGCCGGGCCTGCTCATGGCCGCGCTCGATCATGGTCCGCCGCAACTGGTCATCCTCGGCCACATTCATAACTTTCTCCGCAATGTCCCGGGGATCGTGGGGATTAACATAAACGGCCGCATCCCCTCCAACCTCCGGCAAAGATGCCGCGTCCGACGCAACCACCGGCACCGCGTGCGACATGGCTTCCAGAACCGGGAACCCGAACCCCTCATCAAAAGACGGGAAAAGGAACACGTTGGCAGCGTCATAGAGCACGGGAAGGCGCTCGGCAGGAACGTAACCCAGCACGATGGCACGCGAGCCGAGCCCCTCGGATCGAATGAAATCGTGAACCTGCTCGCTGCCGTGCCCATTGCCGCCCGCAATGACCAGGCGATAACACGACGGCATTCGCCGGAGAGCTTTGAGCGCGTTCAGCGTGTTCTTCCTGGTCTGAATCGCCCCCACGGTAAGAATCATGATGTTGCCTTTCCCCACCAGGCGCTCGCGCTCAAGCTGGCGGCGCTCAGGGCTCAGAGACTCCGCAGGCGGATCAACTCCGAGGGGGATCATCCGAATCTGGTCACGCGAAACCGAAGTGTGCCTCAGCAACTGGTCTGACGTGTAGCGGGAAGGCGTAATCACGCGTACGGCTCTTTCAACCGCTTCAAACAAAAGAGCGGAAAATTTGCGCTGGAAATCCGGCATCGAGAAATCCTTTCCCGTCACGGGAAAAAGATCCAGCACCGTCACAATCTCCTTCTTGAACCGAAAGGCCGGCGGCCGCTGCACCAGACTGTGAAAAACCTCGGCCTGCCAGGGCAGCCAGAACGTCCAGGGATTGTGGTAATACCGGACTGAAAAACGGGGCAGGCGCGGTGGCAGGGCGGCATTGAGCCGCAGAAATTCACGCCGCTGCCGGAACCTGGAAATACGATAGCAAAGCAAATAGTGATGCTCGCTCTCCAGCAGCGCAAGAGACTCAATCAGCCTTCGGCAATAAACCGCTACGCCGGATGGCTGCGGTCCCACCGTATAAGTTGCATCCAAGGCTATCGTGGCCATAAAAACAATTCTCAGTTTAAGCCGTTCGATTGTCGAGAAATTTTTAATGGACTCAACCGAAAACGGCGTCCGGTTCCAAACTGGAGTGCTCCCAGATAAATCCCGGGCTGGCAAAGGCCCCACAGGTCGCCGGCAAGGACCTGCAAGACGGACCAACGGAGAAACAGAGAACAACACTTCAGGATTGGTTCCCCAACGGAGGATGTCCCTTGTAGCTTCCATACTTGTGCAAAGCTGCGAGCTTTGACTTGGGCACGAGAGGATCCCACTTGAGGATGGGACTAATTTTCTCAACCGCGGATTCGGTTTTGAACCGCAAGGTCACGATCTGCTGCGGTCGGACCGGAAAGCGATAGGGCATGCTGCCCCCAAGCGGGGTGGGATCCTTGCCGCGTAAATTGGTCAGGTTTGCATCATGATGCGGCAAGTTCAGCACCACTTCACCGATTCCCGGCAACCCGTAGCATTCAAGGAGTCTGATTTCAATTTGGTTCTTTTCCCTACGCATCACCTGCACGATAAGGTTGTCGGAGGTCTCAAGCCAACTCTTGGCCGGAGCAGCCTGGCGGCCGGCAGCCCAAAGCGGTGGAGAGTTATATTCCCAGGCCATCCGGGGAATTCGCGCCTTCCGCCACCCGCTGGCATGCGCCACCAGCGCGTACTCAAAATGATGGGCCCCCTTGCCGTCGAGCCACGGGTTTGGATAGCCAAGGTATTTTTCCGTGGCATTATAAAGGTAAATGATAGGAGTGCTGCCGTCGAGCTCGCGGCCCGTGAGCCCGCGGTCCATCAGCGCAACCCCGCCGCCGTCTGCCAGGGCAAAATCGATCCACCGGACTGCCGGCACGATGCCTTTGGCCCAGCCGTGAAGATTGGGGTTCGGCTTGGCCCAGGCGGCATGAGAAAAGCCGTTGGGAATACCCCGGCGGACTTCATCGATCTTCTTCAGAGGGAACTCGGCCACCACCACGGTCGGATTGGGAATGTCTTCAAGGTCAGTCTCAAAATCGATCCGGGGATGGTCCATGTAAAAGCGCATGACGCGCCGGCTCGGCCGGCCGCCGTAAAACTCGCTTTCTACGACGACGGTTGTTGCAAGGGGACCGGCATAGGCGGACAAAACGCACTTGAAGTCGCTGGAGGAAGCCAGCCGGACGCGTTCGGGCCGCGGGACCATGAAGTTTCCGACATCGATCCGGTCCGATTTCGGCTTTTCTGCGACAACAACATTGGCCGGGCCGCCAAGAATTTCCCGGCCGGACGGCTTCAGCTTCAGGCTTTCCAGCGCGCCGGTTTCCGGGTTGATTCGGACAGTGTAATACGGCGTCTCGATGGATTCCGGCGGCTGAACCTTGCGAGATTCCGCCGGATTTCGACGCACGACATGGGCTGCGGCGGTGCCGAAGGAATTGAGTGGCAGTTTGCATAACGTCCGGCCATCCGGGAGCGCCTGGCATTCAACTCCCTTCAGGCTTTGGCCCGGACCGAGCTTGAGGGTTAGCGGGTCGCGGCGATTCCAATTGAGCGGATTAAACAGGGCCACGCCGTTTCCTCGCGGGCTTAAGGCGCGGAGGGCCCCGGCCTGAACCCGCTTGTTGATCGCCTGCACGGATTCCATACGATCCTGAACGCACCAGGACTCCCGGCTGACAAAGACCATGCCCGCCGCCGATCCCCAAAGGGTATTGCGGTCCATATTCAAGAGCATCTGGATCCAGCCGTCATACAGGTCCCTGGCAGGATATCGGAAGTCTGATTGCAGGCTCGCAATCGTCGCCAAGGATTCTGCCGCTTGCAGGCCATGCTCGTTGAGGCGGTACCAGGTTTTAACCTTCGGACATTCAATCCAAAAGGCGTCAAAAGTGTAGCCGGTGCCGCCGCGCATGGTGGGAATCCGTATCTTTCCGGATTGAATTCCGGGCAAGAGGGCATCCAAATATTCCCCGGCCGTGGCGATGTGAATCTTGGTTTCAGGGTTGACTTGCTTCCATTGCTTGAGAAAAAGCCGGGGATATTCCCTGCAGGCTGGGGCGAGATTGTAATCGCCGGCGCCGCCGAGCACCAGAATCGGAGCACCCACCGGCGTCTTCTTCTTTTTTTTCTTCAGTTCCTGCTCCAGTTTCCCGAGCTGTTCAGCAGTGAGCGGAACCTTGGTCTTAAACACAGGCCCGAATTCGGAATAGTTGCCGGGACACAGCGCGAGGATGCGCGATCCATCGGGCGATTCCACCCAGTGAATGGCGCTTCCGGTTTTGTTCATCCGGTCGTAGACCAAGGCCTGCAAACCCAGCCCCGCCGCGATTTGGCCCATCTGATCGTGAAGGCCGCAAATATCGATGTTCCAGGTGAAGCGCGGGCTGAATCCCATCACTTCCTCCTGCCAGCGCAAGCCTTCCACACCCTCGCGGATCAGCGCTTCCCCTCCGGAAAGATTGATAGTCATTTCCAGGAAATTTGCGTTGACCAGTTCCACCCGGCCTTGCTGACACCGCTGTTTGAGCTCCGGAATGCGCTGCGGCTGAAAGTTCATCATGGCGATGATGTTGTTGCATTCCGAGAGAACGAATTTATAGGTGGGATCGCTACCAACCCGGTCAAGATGGTCCAGGTAACTATTACAGCAGTAAACGCGTTCCTGGGAAAACGTATCCAGCCAGCCGCAACTCGCCGGGTGAAAGTTGGGCACCAGGTAAGCCTCGGCCGGAGCTTCAGTCGCCGCTGTCCGCTTCCCTTTGCAGGAAACCAGCCCCAATCCTCCCGCGG
>CAYWMN010000156.1:0-4606 GCA_964459065.1 uncultured Acidobacteriota bacterium | reverse complement strand
CCCGCGGCGCCACCCGCGACGCTTGCCAAAAACTTGCGGCGGCTGATCGGCTGTTTCTGCTTCTTGCCCATAATCAGGCCCTCCTTCCATGAACACGAACCGGTCCCGGCGGAGAGTAAATCCGCCGAACATCATGGCTGGGCGCAGGTCGTTAGCGGGGCGGCGAATCCACAATGTTCTCAAGGCCGTACTCCTTGATCTTTCTGTAAACGGTAGTTTTGCCAATTCCCAGCAACTTCGCGGCCCGGAGGCGATCGCCGGCGGTCATTTCAAGAGCCTGCCGAATAGCGTCTCTTTCGATTTCCCGCAGGGTGGAAACCCGCCGTTCGCCGCTTCCCATCTGCATGGCATAAAGGAGGTTGGAAGGCAAATCCCGCATTTCGATTTCAGGGCCGGACCCCAGCGCCAAAGCGCGCTGAATGCAGTTTTCAAGCTCCCGCACATTTCCGGGCCATTCGTAGTTCATCAACCTGCTCATGGCCTCATACGAGATATCTCTGGGCCCGCTGCCGGCTCCATCGTAACGGTCGATAAAATGGTGGACCAGAGCGGGGATGTCGCTCTTGCGATCCCGCAAGGCGGGCAATCTAATGGAAACAACATTGAGCCGGAAGAACAAATCCTTGCGGAAGGTACCGCGCGTAATCGCTCCTTCCAGATGCTGATTGGTTCCGGCAATAATGCGGGCCTCCAGGGGCATGCGCCGGTTGCTGCCCACCGGCCGGACCTCCCGCTCCTGAATGGCGCGCAGCAGCTTGGATTGAAGCTCCACGGGAAGCTCCGCGATTTCATCCAGAAAGACAGTTCCCTTCCCTCCGGCAACCAGAAGGCCGGCCCGCTCATGGCTCGCACCCGTAAAGGCTCCGCGGACATGCCCGAACAGCTCACTCTCAATCAGCGTCGAAGACAGCGCGCCGCAGTCAACGGGAACAAAGGGAAGGTCATGCCAAGGGCCATAGGCATGGATGGCGCGCGCGACCAGTTCCTTTCCCGTACCGCTTTCTCCCAGCACCAGGACGGGATGCCGGTTGGCCGCCACTTTCAAAATCCTTTCGTAAACCCGCTGCATCTTCGCAGAGGAGCCAATCAGTGATCCCAGTCCCTGGCGCGTTTCCAGCTGCTTCCGAAGCAAGCGATTCTCGGCGTATAATTGTCTTTTCTGAACAACTCTGGAGAGCAGTTGTTCAAGGCCCGCCGCATCGAACGGCCAAGCGATAGCCTCACAGGCGCCAGCGCCAGCGGGCTCGCGCCCCGGTCGGGAGTCCGCGGAACTTCTTATGGCCACAACATCGGTTTCCGGCGAGTTGCTCCTCACGGAGTCCAGCAGAAACGGCACGTTAAGTCCGGGCACGCGAGTGTCCGCAAGAATAATGTCGATGCCCCCGGCCTTCAAAAGGCTTCGAACGCGAAGGGCCGATTCGCCAGACGAAACCGAAAGGCTCAAGCGCCTTGCCACGCTGCGGCACAGGTCTTGGCAGGATTTGTCGCGGGTTGCGATCAGAATATGCTGATCCATATTGTGGGCGCCTTATCCAACACCCGTCCATCGCAAACGGGCGTGCTCAGTATAAAAACGAGGGATTCACAAAGTCAAAGCAAATCCCGAGAGATCCTGCTTCCCATGAGGTCGTTCAGCAAAGAATCGAGCACCACCGGTTCGGCGAAAAGATGCATACTCCAAGCGAGCCGTTGATGTTGCAGCCGCTGCGGATAGAACGCCTGCTGGGGGTGGACTTTCGACTTTCCACCCCGAGCGATGTACTATATTGACCCAAGGGGGTTTCAATTGCCCGGCAAAGTAAAAGTGCTGGTTGTTGATGACGAGCTGAACGCACGGCAGGGATTGGCGGATCTGCTGACGGTGTGGGGCTATGAAACAGACACGGCGGCTGATGGCCGCGAGGCCAGCCAGAAGGCCCTCATGTTCGGCCCGGCCATCGTGATCTCAGACTTGCGGATGCCGGGAGTCGACGGCATGGATCTCCTAAAGCAAATCCGGGATTCACTGCCTGAAGCGATGTTCATCATGCTCACCGGCCAGGGAACCATCGAACAAGCCGTCGAAGCCACCAAGCTGGGAGCCTTCAATTTTCTTGAGAAACCCGTTAATCCCAAACGCCTTCAAGTGGAGCTTCGCAACTGCCTGGAGCGGCGCGAAAACGCGCTTCAGCTTGAGGTCGCTCAACGGCGCTTGCGGGACGCGGGTTTCATGGGAAGCCTGGTGGGCCGGTCGAAAAAGATGCAGGAGGTTATGTCCACGATCGCTGCCGTGGCCCCTTCCCGCGCCGGCGTTTTGATCATCGGAGAAAGCGGAACCGGGAAGGAACTGGCAGCCAGGACCATCCACGAACTCAGCCCGCGCAAGGGACGGCCTTTCGTAGCCGTCAACTGTGCGGCCATCCCTGAAACACTGATGGAAAGTGAAATTTTCGGGCATGAGAAAGGTGCTTTTACCGGAGCAATCGAACGGCGGATGGGCTGCTTTGAACTGGCGGACGGCGGCACCCTGATGTTGGACGAAATTGGGGAAATGCCCATGCAGACCCAAGCCAAGCTTCTGCGGGTGCTGGAAGATTCCAAACTGCGCCGCCTGGGAAGCAAAAACGAAATCTCGGTGGATGTACGGGTTCTTGCCGCCACCAATAAGGTTCCTGAAGAGGCTGTCAACAAAGGCCAGCTCCGCAGCGACTTGTATTTTCGCCTGAATGTCGTTCAAATTGTCATGCCGCCTCTGCGGGACCACCTGGATGACCTCGAGCCCTTGACGCAAGCCCTGATCGAAGAGTTAAATCGCAAGCACCAGTGCACGATTAAGGCGATCGACGATCGCCTGATGGACGCCTTCCGGCACTATTCCTGGCCGGGCAACGTCCGCGAACTCCGCAACACGCTGGAACGGATGATGGTGATGAACACCGGGGAGCTGTTGAGCACCGAAAATCTTCCGGCCGATTTCGGCCGCGCGGCTTCGGCAGGCATGGGCGATGAGCTGCATCTCCGGGCCGGGATGACGGTAGGAGAAGCTGAACGGCGGTTGGTCTTTGAAACACTGGCTTTTACGGGAAACAATAAAACCCGAGCGGCTGAGATGTTGGGAATCAGCCTGAAAACCCTCCATAATAAGTTGAAAGAATATGAGGCTAAGCCTCAAAGCTAAACTGACGGCACTCACCGGAGTCCTTGTTCTGCTGGTGGTGCTGGCGATCTCCGCAGTTTACCTCACCAGCCTGGCCCGGGATGCGCTGGTCAATGTGGAACGACGCGGCCAATATGTCGCCGACGAGGTTTATCACCAGGCCCAAACGGTTCTGGCGCAGAGTCACCTTCCTCCCGGCGTTGAGCCGTCGGATTCCCAGGCCGTCCAGAATTTCATTCAAACCCGCCTGGCCCAGGATCCGGGTCTCACGTCCACAATTGAATCTGCGGTCGGTTATTCAGCCACCACCTATTACGTCGCTATCACCGGTACCAGCGGAATCGTTCTCGTCCACAATGATCCGGCGGAAATTGGCTCAGTGTTCACCCCCGGAACTCCCTTTAAGCAACTGCTCGACTCGAGCCCTTTGCGGCAATTGCGAGTCATCTACGGGCCACAAAAAGTTTATGAAATCGGTTTGCCCATCGAAGTCGGCGACAAACCCTTCGGCTCAATCCATGTGGGCGTTTCAACCCTGTTCGTCGCCAATCAGCTGACCCCGGAACTGCGAAGGGCCGTGCTGCTGGCCGCCTTGGCGATTGTCCTGGCCACGGCGTTTGCCAGCTTGCTCTCTTTTCGCTTAATGCGCCCCCTCAAGACCATCTCCCTTAGCGTCGACCAAATGGCCCGCGGCGAATATACCAAGCCGCTGAACATCAAGCGCAAGGATGAGTGGGGCATTCTATCCTCCAAGCTGAACCTGCTCGGGGAACAGATGCGAGGCGAGAAAACCGCCTACCTGAAACTGAAAGAAAATCTCGACCAACTGTTCGCGAACCTGGCCGACGGCCTTTTGCTGTTCGACCGCCAGGATCAGTTGGTGCTGGCCACTCCAGCCGTCACACGCTTTCTGGGCGCTCCTCCAGAATCGCTCCTCCATCGTTCGGCGCTGGACATCTTTGGGTCCGATCGTCCCATGGATGAAACGCTGCGCGTGGCGTTCCTAACCCGAAAACCCGCCGTCTGGGAATCGCCTAAGGAGGAAAGCTCGGAAGCAAGTCCCAGGGTCGCCGCCAGCGTGCAGTTTGCTGAGGCGCAAGGCGAACCCGTCGGGGCGTTGGTCACGATCCGCGATGCCGGCACCCGCGCTCAGCTTGAGAACCAGATTGACCTGGCCACCAAGCTTGCAGCGCTGGGCCGAATAACCTCCGGCATTGCGCATGAGGTCAAGAACCCCCTCAATGCCATGGTTTTGCAAGTGGAAATTCTGCGGGCCAAACTCTCTGCCGAGGGGGCTCGCGTAAAACCTCAGCTCGACACGCTTTCATCGGAGATCCAGCGCCTTGACCGGGTGGTCAAAACGTTCCTTGACTTCACCCGGCCGGTCGAGCTCCATCCCAGTAAAACGGACCTGGCCGCCCTGATTCGAGAGGTGTTCACCTTGGCGGAACCCCAGGCGCAAGCGAATTC
>CAYWMN010000155.1:0-8865 GCA_964459065.1 uncultured Acidobacteriota bacterium | reverse complement strand
CATGCTCCTGGTTGACGGCGCGCAGGCCGTGAATCCTATCACCGGCAGCTATGACATTGACCTCTCCATCGATGCCATCCAATCTCTCAATGTTTACAAGGCGCCCTTTGAAGCCCAATACGGCGGATTTTCCGGGGGTCTTACAACCATTGATACCAAGGCGCCTGCATCCGACTGGGGATGGGACCTGAATGATTTTTTCCCGGGATTCCGCGGCAGAGGCGGTCATCTGGACGGCGTCAATGACTGGGAGCCGCGGCTTGATTTCACAGGGCCCCTCTGGAAGAACCATCTAAATTTCTCCGAGGCCTTCATCTACGACATTATTAAAGACCCTATCCGAGGCCTGGCTTGGCCCCACAATGAAACCAAAAAGGAAGGCTATAACTCATTCACGACCTTCCAGTACATCGCTTCGCCCCGTCATATTGTCTCTCTCAATTTTCATCTGTTTCCGCGCAAACAGGAGTACGCAAACATTAGTGCATTGGTCCCACAGCCTGCTTCGTCGAATTACTCAGAACGTGGTTTTTCGCTTCAAGGGAATGACAATTACCAATTCTCTTCCGGCGGAATCCTGACCAGCCTGTTTAAATACACCAAATTTGATGCCGACTCGCACGGTCAAGGGCCGGAGTCGATGCTGATCACTCCCAACGGATACGGGGGCAACTATTTCAATACCTGGAGGAGAGCCAGCGACCAGGAAGAAGGCAACATCACTTATCGCCTCCCGCGGTGGAATTTGCTGGGAAAGCATTCAACTGACATTGGAGGCGACCTTATCTACCGTTCCTACACAGGTACCAGCCAGTCGCACCCCGTGTTGGTCACCCGATTGGACGGCACGGTCGCCCAACGAATTGACTACCTGGGTCCCGGAGGAGTTCCCACCTCCCAGAACCCCGTAACGCTTTCGACAAGCAATGCCGAAGGCGCCGCCTTTATTGGTGACCACTGGAGCGTTCGCGATAACGCCGCGCTGGATCTTGGGTTCCGCTATTACGGGCAAGCAGTTGGCCAGGCTGCCACCTTCGCTCCCCGCTTGGGATTCGTATACTCGCCCGGTCACAGTGGCCGGAGCATACTGCGCGCGGGGGCCGGAGTCTTCAAATCACGGGTGCCTTTGCTGGCAAGCGATTTTGAAAGCAACCCCATTCAGGTTGTTACCCTGTTTGACTCTGCGGGCAATCCAACGGGTCCTTCCATTACCTACCAAAACCGGTGCGCCACAAGGATTTCGACGGGACTTCGGATGGTTCCCGATTGCTCTGACCTTGATGCAACACCCTATAATCTGACCTGGAGCGTTGAATTTGATCATCAACTAACCAGCCACGTTGCCCTTAAGCTAAGCTATCTTCGCAGCAGTACATACCGCGACTTTGTCATCAACCCGGAAACATCACCGACGCAGGCCATGCTCCTGCTCTCCAACCGCGGCGTCGCGCGTTATCATGAATTTGAAGCCCTGGTGAGCTATCGCAACCAGAAAGGCGACGAGCTGAACACGTCCTACGTCCGCAGCCGGTCGCGCGGCGATTTGAATACCGTCGCCAGCGTGTTTGTCCCTTTTGAACAACCCATCATTCGGACAAGTGCTTACGGAAGCCTTAACGCCGATGTCCCGGACCGATTCATCTCCTGGGGAATATTTCATCTTCCCTTCAAGATCGTTTTCGCCCCCATTGTCGACGTTCACACAGGGTTTCCATGGTCAAGAATCAACGATTTACAACAGTACGTTGGCGAGCCCAACAGCAACCGGTTTCCGCTTTTCTTCTCATTTGATTTCAAAGTCTGGAAAGTGCTGCCGTTGCCGGGCTTCCTTCCCTTTGGCCTCGGTCACAGCAAGTTGCGATGGGGAATCGGCTTCCACAACGCGACCAACAATCTGAACCCTCTGGCCGTTTATAACAATATCGCGTCGCCATACTTCGGGCATTTCGTAGGATTCCAACATCGGGTAATCGATATCAACGTCGACACCGGCCCCTAGGGCTGTTTGAGGCATGCCGTCAAGGAGGCTCCGCCAAGGCCCGAGCCCAACAGGTTACGGCCCGGCTCAACTATGGAAGCAACCGCATTCAACCCGGAATCAAATCAACCGTCCGCCTGGGCATCCATTCGGCGGGCTCTGCCTTGGGTCCTGCTCGGCCTGATTTGGCTGGCCGTCTATTTCCAGGGCGCCTTTCGCCCTTCTTTGCTTGATGACGCCGACGCCACGCACGCTGAGGCTGCTCGGGAAATGTACCTGACGCACGATTACGTGACGCTGCACGTGAATGGTGTACGGTATCTGTCAAAACCACCCATGCCGTACTGGCTGGCGTCGTTTGCCTTTGAAGCGTTTGGAGTATCAGAGTTCGGCGTGCGCTTGCCCATCATTCTGTCAGTGTTGCTCTTAATTGGACTGGGAGCCATCTGGGGCCGGCGTGCTTTCGGCCGCCGGGGCGGGATTTATTCCGGATTGTTTGTCGCCACATGTGTGGGATGTTATCTGTTCACCCGGGTATTCATACCCGACATCCTTCTCAGCTTCCTGATAGCACTGTCACTCTACTTTTTCCTATCGGCGCTGGAAGCGGGCAGACCCCGGGACTGGCGGTGGTATGCCGGTTATGCTGCGGTGGCGCTGGCAGCCCTTACCAAGGGCTTGGTTGCCCTGGTTTTTGTGGGCTTTCCTGCCATCGGTTATTTACTGCTGACCGGAGAATGGAAGCGCTGGCGGGAGTTTCGCCTCGGCAAAGGGATTGCGCTTTTCTTCCTGATCGCAGCACCGTGGCCGATTCTGGCGGGCATCCGGAACCACGGCTTTTTCTGGTTCTATTTTGTCAACGAGCAGTTTCTGAGGTTTCTGGGCGAAAGATACCCGCACGACTACAATAAGCTACCCGCCCTGCTCTATTGGAGCCTGCATCTGGTCTGGCTGTTTCCCTGGAGTCTGTATTTCCCTCTGATGTTTCGCAACCTGAAACGGGATATCTTAGCCGTCCGAAGGCCGTCGGAGATCTCCTTTGCTACGCGTACCCGGGCGCTTTGCTGGATTTGGGCGAGTATGATCCTCGTCTTCTTTGCCTTTTCTACGAACCAGGAATATTACACTTTCCCCGCCTATCTTCCCCTGTTGCTATTGATCGCGGGAAGCCTTGCGCATGAAGAAGAGAGCAAAGGCAGGAGCCGCTGGGCTCTTCTGGGCAACGGGATCTATGCTGCGGCGGGCGTCGCGGCTGGTTTGGCTCTTACCGGAGCTTTGTGGGCGTCCCGAAATGTGCCCCCCACCAGCAACCTCGGCCAACTGCTCGTTCATCGCGACGTGGCGCACGATACGCTGTCGATGTCAAAGTTCTTTGATCTCACCACCTCGGCTTTTGCCGCTCTCCGCCTCCCGGCCGGACTTGCCGCCGCCGCCTTGTTGATAGGCCCGCTTATCGCCCTGATCCTGCGCCTCAAGAAAAAGAATTTCGCCGCAACCTGGACCACGGGCATCGCCACGGCGGTTTTTCTGGTGGCGGCACAATTGGCTTTTGTTCGCTTCGGACCCTTTCTGTCTTCGAAGAAGCTGGCCGAAGTTATCGCCAGGCAGGAAAGGCCCGGAGATAAAGTCATGATCTATGGCGATCAGGCCTTCGGCTCGTCGCTCCTTTTTTACCTGAAACAACCCATTGACCTGGTGAATGGCCGTACAACTTCAATGTGGTTTGGGTCGACGTTCCCTGACGCCCCGCATATTTTCTTGAATGATGCTGACCTTCAGCAGGATTGGAAGGGCAAGGCCCGGGTCTTTCTGTTCGTACCGCCGCGCCAGATCAAGCGCGCGCTACGGGTTCTTCCGGAACCCCATTATGTCATCGCTGAAAATTCGGGCAAGGTTATTTACAGCAATCAACGCTGAAAGATCACTTTACAGGGCAGCATCTTGAGCTGCCGCCGACCGATGGTTTGCGGGTTTTGTGCGGACCATCCTGCCGCCTGCCACTAACCGGTACCGCTCGCCGCGCCAGACAATCCCGCTATCCAGATAACTGGCGCACCAGAAGCAGAAACCTAGAAGGTCCCGCACGGGATAGAGCCAGCAATACCGCAGCGACAGGCGATCCCCCAGGACTCCCCAACCAACCGCGGCCGACATCACCACGCGATTGGCAACCGCAACGGCCAACAAACCCAGCCCCAGTTTCCAGTCGCCGCCAAGCCACCCTGCCGCAAGGCCCAGCAGGCCGAAAGGAATCGCAAAGGTCAAACCCGTGCCAAGGTGCCCCAGCGGACGGGAAAACCGGGCGCTTTTCATCCAGCGGACCTGATGCAAAAGTGATTCGCGCGCCGAGCGGTTCAACACGATGTGGTCGATCACATGCCGGGAGAGAACAACCGTCTTCCCGGCGGCTGCCGTAAGGCTTCCTAACACAAAATCGTCCGCGCAGTAGTCCCCCAGGACGGCAATGCCCCCCACCTTGTCCACAACATCCTTGCGGGTCGCCATCGTGGGCCCCAGGGCAAACTTCATTCCCTCCAGCAAATCAGCAACCAGCACCCCGGAAGACATCTCAACCGACATCCCGAGGGCTTCCAGATGCGACCAGACGCCTCCCGTAGGAACTCCACGGTAGAGGCAGGTTACCAGGCCCACATTCTCATCACGGAGGGGGGCGACAACGCTGGCCAGGTAATCGCTTGTCACCCGGACATCGCTATCCGCAATGACAAGAATTTCATGCGTTGCCGCGGCAATCATTTTTTCAAGCAGAAAGACCTTCGCATTCGGGTACTTCGGCTCGCCGGACAAAACGATTTGCGTTCTGACTTCAGGATATTTTTTCGCAAGGCTCTCAACAACCTTCAGGGCGGGATCGGTTGCCTCGCGGGCGCCGAAGACCAGTTCGAAGGTTGGATAAGCCTGCGCGAAAAAACTTTCAAGGCTCTCGTCCAGCAACGGTTCCAAACCATGCAAAGGTTTCAGAATGGTAACAGGCGGCCGCCGAATACTGCTTTCCGAACCTCCGACTGCTTCCTGTTTCGCAGGATGGAACCGAAACGCAGCGATGAGGACCAACGCCAGATACGCGGTACACGCAAGAATTCCGGCCGCCGCACCTAACAGCAAGATGTTCGCTATCATTTTCTTCTTAACCCGGCCGATCGAAGATAAACGCGCTTGGGTCTGTCTGTTTTCATCCAGGCCACAGCGGACGGCTGTCGCTGTCCTGTGATTCCGCAATGTTTTGGAATCTGAGGCCTCCCCGGCCGGCGCACGCAAGCAAGTTGCCTTGGACATGGCACGCGCCCTGGCGAGGCGCCCCTATCTCCAGAACTCACCGCTTTATGAATCGTATGAATCGAATGAACAGCCGACACGGTTACCCAAACGGCAATACACGGACACGGCCCGCCATGCCTTAACAGCTTGCCGCAAAATCCTATGCACAACCGCTTATCCCAGCCGTAAAATCATTCTGACAGGATTATTCGGCTCTGAAATCCGCCACCAGCTTCAAATCTCCCCATTGGACGGAAAGCCTTCCGCCAGCACCTTCACGGGTCAGTTTGATGGTAACCAAATCCGCTGATTTGGAGACCTTTTCTTCATGCAGCGGGGTCTTTGCAAAGTCGAGCTGGGGATTATGCTGGGTCCCCCACTGGCCGTGCTGCTTATTAAAAACCAACTGCCAGTCGCCATTGCCCTCGTGCTCAGCCCACAGGCTATAGGTCCCGGCAGGAACAGTTACCTTGCCGAAGGCAAGAGGCACTTCGGTCGCAAAAGTTGTGGATTGATTTGCACCAAGTCTCCAGAAGTTTCCGGTAGCGCTCCGCATTGCGAGCATTTGCTCGATGGTCCTGCCATGGAGCGACGGACGTCCATATTCAACAGAGACCGTTTTGCCGTTGAAGGTAATCTCGGACTTGCCTCGCGAACTCTTTTGCGCCTGGAGAGGCAGCGTCATCACCAGTAATAGCCCCACCGCACCGCATAGGGTTGCAAACCGTTTCATGGTTCCCTCCTCAAAGCGTTTAGCTGTTATCCTAAAATCATATCCTACCGCTGTTTTGCCGGACCACCATGGAATTGATCGATTTCTTCCTTCCTGCCGAAACCTCCAAATCAACCGTCGCACCGGTTCATGATCGCGCCGGCGAAAACTATCGATCTTCCCTCTCAATCAAAACCAGGAAATCGGATAACTCCTGCGGCAGCGGTGAGGCAAGTGCGAGCCGGACACCCGTCCTCGGATGATCAAATTCGATTCTCGCCGCATGAAGAAAGGTCCTGTCAAGGGTTGAAAACTCTTGACCTCCCAAGCGCAACTTCCCGGGCGCACCGTAAAGTTTGTCACCCACCACCGGATGTCCGATCGAAGCAAGATGCACCCGGATTTGGTGCGTCCGCCCCGTATGCGGCGTGGCCTCGATCAAACTAAAATGACGAAACCGTCTTACAACCTGGTATGACGTCATCGCTTCGCGGGCCCCGATGCCGCCCGCTTTCATTCTTACCCGCCGGACCGGGTCTCGACCCACCGGCGATCGAATTTCCCCGTGTTCTCTTGTCGGTAATCCGTGAACAAGCGCCTGGTAGGACTTGTGAATGCTGCGGGATTTGAATTGGCCCGCCAACTTGCGGTGCGCAAAATTATTCTTGGCAATCAGAATCAGACCCGAGGTCATCTTGTCCAAACGATGAACAATGCCTGGCCGGAATTCCCCTCCAACACCTGACAACCCGGCGCCGAAATGGTGGAGAAGAGCGTTGACCAGCGTGCCGGATTTGGCGCCTGCCCCGACGTGGACGACCATGCCGGCCGATTTGTCCACCACCGCCATATCATCATCTTCGTAGAGGATGGATAAGGGCAACTCTTCGGGGACGGCGTGAAGAATCTGGCGCCGGGCCAAAATGGCTACGGCATCGCCCTCCTCTACTTTTTTACCCGCTTTGGAGACCGTCTGGCCACCGATCTTGACCAGACCTTGGAGGATCGCTCCCCGCAGCTGGCTGCGGGTCCACTCAGACATTTTACGGGCGAGAAAAACATCGAGGCGCTGGCCCGCGTCGGTTGCCGTCACGGCAAATTCCTTGAGTTCGCCCGTTGGAGGCACAATGCCTGCCCTCAATCTTTATCGCGTCGACAGGAATTCAATGACAAGGAGTCCCGCCCCGATAACAATCGCACTGTCCGCAACGTTGAACGCTGGCCAGTGGTAGCTACGGTAGTAAAAGTCCAGGAAGTCCACGACCTGCCCATACCGGATTCGATCCGCCAGATTGGAAAGCGCTCCACCCAGGATCAGCGCCAGACCAATTCCACCCGTCCACTTGACCTCGCTGGTCTTCCAAACAAGACCCAGCACCGTCACCAGCAAAGCCGCAGAAACACCGATCAGCACAACCATCTTCCACGATGAAGACCAATCGGCCAAAAGGCTGAAGGCGATGCCGCTGTTTTCAGTGTGAAGAAGGTTGAAAAACCCCGGGATCACCGGAATCACCACCTGCTCCGGAATTAACTTCACAACCAGAGCCTTGGTGGTTTGGTCGGCAACAATAATCGCCGCAGCAATCAGGGCATAGATTAGACGCTGAACCTTGCGCGAACGCTGATCCGGCGCAGGAGGAGTCTGGGTCCCGGCCATGGTTGTAGATTCCTCCTCGATCATTCGCCCCCCTGCGTACCGCCAGGCAATCTTTGGCTCTCGGGAAAAGGCTACTGAGGGTCCCCTTCGATCTCGCGAAGAGCGGCCGCGCAATGATCGCAAACCTCGGGATAAGCAGCGTCTTCGCCGACCTGCTCGGAATATTTCCAGCACCGGGCGCATTTCGATCCCGACGCGTGCTCAATTTTTACCATCAGCCCCGGTAAAGCGCTTTCACCTGCTCCATCCAACGCGGACGATGCAAGTTCAACCTGCGAGACAATGAAAAGCGTGGGTAATTCGGAAAGATAGTCTTTCAGGAGCGCTGCAAGACTTTCATCAGCGCTCAAGCGGACTTTGGCCTCCAGCGGGCTGTGAATCAGCTTGTCGCGCCGGGCTGCTTCCAGTGCTTTCAGAACCGCATCGCGCACCGCCACCAGCCGGGGCCAGTTCTCAAGGCGCTCCTGGTATTTCTGCGGAACAAGCTCCCGCAGCGCCGAGGAAGAAACAAACCGAGCCAGGTGGACGCTGGGCTCCCTGGCCACACCCGACGCCGGCCGCGGCAAGTGAGACCAGACCTCATCCGCAGTAAAGCACATCATGGGAGCAACCACGCGCACAAGGCATTCGGCAATCTGGTATAGGACCGTTTGCGCGGCGCGCCGGCGAACCGATTTCGCAGGCGAAGTATAGAGACGGTCTTTCAAAATATCAAAATAGAAGGCGCTCAAATCAACTGTGGCAAAATCGTAAATTGCCCGGTAGGCCTTGTGGAACGCGGCTTCATCGTAGGCGGCCTCGACGCGATCAAGAATCTCCGCCGTTCGTTTGAGCGTCCAGGCGTCAATTTCCTCAAGCTGATCCCCGCTCGCGCTATCGCGGACAGGATCAAAGTCGTAAAGGTTCGAAAGGCAGTACCGAAAGGTATTTCGAAGTTTGCGGTAGGCCTCAGACAGCCGGGCAAGAATCTCCGGGGAGATCACAACGTCCTCGCGGAAATCGACCGAAGCCACCCACAGGCGCAGAGTTTCCGCTCCGTGAGTTTTAATCACCTCATTCGGGTCGATGACGTTGCCCAGCGACTTGGACATGGCCCGCCCCTTGCCATCAAGGACCCATCCGTTGGTCAGCACGGAACGATAAGGAGCGCCACCGTGCGAAACCATGCCCACCAGCAGCGAGCTGTGAAACCAACCCCGGTACTGGTCGCCGCCCTCAAGATAAACGTCGGAGGGC
>CAYWMN010000154.1:6558-8883 GCA_964459065.1 uncultured Acidobacteriota bacterium | reverse complement strand
GCGGGCAAGTGAAACAACCTTTTTGAAGTACTCGAGCGTCCAGCCCGGATAGGCGTCCCCGGTGGTAGGAATCAGCAAGGGATGATAACGTTTTGGGTCAAAGGCTGGACCAGGTTTTATCTCACCGTAAGGAGTCTCCGGCTGCATTCCGCGCCGGGCAAACAGGTATCCTCGGTCCCGCAGCACTTGAACTCCCTCCGGTCCAAAGGAATTGCCACACCAGGCGAAGCTGACCGGCCGCGGGACCCCGACCTTTTCGAGTTGCCTCTCCACCAGCGCCAATTCCCCCGCCATTTGCGATGCGGCTCGCGGCGTTGAGAACCCCCGATGCGTCCAACTGTGATTGCCAATTTCAAATCCCATCCCGTGAATCTCGGCAATCTCCTCCCAGGTCATAAAATGCGCCGTGTCGTTCATCCAGCGGTGGGTCACAAAAAAGCTGGCCCGAAATCCAAGATCTTTCAGCAGAGGCGCCACAAACGTCCGCTGAGTCTTCACCGCGTCGTCAAAGGTCAGAACCACCGTCTTGTCCGGAACCCTTTCCACCAGCGGCGAGCCCTGAGCAACCGTGAGCGAACCAAGGCCGAACCCCTTCAGACTCCCAGCCAGCCCAATTCCAGCCGCACTTCCCTGAATAAATTGTCGTCGATTCATCTCGTTTCCCAGCCTCGACTCAGCGGCTCCGACATCAGTAGCTTGTCGAACCGGAGCCCTGTGTGGACGTCAAAAGGCAACCGCTTGAGGCATTCCAGAACAGGCATCACGCTTCCATAAGAAGCGGCCATCGCCTGATTCCATCGGGCAGTCCTGAAAGCGTGGTGTTCGAGCAGGGAAGACTCGCAACCTATCATCCCTGCCCGACACCATCACTCGTTTTGAAGCAAGGAACACTTACCCTGTTCCCCGCAACGAGCTAAACATCTTAGGACAGCAATTTGTCCTAAACACCCCTTCACTTTACTTTTTGGAAGCAGGCATACCTTCCGTAAATGAAGGTGGTGCATCACTGGGCTTGGTTCCCCATTGCTTATTGGGAGTCGGCCCGAGTGTGAACTGGATCGTGGATCCCTTTTCAAGAGTCGAATAAGGGATCCAGGTGCTCGAGTACGGTTCCCCATTCAGTGAAACACTCTGGACATAGGGATTCTTGGCAGTGGCGTTCTCTCCTACTATTTTTACAACCTTGCCATTGCCCAAGTGGAGAGTCGCTTCAGGGAAAAGCGGGCTATCAAGAGCAAGTCCGCCCACTCCCGTCACGGCAGGGTAGCCTCCGAGCGAGGCAAACACATACCAAGCCGACATCGCCCCCAGGTCATCATTACCCGGCAAACCATCCGGCTTTGTGGTATACAGCTCCGTCTCGACTCGTCTTGCTACCGACTGAGCTCCCCACGGCGCGCCGACAAAGTCGTACGCCCACGGCACCGCGAAAACAGGCTCGTTCCCAATCCAAAAATAGGGCTTAGCCCCTCCAGCGTTCAACTCCGTGAAGAACGTATCGAGCCGTTTGACGACCGCGGCATCTCCGCCCATCAAACCGACCAAGGTCTTCATGTTGTAAGGGACCATCCAACTGTACTGCGCCGCGTTGCCCTCGACATAATACTTAGGCGACGCCGGGTCCACCGGAATGAATTCACCCTTGTCATTGCGCGGGGTAATGTAACCGGTTTTGGTATCGAAAAGGTTCCGCCAGAACTGCGCCCGGCGCATAAACGTGTCATAGGTTTTTGTATCCCCCACCGCCTTCGCTATCCGAGCGATGGAGAAGTCCGCGGTCGTGAATTCCAGCGTCTGCGAGGGACCGCTATGAGCCCCCGGATGCTGGCCCACGTCGGTCGGGGTAAGGTATCCGTGTTTCAGGTAGTTTTCAAGGCTATCCCACTCGCCGCACTCATTGCACTTCGCACCCGGCTGCGTGGCGCCTTTCAGCATGGATTTGAGCGCCGCCTGGGCATCAAAGTCCCGGGCGCCAAATGCGTAGGCGTCGGCGATGATCGGGCAGGAGGGGTTCCCGACCATTTGGCAAGCCTCATAGTTGGCAACGGGCCATTTTGGCAAGCCTCCCCCTTGCTGCTCGTCCTTAATCAGCGACGTGATCATGTCGCTTGCTTCCTTCGGATGGAACAAGGAGATCAACTGGACCTCGTCGCGATAGATGTCCCAGCCGGAGTAATTCGCATATTGGGTATAGCCCTTGGCCGTGTACAGGTGGTTATTGAAGCCGATATATTGGCCGTTAACGTCGCTGAAAACATTCGGGGCCAGCAACGTGTGATAGAGGGCCGTGTAGAAGACTCCCCGCTCCTCCTTCGTGCCGCCCTT
>CAYWMN010000154.1:0-6548 GCA_964459065.1 uncultured Acidobacteriota bacterium | reverse complement strand
CTCGAGTTCCTGGTTCCAGGTGTCGTGCGCTGCTTTCCGGGTTCCCTTGAAGTCCCAACCAGGAATTTCTTTATTCAAGTTCATCCAGGCGTTCTTGACGCTCACGTAGGAAAGCCCGATTTTCATTTCGACAACCTGATTTTTCGAGGTATCGAAACCCACAAACGCGCCCGCGTGGGGTCCGGCTACAGTGCGGCTGCCGTTTTTGACATGCGAACCGTTCCAGGTCCCGTACCTCGTGAAAGGACGGCTGAACTCAGCTGCGAAATAGATCGTGTACTTGTTGGGATAGCTGCAAAAGCCACCTGTTGCAACGCTCCCTGAAATCTTTTGTTTTCCAGAAATTTCAACCATCGCCTTGCGCACGTCATAGCGGTTGGCAGTATGGCTCGTCTCAAAAAGGACATTGGCGTCCGCCGAAGAAGGAAAGGTGAAAGTACCAATCCCCGCCCGCGTGGTCACGGTCAGTTGAACCTTGACCCCGTTGCCGAGGTCGACCGAGTAGTACCCCGGCGACGCTTCTTCGTTGGAGTGCGAGAAGCTGGTTGAATAAGGTTTGACGTCGGAGGCGGGAGAAGTCTTGACAGCCCCAACCCACGGCATAATCGGCACATCACCCATGATCGGGCAACCCGGTCCGCTGAGGTGATTAACGCTGAATCCCCGGATCGTCGTATCCGTATAAAGATAATCCCCGACGTGCTTGCGGAAGCCCGTCACGGGACTCCATTGGATCATGCCAAAGGGCATGGTCGCTCCAGGAAAAGTATTTCCACCACCAATGGTCCCTACAAATGTATTCACCTCATCGACTGGCGGCGTCTGAGGCCCACTTTCGGCAGTCGATGTTTTTTTCTGCTGACAGCTGGCTAGAAACAGCACCACTGGAAACAAGAACAGAAACAGAACCAGTGACTTCTTTGAAGTACGCATCGTACGCTCCTTAAATCAGAGATGTTCTAAATGCATTAGTCCAACCTTGCGGTATTTCACTTGCAGATTCGTTCGGAAAGTTCCCGAATCATAACGGTCATTCACCTAAACATGCTCCGGAATATAGAAGGGCCGCCGGTAGCCGCGCCGTGCGCCGCGCAGTAGCCGGTTGGCCTCATCGTCATTGGTCACTTGCTGGGTTTCCGGGTCAAAATCAAGAGTGTGGCCCAGGCGGTAAGATGCATTGGCAAGCTGCATCAGAGTGCAGGAAATGTGCGCTTCTTTGATGGGTGCATTGAGGTCTTGCATTTTGCGGCTCCGCACCACATCAATGAAGTTTGTCAGGTTGGCCAAAAAGGCCGGGGTTCGCTGGCTGTGCGGACCCGGCTTAACATCCTGGCCCAGCCAGGCTCGCCACTCATTGCCGGTGTCTTCATCGCCCATGGACATATAACCGTTCGATCCATAGTAGATGTTGCCGACCACGTTCTGGCCCTCGCCATGGCCGCCGACGGCCGGCGTCCCGATTTCTCCTTCGCGGTTCGTAATCCAGTGCCGAACTTCAAACTCAATCATCTTGCGTTTTGAAGGCCCTCCCGGCATGTCGTATTCGAAGGCGCAATTCAACGTGTTCGGCGTCTGCTGATCGTCGTCGAACATGAAATGGCCACCGATCGCCGACACGCGGTTCGGGAACCCGACGCCCAGGCCCCATCGCGCATTGTCCACCTGGTGAATCCCCTGGTTGCCTAGGTCGCCATCTCCGTAGTCCCAAAACCAATGCCAGTTGTAATGAAAGTGATTGCGCGTAAACGGTTCCAGGGGCGCCGGCCCCAGCCACAAATCGTAATGCACGCCAGGAGGCACCGGCTCATTCGGCGTGTGACCGATCGTGTTCCTTCGCTTAAAACACAATCCCCGCGCCAAATAGACGTCCCCAATCAAACCTTTGCGCAGTTCCTGGATGCCGCTGATCGCCGACTCCGAAGAGCGGCTTTGCGTTCCGTGCTGCACGACCCGCTGGTATTGTTCCGCCGCCTTCACCAACTGGTGCCCCTCCCACCAACTGTGCGAGCACGGCTTTTCCACATAAACGTCCTTGCCGGCCTGGCAGGCCCAAATCGCTATCAAGGAGTGCCAATGGTCCGGCGTCGCGATTGACACCGCGTCGATCGATTTATCATCCAGCAGCCGGCGAACATCGTAGTAGGTCTTGTCCGGCTTCCGCATTCCCCGCTTTTCCATCTCCGCCAGACGCTTGCGGAGAACGTTATCATCCACTTCGCATAGAGCGGCTACCTCCACGTTGGGAATCCGCGGATAGAATCGTACGTGATCCCAGCCCCGGTTGTGCAGCCCGCAAACCGCCACCCGCACGCGGTCGTTCGCTCCCAAAACCTGCCGAGGAGCCATCAGTCCCGCTGCCCCCATCGCTGCCAGGCTCACGCCCGTCCGCCCCGATTTCTTTAAAAAGTCGCGACGGCTAACACTTGAATCCTTATTCATGGAACCTCCGCTGAATAAAGCTGCCCGAAAATATGCACCTTCAACACCCAACAGATCAAGAAGAACTTTGAAAGACCAAACCGGCCAGGAGAATGTTCTCCTGAAGTTCGCCGTTCCTTTTAGATCAAAACGGCAGACCTCGCACCGGCACCGGCTCCGGCATGCCTCCGTATTTGAAGGACCGCGCCGAACGGAACTCACCATTTTTGTAAATCAACTGAATAGCCGCCGGACACCCTGATCTTAACAGGTTATTAAAAACCATAATGCTATCACGCGCAATGGAACATGGCGTCCAGTTTCTTGAGATGGCATCCTGCCCTCCGGCCTTCATCCGGGAATCAAGATCGTTCGGTCCGCGTCTTGTTCTGGAGGCGCTCGATTCAAAATTTCAAAACCCCAACACGACCGCACGGATCAAAGCGCGTTCAGGCAACCTTGGCCTCACTGCCGGCCAACCTTAAACCATTCCGGCGGCTATACTGCCTTGACACGGGTCCAGGGGAGTGTTACTTGTAACCTTCCGCAGGAAGCATGCCCACGTTCTCTTGGGGGCCCGACACGGAACAGCTCTGCAATGAAAGATCGCGCTCTTTACGTGAGGTGAGAATGAATCGACGACGATTCCTAACAAGCAGTTCTTTATATCTGGGAGCAGCAGGTTTAACTCAAGCTGGAATTCCCGACGCGCTCGGCGCGGCACCCGGTCACGCCTCCGATGCAACTCATCAGACAGCGGCGCCCCATCAAATCGACCTCCGCCACGCTGTCGTTGTATCACGGCCCGGGAAACTGCCACCCGCAGAAGAAACCGCCGCGCTTGTTCTCGCTCAGGAAGTCGAGAAGCGAACCGGCATTCGGCTTCGCACCTCCACCAGGTGGCCTGCGGACTCAATCGTCATTGCCCTGACCTCCGCGAATTCGGTTCCGGAATGGAAACAGCAAATTCCGAACCGCCGCGGCAACGACCGGCCCGAGACGCAGCCTGAAGGCTTTCGGCTTTATGTGGATCGTAACCACCGGCGTGCCGTCGTTTGGATCAAAGGATCAGACGCCCGCGGCGTACTTTTCGGCGTGGGCAATCTGCTCCGCCGGCTCAACTGGTCGCAAGGCAACCTGTCCATCGCATCAAAGCTGGATATTTCGACGGCCCCGGCTTTTGAAATTCGCGGACACCAATTAGGATATCGCGATACTCCCAACACTTATGACGCCTGGAGCCCCGCGCAGTTTGAGCAATACATTCGCGAACTGACCTTTTTCGGCGCCAATAGCATCGAAGGGATTCCGTTGCAGGGGGGCACATCCCCTCTCATGAAGTATCCTCGCCGAGTTATAAACCGGGCAATCGGTGAAATTTGCCAACGTTACGGCTTGGAATATTGGGCGTGGATTCCCGCGACATTTAACCTTAAGGACACAAAGCGGCGTCAGGAATTGCTCAACCAATGTGAGGAATTTTTCAAGGATACTCCCGTCTTTACCGCCTACACTTTTCCAGGTGGCGACCCGGGCAGCAATCCCCCGGAGCTTGTCCTGCCCTATCTTGAGGATGTTGCAAAACTTCTGAAACGAACTCATCCGAACGCAAAAATCTGGCTAAGCTTGCAACACTTTAAACCTCCAGAGGTCGATTACACCTTTAACTATATTTATAAGCGCATGCCCTCCTGGCTGGGGGGCCTGGTGGCCGGGCCGGGAAGCCCTCCAATGCAGGGAGTGCGAGACCGGCTCCCGGACCAATACGGCTTTCGCGATTATCCCGACATTGCCCATCAATGCCGCTGCCAATATCCGGTTCCCGATTGGGACCAGGCTTACGCCTTGACCGAAGGGCGCGAGTCCGTCAACCCGCGGCCGGCTGAATATGCGGGTATTTTCCGAAACACGGCAGGTTATACGAACGGATCCATTTCCTACTCCGAAGGTGTCAATGATGACGTCAACAAGACCCTCTGGAGTTCGTTGGGCTGGGACCCTGGGCGGCCGGTAAGAGAAATCCTTGTCGAGTACGCTCGGGTTTACTTTAAGCCCGCGGTCGCCAGGCGCGCTGCCAACGCCATTTTAGCTTTAGAAAAGGATTGGCACGGGCCTCTGATCGATAACGGAGCTGTCGAAGGAACCTTCCTCGAGTGGGAATCTCTCCGGAAAGAGGCTCCGGACCTTGATGGTAACTGGCGCTGGCAAATGTGCCAGTTGCGCGCCAATTATGACGCCTATGTCCAAAGGCGCCTGGTGAGAGAAACGGGCCTTGAAACCAAGGCGAACCTCCTCATGGCAAAGGCTGAAAAACTGGGGGCGGACCGCGCCATGTCCGAAGCCTCCAAAGTCCTCAACAAGGCGGTTACGCACCCCATCAGCGCTAATTTGACCCGCCGCATTTCTGAACTGTGTGCCCAGCTCTTTCATTCCATTGGCATGCAGACAAGCGTCAAGAAATACCATGCCGCAGGTTCAGAACGGGGCGCCGTTCTCGACTTTTTGAATTACCCTCTGAACAACCGCTGGTGGCTGGAAGACCAATTCAAAATCATCAGGAACCTTCCGTCGGAAAGCCAAAAGCATCAGCGCTTGCTCCAACTCGCCCAATGGGGAGATCCCGGTCCCGGCAGTTTCTATGATGATATGGGAAACATCGGCAAATCGCCGAGGGTTGTTCATTGCTTCCCTTCGAACGGCCCCGAACTGCATCGCCACCCAAAGCCAACCTTCTGGTGGGAGAATAGCGGCAAAAGCCGCGCGCGCCTTAGCTGGCAGGTCACGGCATGGCCCATCGCCATGATTTATGAAGGGATCGATCCAAAGGCAACCTATGTCGTTCGGACGACCGGCAAGGGCCAGGACCTCCTGCGAATTAACGGCGAATCCGTCGAGTCGACCTTGCTGAACAAACAGATGGAAGAACTGCGAGAATTCCCTGTGGCCCCGAAACATGTTAAAACCCGAAGGCTAGTGCTCACGTGGGATAAGCCGAAGAATGAGGAAAAGCTCAATTGGCGGAACAAATCACGTCTCGCAGAAGTTTGGCTCATGAGGAAAAATTAGAGTGCGCCATGCCATTCGCGGGGCCCTTTCCCAACAAGGCTGCATCGACTCTCTTGACCTATCCCGCTAGTCGCTTTGCGGCTGCTCAACGAACCTGTTTATTTTATCTTTTGAGCCGAGGGGAGCGCCAGCAAGCAACAGCCAATCATCCCGTCTCGCCAGGATCAACGTAGCCGGAAGGCGCCAGGACCCCCAACCCACCAGGCAGAGCCTCGAGCGAATAAACGGACACCGACTCACCTCAGAATTAACACCGTACCTCGAAACGTCATCCTATCGTTATCAAAGGGAGGATAACGACTTTCGCGGTCGCGGCATGCACGATTCGCGGCTTAGGTTTATACTTAAGGTTTCGCGTCTCCGGCACGATTTGCGCATGACGACCCTTTGGGGCAAAGCGTGTAAAAAGTTGAATCGCCAGGCCGTAAAACACCTTCTAACTAAATTGAGGAATTCGATGCGAGCAGTTCGGGGGAAAATTGTACAACCATGCCATCACGCCTTGAAGCGAGTGGTAAGGGCAAACGTGTGGCTACTGGTTGGGTTTTTGGCATGTCTGCTTCTTTCTGCAACGGGTTCTCACGCCGCCGTCCCCCAACGGACCCAGGAAGTCAGAGGAAAGGTCGTTGATAGCAAAGGATTGCCGATTGGCGGAGTGGTCTGCACGCTGACAGGAGGCATGCTGCCCAGCGGCGGCCTGACGGTCACGACCGGCCAAAAGGGGGATTTTGGTATCCGAGGTCTGCTGCCAGGCTCGTACAACCTTGCCTGTACAGCCTTGGGGTACAGGCCGGTTGTCGAAACAGGAATCAAGATTGTTGAGGGGGAAGCCCCGGTCGTCCATGTCGAAATGTCGGCACAAAAGATCCTTGTTCAAAAAGTTGAGGTGCACGCGCAAGGAGGAGCCGTCAGCGAACAGCGTTCTTCAACGCCCAGCAAGCTCAGTTCGAAGGAAATTGCAACCCTCCCCATCGCCGAGCAAAACTTTAAGGCCGCTCTTCCGCTTGTTCCCGGCGTCATTCGAACGCCTACCGGCAAGATCAACATCAAGGGAACGGTAGAAA
>CAYWMN010000153.1:0-8921 GCA_964459065.1 uncultured Acidobacteriota bacterium | reverse complement strand
GATTTTGCTTGTGGAATGCCGGAGCGATTCCTGTACGGTTTTCACGTCCACACCGGGCCCCTCAGCGATGTTGACTCTCGCATTTGGATCGGTAGAGAATCTCAGGCAGGTCAGCTTGTTTTGTGTGCTGATTTTTGCAAATTTTGGGTGGTCCACCACTAATGGCTTTGGACCGGGGGCTCCGGCTTGCTTCTGGGGCCACCTGACGAACTCGGGTTTTAGTACCAGGTAAAGACCGCTGTCATCGTACCGTGGTCGTTTGTTTCTTTGCCAGATTGCGAATGGCCGTGCTTGCTTTTCCCCTCTATTCACTCAACCTGCATTTAGGAGTTGGCTGCTTCGAGTGCACGTTTCAGGGCAGTCTCATACGCGGCCGGCACCTTGACCGGCTTTCCGTCCGGCGCAGCCCACCAGCGTGGTGCGTAGGTGAATATCCAAACGTATTCGTCGGCCACTTCGAGCGCTCGGGTCACCAGGGCTTGGAATTGCTTCGGGGGATGCCCATTCTTGGCAAGGTCTTTGGTGGACCATCCCAGCTTATCCGAACGCCAGTCCATCCAAATCCCGAATGAGCATGAAAAGTACTTTGAGTATTTCGCCTGATCGGCCACGATCGGAAGGCATCCGTGTTTCATCGCCTGGTATGCTTTGGGAAATTCTGAAGGACTGCGGAAGCCGTAGGCTGCCTCATACCCATCGATAAAACGGCTCTTGCCCTCCGCCACATCCAACATCCCATCCAGGAAGGACGGAAGCATCCCGTACCTCATCTGATGGAGGGGAAACGGACGGCGGTGCATCTGCCGCCACACATAGCTATAGGCTCCGGTAAGAAAGACCGTGAGCCCCGGATAGCCTCGCTGGAAAGCTTCCATGACCTGACGTCCCCGCAACCGGACTTGCCGGGTGTACTGCTCCCAGGACTTCGACTTCGCATCTCGTTGCTTTGGGTACTGCCACAGCTGTTCTCCATAGGCCTCGGGATCGAACATCAGGCCGGGACAATGGCTCTCGCGCGCGAACCAGGCCGCGAGTTGGGCGTTGGCGATCACCGCAGAGTAATCGTCAAACCAATCCAGATCGGCAGGCGTTACGTCGAAGAGAAAGAAATTACGGTCCAGGGTGCCAAGACGCGCCGCCTTCAGGTTTTTCAAGGAAGCTTCCAGATCCCTTTTATGAAATCTCTGCCGTCCCCATGCCTTTCTTGTGAAATTACCCGTCTGGCCGTTGGGCATTCTGTAATTAGCGTGGAAGACTGTACCCGCAAAGGGCGTTTTCTGCATCATCGCGGCATGCGCGCGGAGAAACGCAGGATCCGGCGAGTCTGCACCGAATTCGATCAGCTTCTTGCTCTTGGGATGAGCTGTACAGTCAATCGGCCCTAACAAGCCAGCAGCGATTGTTCCGCAGGCACAGCCGAGAAAGTGACGCCGTGTTAACATCCTGCTTAGCTTCGAGTCCATGTCGCGCAATATAGCAAGGTGCCATGCCAAAATTCAAGAGTATTTGCGGACTCCTATGGGACCCGCATTTTTCACCCTGAAGAAGCGCAGGTAACTAAGCAAACAACTTTCGAGTATCCATGTAGCGCCATTTAAAATTTAGCCGAAGGTCGAGGCAGATTAGGGTTGAGGCAGCAGTTGGTGAAGACGTGCGGACGGCTCGTGAAACATGCTCAGTACCACTGGCTCTTGCCGGCCAAAGGGCACCTGACGCGGCGGGTCTGGGCGCTGCCACTGACGATTGGGTATGACGGGACGGCGGAGGAGGAAGCCGGTTCATGGAAGAAGGGTGGAATAGCGAGGTGTCTGACAAACCGCTTGCAATGAGAGGCTCGTAGGGTTTCGCCTGCCAGGTGGAGGCAAATATGGCTCCTGGGCTATCGGAGTCGCTCGGGATGGAGAAACTTCAAAAGCCGGCACAACTGGAGGCGGTTGGGTGTAGAATCTCCCAGTACGAAAAATCAAAATGGAAATTACGGCTTCAGTGACACGGTGCGAGCGAGACGAAGCGATATTCAGGGTGTGTAATGCCTGTACAAAGCCAGAAAGATTTAAACCTGAATAGGGAGATTTGCGAGCCATGAAGAAAACGGGACATTTTCTCTTTTGGGTTTTTCTGTTAAGCATTCCGTCATTTGGACAGTTGCCACAAGCGCCGCCAATGCCCGGACCCGACGCGCGCTATAAGGCGGATATTCTGTTGGTGGTCGCTCACCCGGATGATGAAAGCCTGATTGCAGGCTACCTGGCAAGAGCGGCACTCGATCAGCACAAGCGGCTAGCCGTGGTCTTCGCAACTTGTGGCAGATCCGGGGGCAACACCGTTGGGACCGAACAGGCATCATCGCTTTGCGCCGTGCGGAAGATCGAAGCTCGTCGCGCGCTGGCCTCACTCGGCGTCATGAATGTCTGGTTCCTGGGAGGCAGGGACACCGCCAGCCAGAACCCCCTGTATTCGCTCGAAACCTGGAAACATGGCGCAGTGCTCGAGCGGGCCGTCCGCTACGTTCGCCTGACACGGCCGGAGGTGGTCATCACCTGGCTGCCTGATTATGCCGACGGAGAAAATCACGGCGACCACCAGGCTGCGGCGATTATTGCCACTGAAGCTTTTGACATGGCAGGAAACCCTACTGCGTTCCCTGAGCAGGTTGCGGCGCCTTTTGATTACAAGCTGATTGGCAACCTCACCGAAGGGTTGCGGCCATGGCAGCCTGAAAAACTCTATTTCTTTACCAATGCGGTGCATCACGATTTTGTGGAAGGAAAAGGGCCTGTATACTCGACGACGGCGATATCTCCTTCCCGGCATGTTCCCTATTACGAACTCGCGGCTAAGGAACTGAGTTATCACCTGAGCCAGATGAACCAGGGGCCAGCGGGCAGGAAGGCAGTTATTGAAAACACTTTAAACTTTTTCAAGACCCCGGTGCGATTCATTCTCGGCAAATCCCTTGTTAGTGCGCCGGTGACAGGCGACATTTTTGAAGGTGTTACTCCAGGCCCCATTCCTTATCATGCTGTACCCGGATTCCGTGCGCAGCCCCACAAAGGCGTGTCCGTTAAGTTGGGCAGCCCATGGAATTTCTATCGACGTTTCTGGCAAGCTCACGGGTTGGAACGTCTGGCGGCTTTCTATCCGCCCGAGGCAGGCGTGGGCGGAGGCATGACTCTCAATGTCCCGTTGATCGTTCGCAATGACACTGCCAATGCCCAGAAGGTAGTTCTAACCGCCAAGATCCCAGCGGGATGGAAACAGACCTCGGGCGCGGCTATCTATCCGATCGGTGGGCACAATTCTTATCCCGTCCGAGCCGACTTTGTGGCCCCCAATGGCCCCAGACCGATGTGGCAGAAGATTCGCTTCCAAGCAGAAGTCAATGGGAAAACAGTGAGTTCGGTAACGCTGCGGGTAAGTGACGTGCCAAGCGGACCCCTGGCAACTCTGCGCAAATGAGGAAAGAAATCTCCTCTGTCAGGAGCCTAACCGCTACTCGACCACCCACGAACACAGGCGCAAGATATACGCGGCAAGCGCCCTTTGAGGAATGAGAATTAAGGTTTAAATGTCTCGACGGTCGTACGCCCGTAACATTTAACACATCTCGATACGCAAAATTGAACAATTCGCCTGTGGGCAGCTATACTTGCGACACTTCGAGGGCCAGATCCTATGAAACCTGTGGAAGCAAATTGAATAAGGGAAGGCGCTCTAGGTGAGGCGTTGAAAGACTCTTGTGTTACAAGGTCCTTGTCCACATGGGAGGCAACCGACATCCCTTGGTTCCTTGGCAAAGCAAGCGTACGAAATGCGAGCGAAAGGAAACAAGGCGGCTTCCGACAGGTTTTCTGGGTAGTTGATTCTTCACAGCGTGTGTTGAGCCTGAGGAGTCGGATATATCCCTTGCCTTACTTTTCACACATACCTAAAAACAGGACAGGTTGACATGGGTAGACGCATGAAAAGCACGGTTGCAGGATGCTTAATCTCCATGATGCTGGTCATATCAGCATGTCTTAGCGCTCAAATGGTTAATCCTGATATCGATAAGCCCGGCGAGCCCTTCAGTTATCCCGCTTGTTCAACTGATGAAATCGCGGTTCAGAATGCGCCCATGGGCACCGAAATCACGCCTGCGGGATATCTTTACACCGGATATGGCGAGCTGATGTTTTCAATCGGCTACCCACCCCAACCCGCCTGGCAACGCATTCGAACGCTGGAAAAAGGTTATCTGCCCATCATCCATTACACCTATCGAGATGGGACCGTCCGATATAACTTGACAACCTTTGCGGCTCCCCTTTCGCGACAAAGTGCAGAGAGCGACCCGGTCGATTTCATCCGCGTGGTGGCGGAAAATATGGGGGCCGCAAAACGCACTTCATACTTCAGCGTTGCCTTCCCGTACACAGGTGGAGAGTGTGACCATGGTCCCTGCAGGCTGGCCCATCATCGCTTTGGGCGCCCACAGATTCCGGCCAAACTTGGCGACCATTCTCAACCGGGTGTCGATTTCAACCCGGATTGGACCTATGGATTCACGCGCAACCTCGCAACGCGTTCCGGGAAAGCCGTCTATGAGTTTTCCACCACGCCCAAGCCTGCTCTCTGGCTGACGGAGACCACCCGGTACAGTGAACCGCACCAAGCGAGGGTTTCGCCCAAGACACCCGTGCTGGTGGCCCAATACGAGCTTCACCTGCAGCCCGGAGGTTCCGAGACGCTGGTCTTCAAGATGCCGGTTCGGCCGATTGCCGTCGATGATACAGCTGCAATCCAACAGCTGGAATCCTCCAGCTTTGACGCCGCCTTCAACCAGACCGAAAGCCTCTGGGGAAAAAGACTAAGTCAGGGCATGCAAATCAGCCTGCCGGAAAAGGAAGTGACGAACACCTTCAAAGCAAACCTGATTTACGACATGATGGCCCGCGAGCATGTGGACAATTACTACCTTCAGATGGTCAACGATCTCCAATACCATGCCTTCTGGATGCGAGATGCTTCGCACATCATGAACGCCTACGATGTCACCGGACAACTGAACCTGGTTCGGCAGAGTCTGCCATTCTTCCTGAGCTTCCAGAAACCCGATGGTCTTATTATTTCCCAGCCCGGCCAGTACGACGGATGGGGGCAGACCCTGTGGTCCTTGGGCCGCTACTACCAGTTCTCGCACGACCGCGCCTTCGCGCAAAGCGTATTCCCGGCGGTCCTGCGCGCCGTCCATTGGCTGGAGCGCGCGCGGGCAGATGACCCGCTGCATATCATGCCCGCCGCAAATCCTCACGACGATGAGTTCCATATTAAAGCTCACGTGACAGGACACAACTTCTGGGCGCTTGACGGACTGCAAGAGGCCATCGTGCTGGCCAAAGCAGTGGGAACTGAAGCCGATGTCCAAGAATTCCAGCGGGACTATAGGAACTACCATCAGGTGCTGTTCCACTTGCTTAACAAAATCGGCGCAAAGAATGGCAACTACATTCCGCCGGGGATTGCTATTGCTGGAGGGCAAGACTGGGGCAACATGAATGTTCTCTACCCGGAAATGCTTTTGCCGCAAAATGATCCTTTAGTAACCGGGACGCTGCGGCGAGTGCGAAAGGAATACTCCGAGGGCCTGATAACCCTTGCCGGCCGCCTTCACGATTACGTCGGATTCAAAAACACAGAAACCGGTCTTATCATCGGAGAGCAGGAGCAGGTTATCAAGGATCTTTACGCCGAGCTTGTTCACACATCGTCAACCCATGCCGGATGGGAATATGGACCCTTGCCTTGGGGCGCGCGGGATTTTGGCCACGACATGGCCCCGCACGGCTGGTTTGCCGCGGACTACGCGACTCTGGTTCGCAATATGCTACTGCGCGAACAGGGTGACAATCTGCATCTGCTCTCTGCGCTGTCCCCCGACTGGACGCGGCCGGGCGATACGATCAAGGTGTCCAACGCGCTGACCGAGTTTGGTCGAATGGGAATGGAGTGCAAGTTCAGCCATAGCGGCATGCACATGGACCTCGAAACCGAGTTTCAACAGAAACCCGCCCACATTGTCGTCCACTTGCCCTGGTTCGTAACGGTCAGCAGCGCAACGGTGGACGGGAAACCGGCTCAGGTTAACCAGCAGAGCCTTTCAATCCCGCCTTCTTCCAGAGAGGTGAATGTTATCTGGACCGTTCATAGCCAGGCGCCCGCAATGAGCTACCATTCGGCGGTGGAGGTTTTCAAAAAGGAATACCGCGAACACTATCAAAAATTCCGCCGGGACGGAGCGCCGGCCCGGAAGCCGGTCAAGATATACTGAACCCCCAACGTTGTACGCAGGAAGGCATCGGTTTAATTCCAATCAGCCTTTCAAATGTAAAAGCCTCACTCCTTCCGCCGGCAACAGAATCCTTTCTCCTCCTGCAGTGAGATTCTTGATGTTGAGCGGGCTTGTCTTACCCTTATGATCGACAAGAAATGCGGACTTTGCCGAGGCAATCGGGTTCTTGATCACCCGGGGGTCGATTCTGCAAAGGGGTTCGCGAGCTTTCGATTGCAGGTTGGCCAGCAGGATGTATGCTTCGCCGGCACGACTGTAGATGGCAGAAAGATAATCTCGGCCATTGAACCTTACGGCACGATTTCGCCAATCCTCAAACTGATAGAGCTCCGGATTCCCGATGGGTCTGAGTATTTTGAATAGTTCGGCAGCCTCGTGACTCGCCGGCCACGGAGCTGTTCCCGTTATGAGGGAAGTCAGGTTGAAAAGGCGGTGCATTCGCGGTGGCGCGGCTGGGTCAACGCAGTTCACGATGTCAGCTCGCGACCTTGCCCCTGCAAAATTCCATTCCAAAGGAAGATCATTCGGTTTGGGCATGCGATCCACTATCCTGCCGTATCCCCATTCCATGCCCACAACGTAGTCCGCAAAGTTCTCGGTAGCGAACATCGGCGTCATCGTATCATGCACGGCAACCAGCCCCTCCGGTCCGACACGCTCTCGTGTCCATTCCATCAACTCCAGAAGCTCATCAATATCCCAGTGGCCCGTCCTCGAATAAGCATACGTGGCAAGGCCTTCCTTACCCGAAACTCCGTTGGAGTCTTTCCCCACGTGAAGAGGGTTGTTGCAGTACATCGCTACGTTCCAGTCATAATACGTGCCGTCGAAGGGATTATTCTTCAAGACCTTGTCAACGTAGGACTTGAAGTAGTCGAGCCATCCGGATTTCAGGCACATGTGCGCTCCAAAGAAATAGTCCGGCCTAAGATTGCCCTGATCGTCCGGCTTTCTTCCCCATTCCTCTCCGTGTTGTTTGAAAGCTTCCGTGCTCTCGTTCAATTCGTAATTGGAGAAATAAATCAGGTTCTTGAGCCCGTGCTGATGACAAGTCTCGAGAACGTGCTTCATCTTCTTCATTTCCTCAGGAGGATAGGGCGGGTAGCTGCCGTCCCGCCAGAACAGGCCGTCCCCGTTCACGTCCCCGTCGCTATGGAGTGTCATCGTGACGATGCCGTCTTCGGCATTCCGGCGAATTTCCTTGTCCGAGACCCACTGCCCGCCGTTCGCACGATACGATCTGTCAAGCCACCTCTTGTGGGCGTGTCCTTCCAGAATCGGCATCCCGAGGTAGTAATCGAACGAATATCGACCTTTCAAAGTTACGAAACCTCCGCGGGCCAGGTCCTGGCTGGTCGGGAGCCTGAGGGGACTAATTGAAACCACGATGCCAGCCGGCCGTACCTTGATCGGTCGGGCGGCAGTGCTCGGACCGATTGTCGCGTGGCCCGTGCCTGGCTGGCCGGTTATCTGATAATCCCATTGTGACAGTTCATCGGAAACAAACCATTCAATTCCCTCAATCCCGGGATTCGCGAGGACGATGTAATGGGGAATATAGCGAGTCTCGAAAGGAGCATCCATCCGCGCGCCAACATGGACTTCACCCCACTGGTTCACTCCGATTTCAAAAGGGCTGAAATTGGTAGCTCCAAAGACATCCGGCCGATGGCCGTAGTGAGTGAGGCTCGGATCGAGCAAAGTTGAGAGCACCGTCACTCCGGCAGTTTGGACTCCCTGGTCCGGGAAGATAAACTCCTTATGAATCTTGATGTATCCCCAGCGGTAGTTGTAAGTCGTTTTGGTATGAACGCCCACATCGCGCCCGCTTGATGTGCGGAGTGTTGCCTCGGCTGCAACCGTGTGCCATTTACCTGTCTTGGTGGTGGAAACCGAAGCATGCGCGTCATAAAAATCGGTAAGAACTTCTGGCAACTCCCTTTGCCCGGGCCTTGTGTAGTGATAGGGCAACTTCTTCGCGCGAAGCTTAATGGACGCTGTAATAGGTTCTTTGAGCAAGTTTGAGGCGGCGCCGTTAGTATAACTAATTCGCTTGATCACCCCGCCGCGTTTGAGATCGTGGACAACCGTATAATAGGGGGTCGAAAGAGCGAGGGTACCGTTTGCCTCGTCGTGATCAACCGAGTATTCCCGTGGCCAACTACCCTTCAACCCGGCGGGAGATGCTTTCGACGGTTCAGGGAATGAGCTCTCGCGTGCCTGCTTGGGATCAGTTTTCAGGTTAATTCCACCAAGCGCCGTAAGGCCCGCTCCGCTGGTCGTAGCAGCTTTGAGAAATTCCCGGCGACTGAACTCGATCTCTTTGGACATTGCTTTCCTCCAGTTTCAGCATTCCTAAGTGAACAAAGTAAATCCACTTTTCCGCAGTGGGATTGTTAACGGCGCTCCACCCAAGTATGAGAGTCTACACGCTAATGATGCTCATTCACGTCGTCTTCGACTTTGACCTTGTTGATCCGCCCTCCTTTTTCTGTAGCAATCATCCTAATAAGAGTCCCAGAGGGGAAGCCGCTAATTTCACGAACACTCCCAACTTTTTCAAAACATGTGGTGGAGTTTTCGTTCCAGA
>CAYWMN010000152.1:0-9032 GCA_964459065.1 uncultured Acidobacteriota bacterium | reverse complement strand
TGAATCTTCCCCATCAAGAGTTGACCGAATGGCCGCATTGTCCGCGCGATGGCCGCCCCCAGCATCGAAAGAATGGGAATTTGGTATCACGCCGCGAGGGGCGTGTCAAGGCGCCGACCAATCCTGCGACGCCTTCGGCCGGCGGGCTCGATCACTGGGATAAAAACGGAGAGATCAAAAACAAAGGGGAGAGACCAGTAGGAAGCGAAGCCACCGGAAAGGGTCTGCAACTTGGCCGAGGGCTTCGCAGCCGGCTGATTTATGGGGTCTCAAACACCCGCAGATCGTGCCCGGTCATTTCCTTGGGCTGCGGCACACCCAGGATGCCCAGCAGGGTGGGAGAAATGTCGCCGAGCGCGCCGCCTTCTCTCAATCTCTGGGGAAGCTTCTCCGCGATCAAGATCAACGGAACGGGGTTCGTGGTGTGAGCCGTGTGCGGCCCTCCGGTCTTGGGATCGACCATCAGTTCGGCGTTGCCGTGGTCCGCGGTCACCAGCATGGCGCCACCTGCGGCGCGCACCGCCTTGTAGATCTCACCCAAACAAGCGTCCACGGTCTCCACCGCTTTCACGGCGGCTTCCAGCTTGCCGCTGTGGCCCACCATATCGGCATTGGCAAAGTTGACGATGATCACGTCGCGGCTGCCTTCATTGACAGCCTTCACCACCGTATCCATCACGCCCTGGGCGCTCATTTCAGGCTGCAAATCGTAAGTCGCCACCTTGGGAGAAGGAACCAGGATGCGGTCCTCGCCCGGATAGGCTTTTTCCACCCCGCCGTTGAAGAAGTAGGTCACGTGGGCGTACTTTTCCGTTTCGGCCACGCGCAGGTTCTTCAAGTTCAGTTCCGCCATCACGGAAGCCAGGATGTGGGTGAGTGATTGCGGGGGGAAAACGTGAGGATTGGTGAAACTCTTTTCGTACCGCGTCATCGAGAGGTAGTGCAATTTGTCGGGGAAGCCGCGGCGGGGGAAAGCGTCCAGGTCGGCCTGCGTCAGGGCGCGCGTCATCTGGCGCGCCCGGTCAGCCCGGAAATTAAAGAACATCACGGCGTCATCGCTGCGGATGGTGGCCGTCGGCTCGCCCCGCTCGTCGGTAATCACCACCGGGACGACAAACTCATCCGTCACGCCCTGGTTATAAGAATGTTTGACGGCGGCAATCGGGTCATCGGCCTTGATGCCTTCGCCGTTCACGATGGCGTCGTAGGCCTTCTGGGTCCGCTGCCAGCGGTTGTCGCGGTCCATGGCGTAATAGCGGCCCGAAACGCTCGCGATCTTGCCCACGCCGAATTCGCGCATCTGCTTCTGCAGCGCCGCGATATATTCGGCGCCGTTGGTGGGCGCCGTGTCGCGCCCGTCGGTGAAGACGTGGACAAAAACTTCCTTGACGTGATTTTCACGCGCCATCTTGAGCAGCGCGTAAAGGTGGCGCTGGTGCGAGTGGACGCCTCCGTCGCTGAGCAGCCCCATCAGGTGCAGTCGGGTTTGCCGCCCTTTCTCCATCAGCTCCAGCAACTCGGGCTTCTGGAAGAAATCGCCGCGCTGGATCGACGCGTCAATGCGCGTGATCTCCTGGTAGACGACGCGCCCGGCGCCGATGTTCAGATGGCCCACCTCGGAATTGCCCATCAATCCATCAGGCAGGCCCACGCGTTCGCCCGAGGTGTGCACCAGCGTGCGGGGATATTCCTTTTGAAACTGGTTGTAGTTGGGGGTTTGCGCCAGCGCAATGGCGTTATTTTCGCGCTCGGCCCGATACCCCCAGCCGTCTAAGATAATCAAAACTACAGGTTTTGGTCTGTTCATCGATAATGCACTCGGAATGAGGGATTAGGGGCCGGGGATGGGTGGCCCGGGATAGAACTTCCGGCCGCCACCCCCTGCTCCCTGATTTTACGCGCAGGACACGGCGGCTTTGCCCAGGAACTCTGCGGATTCGCCCAGCTCCTCTTCAATGCGGAGCAACTGATTGTATTTGGCAATGCGGTCGGTGCGGCTGGCGGAGCCGGTCTTGATCTGGCCCGTCCCCAGGCCGACGGCGAAGTCGGCAATGAAGGGATCTTCGGTCTCGCCCGATCGGTGCGAGATCACGGAGGTATAACCGTTGCGGCGCGCCAGATCGATGGCAGCCATGGTTTCGGTGACCGTGCCGATCTGGTTCAGCTTGATCAGGATCGAATTGGCGACGCCTTCCTCGATGCCCTGCCGCAGACGCTCCGTGCTGGTCACAAAGATGTCGTCACCCACCAACTGGATTTTGTCGTCCAGTTCCTTGGTCATCTTCTTCCAGCCTTCCCAGTCATCCTGCGCCAGGCCGTCCTCAAGGCTGATAATCGGGTACTGGCGAACCCAGTCCGCGTAAAGCTCGACCATTTCATCGGCGGTCTTTTCCGACTGGTCGGATTTGAAGAAGACGTACTTGCCGTCCCGGTACAACTCGCTCGCGGCGGGATCAAGACTCAGAGCGATATCGTCTCCGGCCGAATAGCCCGCGGCTTCAATCGCTTCCAGAATCAATTCGATGGCCTCGACGTTCGACTTCAGGCTGGGAGCAAACCCTCCCTCATCGCCCACGGAGGTCGAGTATCCGCGGTCCTTCAAAACCTTCTTCAACGTCTGAAAGGTTTCGACGCCCATGCGCAGCGCCTGAGAAAAGGTCTCCGCGCCCACGGGCATGATCATAAATTCCTGAAAGTCCACAGTATTATCCGCATGGACGCCGCCATTGAGCACGTTCATCATGGGCACGGGCAGCAGGCGCGCCGAGATGCCGCCCAGGTAGCGGTAAAGAGGCAGTCCTGCAGACCGCGCAGCCGCTCGGCAGACGGCCATGGAAACCGCGAGAATCGCGTTCGCGCCCAGGTTGCTCTTGTTGGGCGTCCCGTCCAGTTCAATCAGCCGTGCGTCAATCTCCGCCTGGCCACCGGCCTCGTGTCCGCCCAGTTCGCGGGCCATCACGGTGTTAATGTTTTCGACGGCTTGCAAAACGCCTTTCCCTTTGTAACGGTGCTTGTCGCCATCGCGCAATTCAATGGCTTCGTGTTCTCCGGTCGACGCGCCGGAAGGCACGGCTGCGCGGCCGAAGGCTCCGTCGCGAAGGCGCACTTCAGCCTCGACGGTGGGGTTTCCCCTTGAATCAAGAATCTCTCTGCCGATAACTAAATCAATCTCAGCCACTAGGTTTTCTCCTTTAATTACGATCGAAACTCTATATTTTAACACAATTCGGCCCCGCTGCCGGATTGGCGAGGTTTTCGAGGGTTCAACTCACAGAGGAGCTTGCTTCCGCTGCACCCTTCGCGGAATAATGGGCCGAGCCTTTCAATGGACAAGCTAAATCCCGAACAACGGAAAGCGGTTGAGCACACCGACGGTCCCATGCTGGTGATCGCGGGGCCCGGAAGCGGCAAAACCCGTGTAATCACCACCCGAATTGTGAATCTGCTCGAAAACGTTCCCGGCCTTCAGCCGGAAAACATTCTGGCGCTGACCTTTACTGAAAAGGCCGCCGGAGAAATGAAGACCCGGGTCAAGCAAGCGCTGCCGGACCTCGAAACAACCCCTCACATCTCCACCTTTCACGCCTTTTGCTACTCCGTGCTTCGCCAGCGCCATTTTGAGCGCAAGCTGCTCGACACCGTCGACGTCTGGATTTTTCTGCGCCGCCGGATGGAACAACTTGGCCTCGAGTATTACCAGAAGCTTGCCGCGCCCGGCGCCTTTCTGCACGACCTGAACAGTTTCTTCTCCCGATGCCAGGACGATCTGGTGGGGCCCAGGGAATTTGAAGCCTACGTCCGCAAACTGGAAAGCGAGTTTCTCCAGCTTGATCCGGCTGAAAGGCAGCACCGGGAAGAAGAACTCCGCAAGCAGCAGGAGCTGGCCCGGGTGTTTCGCACCAGCCGGGAACTGATCGAGGAAGCCGGCGCCTCGAGCCTGGGCAGCCTGGTCAGTGAAACGGTCCGGCTTTGGGAACGCGAACCGGAGACGCTGGAGCGATACCACCGGGAGTTCCGCTACGTGCTGGTGGACGAGTTTCAGGACAGCAACTACGCGCAGGTCCAGCTGCTGGCCCGCCTGGTACCGCCGCCTTACAACCTCATGGCGGTGGGCGACGACGATCAGGCCATCTACCGGTTTCGCGGAGCGGCGCACGGCTCGCTCGCAATGTTCAAATCGGCGTTTTCGGGCGCGCAAGTCGTCTTTCTCAATCGCAACTACCGGTCCACCCAAAGAATCCTTCGCGCCTCGGACGGCGTGATCGAGCGGAACCATCACGAGATCTCAAAGCCGCCGCTCATCACCAACAATCCGGAAGGCGCCAAGGTTGTTCTGCTGTCATCGCCCGATTACGCGACCGAGGCCGCCGGCGTCGCCACAATGGTGGAAGACCTGCTCCGGAAAGGAACGGCCGCGAGCCATCTTGCCATTCTCTACCGCGCCCACAGCCATCGCGATCTTGTGGTGCGCGAATTCCGCCGCAGAAAAATTCCCTTCATGATCCGCGGGCTCTCGCTGCTGTCAACAACCGTCATCCGCGACCTGCTGGCCTACCTGCGCCTGGCTCATTCCCCCCACGACAACATCAGCCTGACCCGGGTGTTGCTGCAGCGCCGCTGGCAGTTTCCAGAAACGCTGGCGCTCGACGTTCGCCGGCAGGCGTCCAAAAAGCGCTGCTCGATCTACGACGCGATCCGAGATATGGAGGGGTCGCTTTTCACCCAAGAGCTGGAACGGACCCACTGGCGGGAACTGAAATCGATTCTTGGCGAACTCCGAAAGAAAGCAGAGTACATCCCGGTAACCGCCGTCGTCGACCGCATGAGGGAGCGCCTGGAGCTTACCTTTCTTTCTGACAGCGCCGACGTCAAGTACCTGGAAGCCTTCCGAAAATTCCTTTCCGACTGGGAAGAAAAAAGTGAAACGCGCAAGCTCGAGGAATTCATGGAGTATTTCGGGTACTTTCTTGAAGCGGGAGGAAAAATTGAGGCGCCTCGGCCCGCGGGCGCTTCCAATGCCGTCCAGATGATGAGCATCCACGCAGCCAAGGGTCTGGAATTTCCTGTGGTCTTGATTCTATCGGTGGCAGCGCGGCGTTTTCCGCATAGCGAGCAGAAAGCGGTGATTGATTTTCCCGACGAACTGCGCAAAGGGCCGCCCGCCCCGCCCAACATCCACCTGGAAGAAGAGCGGCGGCTGTTTTACGTGGCCATGACCCGCGCGAAGGAGAAGCTTTACATTTCCGGAGTCGGCAAGAAAGGCAGGAAGGCTTCGGTCTTTGTCGACGATCTGCTTTCCGATCCGGCCACAACTGCCCGGGACATCGAAAAGATTGAGCTTGAAGATTCTCCGCCGCCGAATCCCGAACCGGCCAGCAAACTCCCTCGATCCAAAGCGAAGAACAATGGCGAGGCCCAGCGGAGCCTCTTCAGCGACCCCGCACCCTCGCCTTCCACGGTCCACCCTCCGCTGGCTGAGTGGGCGCGCTCGGCTCCGGCGGTGCCCTCCGACGGAAAGTTGCGGCTCAGCGCGACCGCCATCGAAACCTATCTTGATTGCCCGCTGAAATTCAAGTTCAGCCACCTCTGCCATATTCCGACTCGTCCGCAGGCGGCGCTGACTTTCGGCAATATCATGCATCAGGCGGTGCGCCATTATTTCCAGCTTCGCAAGCAAGGCCCCGTGCCGCCCGAGAGCCTGGGCGAGTTCTATCTTCACGCGTGGAAGAACGCGGGCTTCCAGGACCGTTACCAGGAAGAGACTTATAAACAGTCCGGCCTGAACCAGCTTCGCGGCTTTGCCGAGCGGCACAACGCCGTTCCCATCGATGCGACGGCGGTGCGCATGGAAGTGCACTTTGCGTTTGAGCTTGAGGACGTCGTCCTCGAAGGCCGCATTGACCAGATCAATCCCTCAAGCCCGCCGCCCACACACGAGGTGGAACTGGTGGACTACAAAACGGGACGGCCGCGCTCGCAGAAGGACGCCGACAAAAGCCTGCAGCTTTCCGTGTATGCGCTGGCCGCGCGGCGGCAACTGGGGCTCCAGCCGCGCTCGCTGATATTCTATAACCTGACAAACAACCGGCCGGTCGCAAGCGTCCGCACCGAAAAAGAACTGGGCGGGGTGGAGCAAAAGATTCTGGACGCAGCCGTGGAAATCCGGCGGATGAATTTCCCTCCCAAACCGGGATTCGTCTGCCGGTACTGTGAGTTCGGGCCCATCTGCCCGGCTCACGAGGAAGATTTTTGAAGAGAGGACTTCGATTCGTTTCATCGCGCGCCTTGAGCGCCACGCCCCAATGAGGAGAAGCAAAACATGAGTCCCTGGATCCTGTTAATGATCGGCGCCGCCTTCGGCGGGATGGTCGGATGGCTGTTGTGCGCCCAGCGCCAGAGTTCTGCGCTCTCAGCCCTGAAAATCGAAGCGGAGAGCAAAACCAAAGTGGCCGAAGGCACGGCGGCCGAACTGCGATCGAGAATCACCGAGATCGAGACCAAGCTTGCCGGGAACGAACAACAACTTCGGGACGAATCGAGGCTGCGGACCGCCGCGGAAACCCGCCTACAGGAAACCCAGGCCAACCTGGAAGAGCAAAAGCGCCAGCTGGAAGAAGCCAAGGGCAAGCTGACCGACGCCTTCCGCGCGCTTTCCGATGAAGCCTTAAAAAGCAACAACAAGGCTTTCATTGAACTCGCCGCCCAGACCTTTGGAAAGATCCAGGCGCAGGCCAAAGGAGATCTTGAGACGCGCGAAAAAGCGATTGAAGGATTGGTGGCGCCGCTCAAAGAATCGCTGAAGCGTTACGAGGAACAGATTCAAACCATGGAGCGGGTCCGGCAAAACGCTTACGGTTCTCTCGAAGAACAGCTTCGCAATCTGGCCAGCGTCAACCAGCAACTGCAGAAAGAAGCCGGAACGCTGGCGAATGCGCTTAAAGGCGGACCGCAGGTGCGTGGCCGCTGGGGAGAAATGACGCTTCGGCGCGTGGCTGAACTGGCCGGCATGTCGGAGCACTGCGACTTTACCGAGCAGGAGAATTTTGAATCCGGCGCTGGACGCCAGCGGCCGGACATGATCGTCCATCTGCCCAACGGCCGCGAGATCGCCGTGGATGCCAAGGCGCCGCTCCAGGCTTTTCTGGACGCGGCGGCGGCGTCCACCGAAGAGGAACGCAAAGGTAAGCTTGCCCGGCACGCACAACTGGTCCGAGAACGAATGAAGGAGCTGGCGGCCAAGGCATACTGGGACCAGTTCAATCCGGCGCCCGAAATCGTGGTGCTCTTTCTGCCCGGAGAATCTTTCTTCAGCGCGGCGCTTGAACAGGACCGTGAGCTGATGGAAGACGGGATGGAGAAACACGTGGTGATCGCCACCCCCACCACGCTGATTGCGCTTTTGCGGGCCGTGGCTTTCGGCTGGCGGCAGGAACAGATCACTCAGAACGCACAGACCATCAGCGACCTCGGCAAAGACCTTTACGATCGCGTGCGAACTTTTCTGGGACATTTTCAGAATGTGGGTTTGTCTCTGAAGCGCGCGACCGAGAATTACAATCGTGCCGTCGGTTCGCTCGAGTCCCGCGTGCTGCCCGCCGCTCGCAAGTTCAAGGAGCTGGGTGCGGCAACCGGCGAAGAGCTTTCCGAAGCTGAGCCCGTCGATGAAACACCGAGAGCCCTCATCGCGCCCGAAAGCGATTCAGGAAAATGAATTGTGATTGGGATTTTGTAAAAAACTGAACCGCTGCCGTTATGGGGAAGCTTGCATAAAAAAGTTCGGGGATGCATCGCTGCATCCCCGAAGGTTCTCTTTCAATCTTCCTTGAAGAGGTTTACCTCTTCTTCTTGGCCTTGGCTTTCGGCTTCGCTTTAGCCTTGGGCTTGGCTGCCGCTTTCGCCTTCGGCTTTGCTTTAGCCTTGGGCTTCGCCTTCGCTTTGGCCTTCGGCTTCGCCTTGGCTTTCGGCTTTGCTTTAGCCTTGGGCTTCGCCTTCGCTTTGGCCTTGGGCTTGGCTGCCGCCTTCGCCTTCGGCTTGGCTTTCTTCTTTGCTACGGCCATTTTATTCTCCTCTCTAACTTGCTTGCTGAGTTCCCGTCAGCAATGCTGACGGGGCGCGTGCTCAGTCACAATGTATAGTGACTGTAGATAATCTTGTCAAGAAGAAAGTGATGGAGTGAAATCAAAATTAGAAACAACAAAATGAACACATTGAATTCTACGCGCGGCAGGCAAGTAAAAGTTCACGCGGGGAGACAAAATCTCTTCCGCTTTCCCGCCCGAGAACGAAAAATTTGCAGCCCGCATCGAGGCAAATTGGAGATGAGAAGAGACAACATGAAACCTTCCTCACGACGGCATCTCGTCGTGAATTTTGCAACGCCGCCATTGCAACTTTATTTCGCAGCGCTGCTCTTCACCCTCCTGACCGGCGCCAGAGCAACCGCTCAGCAGCGACCGCTTCCCGCCGGGTCCACCCTTAAAGTGACCACGCAGGTTGTCAACGTGTACGCCGTGGTTCGAACCAAGCACGGGCGATTGATCCCCAACCTGAAGAAAAACGATTTTGAAATCTGGGAAGACAAGGTCCCGCAAAAGATTACCTACTTTACTCGCGAAACCAACACGCCGCTCACCCTTGCCATCATGATGGATACGAGCCCAAGCCAGGCAAGAGTGTTGCTCACTGAAAAGCGCGAGGCGGAGGCGTTTCTCCGTCAGATCATGGGACCCAAGGATTTGGCTTGCGTGATCCACTTTGATGTTGAGGTTGAATTGTTGCAGGACTTCACGAACGAACAGCGCTTGCTCGATAACGCCATCAACTCAACCGTCATCAACGGCGGAGGACAAGGCCTGGGCCCCGGGCCGCTGCCAACGCCGATGATCGGCGCCACTCACCTTTACGACGCCGTCTACCTCGCCTCGCATGAGTTAATGAAGAACGACGTGGGCCGCAAGGTTCTCATCCTCCTGACGGACGGCCAGGTCCAGGGAAGCAAGGAGAGTTTGGACAAGGCGCTCGAAGCCGCCCAG
>CAYWMN010000151.1:6400-9048 GCA_964459065.1 uncultured Acidobacteriota bacterium | reverse complement strand
GCCCTCGTGAAGACGGGGGGCGCAGCTGGTTGGCAAGTTATCCAGAAAACGAGAGCATCACTTGTTCGCCAAAGAAAGCCGATTGCGATGGTTCCAACAAAGCGCGAGAGGCAGCCAAACACTCAACGAGGGACTAGATGCCCCCAGACACGCAGAAACAATCCAAGCGGTTTGCTATCGCTGTATCTTTTCCCGGCGAGTATCGGCGATTCGTACGAAACGTAGTAATCCGGCTTGCAAATAAACTCGGACGTGAACGAGTGTTCTTCGATGAATGGTACGAGAGTGAGTTGGTGGGTTTGGATGGGGATTCGAAACTGCGACGATACTACCGTGAAGGGAGCGAACTTGTGGTTCCGTTCTTTTCTGAGCACTATAAGAAGCCGTGGTGCGCGCTCGAATGGCGTGCGATTCGATCGATGCTTAAAAATCGCTGGGCGGAAGACGCAGTGGTACCGGTGCAAATGGATCTCACGTCAATCGACGGCTGGGAAGACATTGATTTCGCATTGCGCCGACGTGCGGGAGCTCGCAACCGAACTGGGAGCGAGATTGCCGATCTTATCTTGGCCGCTTATAACATCCGTCGCTCAAAACAGCAAAAATATACCCCAAAACAAAAACTAACCCCTTATTGCGAAGATTTGCCGGGGACACTTTCCTCCACTGCCGTCCTCACAAGACCACATCAGCTTGAAACCGTCTTCACCGAAAAAAACTCGCTGTTAGAGAAGTCCGAAGGAGTTGGTTATCCACGAATGATGGCTTTTGAATTTCTGATGTCGCAAAAGGGACTTTCACTCTCTGACACTCGGCTAGATATCGGAATCCACCTGATAGAACCGATTGCTATTCCTTGGTCTGAGAAACCACTCCATGAAAAAAAACCACTTCTGCAAGAACTGCGCACCGCAGAACAGGTCCGCGACCACTTTGTCTCGTTTCCGAGAGTTACGCAGAGGGTTGAGGAATGGATGCGCTGTCAACACGATATTTTGTTCCAAGGACTGCCGTTCTGCGGGAAAACAAGCTTGATGAACTACTTGGGAGTGCAGGCTGCAACGAATCATGGTGTAGCCATTGTCCCCGTTTTGCTGGAGCCCCGTGAAGATTTACCCCTCGAAGCGGTCGAAGGGGCTGTGCTTGAGCTGAGAAGGCGTCTCGACAAGATTAGGATGAACGCTGATAAAAGGCAAATGCTCTTACTTATTGATAACGTGCATAATCCTGTCCATCTAGAAATCGCCTCTCGGCTAATGGCTATTCCGCGACAGTGGCGAGTGTGGGGGGCAGCTCGCTCAGGCGAGTTCGCGCGCTTATTGGAAGGCGGCACTGAATGTCCGTGGTCAGAAGAGAACGTCATCAGGGACGCCTGTTCGCTGATTGGCAGAGACGATGCGGAGTGGTTCGTCGAGCAAGTACTAAAATCATGTCTGGATTCAAATGGCGAAGGGCACCTGGAGAGCCAAATCCTAGAAGCCATGGATGCTGTTGGGCAAGTGACTACACGCTTCTGGATTCAGGTTTGGGGGCTAATTAAAGAAAAAAAAGCCGATATAGATTCTGGGTATTTAGAGATTATCAAGAACCTGCCAAGAGATTCAGATGCGGTCGTTCAATCATTGATGCCACGGAGTATCGCCGGCATGGAAGCCTTGGTCATCACGGACTTTCTCAACAACCCTCCCTGGGATGTCCTAGAGTCTGTTCTCGCAAAAATAGATGATCATGGGCGCAAGTTGGCTAGCAACACAATCGCGTTGTTGAGGCAATTGTCCAGCCTAGTCCCTGATTCTGAGCACCCAAACCGAGCGACCATGTATGACCCGGTACGCGAAGTGATCAAACAGGAAGGGAATCTCCCCAAGTCACGCAGCGCGGCAATCTGGCAAGGATTGCTTGGTCACCTTGAGGAACCAAACGATGAGGGGGCCAAAACTGACGCGACCCTTGCGGAATTCTGGGGGGAGCTCAGAGGCCGTGCAAAGGACTCCGACCAATCAGAAGCACGATTGGCGTGTGCACAACGCGCTGTGGAGTATGCTGAAGGAGACCAACGCATCGAAGCATTGTTCGAGCTTGGATTGGCGAAGCTTGGTCAGGAGGTGCCCGTCCCCGCCGAGGCATACCACCATATGACTGAGGCGTGCGACCTTGCGGACCAGTTGGCAGTGAACACAAAGCACGCAGCCTACGCATTTGCTATTTGGGCACTGTACCATCCAGTCGAAGATACAGCAGCGTATGAGCAAATATTGGTGAGATTGGCCGCTGCAGAAACAATTTGCCGAGAACTGGGTGAAGAGTCCGATGTGGCCTACATCGCGGAAAACTCCGCACGCCTCTTGCTAAGCGGACCTCTGAAAGATGCGGGGAAGGCGCGTTTGCAAGCATCCACCGCCGTTAAGATTCGCGAGAAGGAGGATAATCCTGCGAAGCTTGGGCGTTCTCGCTTGCTTTTAGCGCAATGCCTGCACAGCCAAACAACGCCGGATTGGGAAGAAGCTGCCAAGGTGTACCGAAAGGCGTTGTCCTGTTTGACGGCGGATGAAGACAAAGCGACACGAGCAAAAGCGTTGTATTACCTTGCGCTATGCCTGCACAGCCAAGCGACGCCGGATTGGGAAGAGGCTTATACGACCTCGAAG
>CAYWMN010000151.1:0-6300 GCA_964459065.1 uncultured Acidobacteriota bacterium | reverse complement strand
TGTATAACCTTGCGCAATGCCTGCACAGCCAAGCGACGCCGGATTGGGAAGAGGCTTATACGACCTCGAAGCAAGCCTTGGAGTTGCGTTTGGAGCTAACCCAGAAGGTTGAAGCCGTCCAAAACCTGACGCAACTGTTGTGGCTCTGTCCGAGGCGCGCTCAACCTCCGTGGGAGGAAACGATCAATCTATGTCGCACGATCCTGGGTCTTCTTACGGAGGAAGAAGATCAAGCGACGCGAGCAACAGCGTTGTATAACCTTGCGCAATGCCTGCACAGCCAAGCGACGCCGGATTGGGAAGAGGCGTACCAATTATCGGAGCAAGCGATGAAGTTGTGCGTGGAGTTGGAACGTAAAGCAGAGGCCGTCCAGGTCTCGGCGCAGTTGGTCTGGCTCTGTCCGCGCTGTGCGGAGTCTCCCTGGAAGGAAGCCACGGAGCTTTGCCGCGCCGTGCTCGGAATTCTAACAGCCGACGAAGACAAGCGACTGCGCGGAACGGCCGTTCACCGTCTTTCGAGCATTATGCAGAACTCGCCAACACCGGATTGGTCACAGATCATTTCTATCTCAGAGCAAGCCGTTGAGTTACTCAAGAGTTCTGGCGAAGCCAATGAATTCGAACAAGCCCTTATTGGCCTCGCATCAGCCCTAGAAGACCAGCCTACTCCGGATATGACTAGGGCTATTGCTCTGTGGAGGGAAATCTGCCACAGATTCCCTAATGTCAACAGTCTACTAGGCTTGGTCATGTCACTAGACCGAGCCGGGGAGTTTATCGAAGCTGATCGATGGGTTAGCCAGATCCAACCGGAACAGCTCGGGGGTGACGATGAATCACCAGATTCCCCGCTCGCCCAGCGCCGGGAAGCATATCTGGCCTTGCGTCGTAACGACCTGAAATCAGTAACGGCTGTCGCATTGCGGCTTCGGAACACTTCGGAGAACGCACGTGGTATGTTGCTGATATCCCTTGTCCGCTTTGCACAAGGCGAGCCAGCGGAGGCACGTCAGTACTTCGAAGCGGCACAAGCAGCAAGTGACGACATGACTTGGTTCTGGCCGATTGCGGGTGCCTACTATGCACGGCACCGCCAAGGAAACATTGACAAATACAAGCAGCTTCTTGGTGAAGCTTGATAGGCTAATGAAAGGGCGAACAAAGTGCTGCACGGGACGGCAATTCCGCTGCGCTCCATTGCCGCCCGTGAGCTTGGTCGTTAGGGGTAGCCTAGATGTCCGCTTAGGGTCGTCTGCTGCCCCTGACGGCCTTCCCGGTCCCCCTCCCTCCGCCGAAAAGGGGTATCCAGTTAGCTTCACCAACCCCTACATCTTGTGGTCACTTGTCCTGCGCAACGATCTGTTCATACGTCACAGGTTCGGTGACTACCGCTTGCTCCAAGAGGCGGTAGAACAGCAACCCGCGGGAGTCAGAGGTCCGACGGTTGAATCGAAAGGTGTATTCGTCCGGGTAGTAGTCGAGTTGGTTTGCCTGGACCGAACCCTGATGCGTGCCTAACAACCATCGTTTCAACAGCGAGGCGATGCGATGGACTCCCGGTAACAGAACGTGCGCGGGATCCTCAGAGTTGGAGACAACCGTCCTGTGGTGTATATACCCATGCTCAGGCAGCGAGCGATACGCGAAAGAACCGTCGGTGCGGACGATCGAGCCAGGCTCGATCGATTCACGCACGAATGGCAGCAGGCTCCTCTCGGATGCGTCAGAGATGCGGCGCAATCTTATGCGCCCAAATCCTTTCGGCTCATGGATCTCAATGGCAACTGCCACGATCGATTTCTTGCTTTCTGGGCTTGGGGCTCTCGTGGTCCCGACATCGGCTCCGCCGACGTAGATTTCATCCACCTCGACCATCCCGGACAACCGCTCGCGCCCCGTTCTAACCATGGCACGGCGCAAACGGTGCAACATGGCCCAGGCGGTTTGGTAGCCGCGCACCCCCAAAACGCGCTTTAGACCGAGTGCACTGACGCCGGATTTCTGGTTGGCGACGTACCAGACAGCGGCGAACCAACTTCTCAGCGGTGTGCGTGTCTTCTGAAAGATGGTTCCGGCCGTGACTGTACACTGGTGCCGGCAGGCCGGGCACATCAAACGCATGCGACTCAACCGATACGGCTCGCCGGCTTGACCGCAACGTGGACAAGCAAATCCTCGCGGCCAGCGCAGGCGCTCGACATACCTCAAACAGGATTCTTCATCCCGGAACCAATCGAGAAACTGGCCCCAATCGCGGGGGTAGTCGCGTCCGGCGACGGGATGTAACGGCAAGTCGCTCACCACTACATATTGACATTGGTGGAGCGAACCGGATACCCCTTCCGCCGAAGGGACGCAACCGGCCAGACGCGGAACAACAGGTGAAAACGAATACCCGCCGAGGCGGCGTATTTACGCTATGCCACGCTCTCTCTTATCCCGTTGAGCGTTTCCGCCGCTCGGCAAGCACTGTTTACTTGCGCCTTGCCCCACCTCTGGCCTTCCAAGGCGCTGATTTCATTGCCTACGATCGCCTGCCGCCGAACAAACCAGCGCTTCCCTGGCAGCTGACAAGCGCGATGCCGAGTGCAACCGTCAGAACCGACGAAAATTCAGCGGCACCGACTTGCGCAAAAGATTCCCTCGCACTCCACGGGCACCTACCCGCCGTGTAAGTACCCCTAGGGCGCTCAACAGAGTTATTTCCACGCGGTGCGTTGCCGCAGACAGGCAACCTCCCTTTCTCGCGCGGGCCTGGACCATGCAGCCATTTGATCAGAGCGGCGTCGAGGAAGATTACTTACAGGTGTATTCCGATGGTCTGATCAACACGTCTTTACCATCACAGGATATATTGAGAATACTCCCCATCAACGTCGCCCGCGCCCCGAAGGTCAGCGACAAGCTACTAATGGAAAAGGCTTGGCTGTTCGCAGCCATGCGGAGCGCCACGGTACTGTTGTCTGCAGCCATTCCGATCGGCGCAGATCCCGCGCTGTTCGTAATCGTCAGATCACCGCCGGTCTGCGAAAACACGGAGCTATCAACGAGCGAAATCCCCGCGCTACCCGCCTCTGGGGGAGCGATAGCGTTACCATTGTCAATTATCTCCGCCTCCGTGTAAGAAAGGAACATTCCCCCGTTAATAAGCAGCAATCCCTGTATCGTATTATGCTTTACAGTGAGTTTGCTTCCCGTGTATCCCATAAGTTCCGCTCCCGCGAACACTCCGATGCCTGTCTGCGGGTTAGAGTTCGCCTCCAAAGTCGCATCACTGCTCACAAACAAAAGTGAGTGATGAATGAGCACACCAAAACGCCCATTGTCGTTAAAGGAAACCACGTCTTTGAAGACGTTAGCTGTCGAATTATTAGACAGGTTCATGCCATTCTCGTGATTACCTGTAAAACTCGATTCTTCGAGGGTAATCCCCGCTTGTTCGGAATCGATACCATCATCGGCGCTGTCCTTTACCGTGACATTACGCAGGGTTGCGGACGACCCTCTGAAGAAAATCCCGTCACAAAGACTATTCTGCACAGTGAGGTTTTGCAGGATCACGCCCTGCACTGCGTCAATCTCGACAAGTCCTGCAATCTTTTCTGTTGGATTTCCCGAGTCCACATCGGGACACGTCGCGTCCTCCCCGTCGATGATGCCCTGACTTTCTTGACCATCAATCGTTAGCCGATCAGTGGTAATCGTCACCTGCTCTTTGCACGTGCCTGTAAAACGAATGGTATCTCCAGGGCGAGCATTTCGAACGGCAACGGCGAGCCGTCCACCATGATCACAATTGACAATCCTCCCGGCCGGCTGGGCGGGGTCTGCTAATGCGCCGCCGAGCGGAAGCGAGAGCAGAGGGAGCAGCGTGAAAATATGGAAGGATAGTTGCGCCAAACCGAACCGCCGCGATTGGTATTGCATGTGATCCTCGCTTTCAGTTTTCTTTGAGGGTGATGTTCAATGTAGTGTTGCTAGTGACGGAACTGCCAGGGCGGGCAACTGCACCTTGCCTACAGTCGCCAGTCGGGGGCGCACTTGATACCATCGCCCAACCGTAAGCGCCCCTGCGACCAAGTTGGCCCTGTGCTTCATACTCCCTACGTGCTTTCGCTCCTCACGTCGAAAGTCCTAGACTCAGCCTCCTTCAGTGTGTTTGCCAGCTTGCGGCACATGCGTCTGTGGCATCATGAGGAATGTGCCTGCACTGATGTAGGAATGTTCTGATTCGACAAGACAGTTGCCCGAGATCAATTTGCTCGCCGAAGGGACACGGGGAGACACCCGACTCCCCGAGACCTGGGGCGGGTTCAGTTGACGGATAGGGAGACCGCCGTGAAGTCCGCTCCGGTTGCCTGCTACAAGAGGACGGGACAAGCTGGAGGGGACGGTAATACCGAAGGACTCTGTGTGTGAGCGGCACGTGGATATTTGGGGCGGACGTTCGTGGTGCTGCGTCCTAACCGTTAAAAGCCTTTTTTTGCACGTATGGAACGCGACGAGGACTGCTTTGCGTCCGGAACAGCCGTTGCCGCCTACCCCCCGCTTCGGTGCAGCGCAAGAAGCCCTGACAACCTGCATAAGGAATTCCTGAAGGACCACTCCGGGCCGGCTCCTGCCACTCGCCGCCGTTGCACCCTGACCGCCTTATGTCGCCGAGGCAAACGATGACCCGACATCGGCCACAAAGAGCCCACATCTGCCGCTTTGCGCCCCCTCTTGTTAGCTCGCGTGATGCAAATCTCCTCCGCCAGACATGGATGCGTATCGAGAATCAAAATTTAACAAGCCCCAATAGGAATGTGTCGGACAGGAAAACATGTTTAAGTCCCGGAACTACCACATCATCGGCGCGACCAACCATGTTGGACCTAGCGGCCTCGAACCCCCTTGGGTGCCCATGTGACAGGGGAAGATAACGGTGAATACACTGAGCAACAGATTATGGGCAGCGTGGCAGATCAGCGGGATTTCAGGGGAGGGCATGGAGGGATTGTATTAAGGGACATGGCTGAGCGCTGAGGGATAGGGCTAATGGCTTCAGCGCGAGTTCCAGTGTTGACGTACGAGTGATCAGCCATCAGCCATTGGAGAGGCCAGCTATTTGTTGGCGGCGATCACGTCCGCGAATGCCTGCTCGATGACGCGCTGTCCGACATTCGTTGGGTGGACCTCGAAAATCGGCACCTGTGCACGCTGACCCTCGATCAGATTGTTGCGTCCCAGAAAGGCGGCGTGGACGTCCACGAGATACACATTATCTGAAAAGAAATCGTTGGTTACCTGCTGCACGATTCTGTTGAAGAGCCCAACAATCCTATTGGTGAACGGGAAGACAGCTTGAATCTCCGGCAGGTCATACTGGTTCGACACAAAGATCTTGGCCTTGGGGAGTCCCGTCGTAAGCGCGTTGAGGATTGCCCGCAGGTTCGCTGCGTACTCGTCCAGCTTTGTCTCGGCGAACTCGTCGATAGCCGGCTGATCATCCGGGTGATTTTCAACGAACGCGAGAATCGCAAGGAGGTCGTCGCCGCCGACGGTCAACGTGATGTACTCCGGATTGAATCCGCCGATATCGAACGGTATCACGGCCTGTGGCACTTGGTATTGGAGCACATCTGCGCTGGTCGCCCCTGGAACAGCCGCGGCATTGAAGAGCGTGTGCGGGATGGTGTCGAACACCGCATCCTGATAGAGGCGGAACGTGTAGCCGTTGGTGACCGGCATCGCCTTGTAGCCGGCCGCAATGCTGTCGCCAAGTGCCATGTAACGCGTCGCATCGTTGGCGAACTGCTGCGGAGATTGCGCGAGGGCGGGGATAGCAGCCAGAAGGAAAAAGGCAGCGACGACTGTCATTCGAAATGAGCGGGGCATGGTGCACTCCTTTGAGCGGGCAGAGAACGGGAATCCAACCTGATCTAGGGCCGGTCCCAAGGGTAAAATAGTCCATGCGCCGGCCGCCGAGAAGGAACACCCGGTGAACAAAAATTAATGTAGCGTCAAGAACGTCTGCAGCTCGTTGATTATTTAATGGATCGGGCTATACGGCTCGAGCCCATTAAAAGCGTTGAGCTAACGGGTGGTTGGGCGAGTGTACTGGCGTAAATGCTCTAAGGAACAAACTGACCGGCTCCTCGGCCATAAGTGCTGGCCCTTCGCCGATATATGTAGAAATGGTTAGGAAGCGGGCGTGTCAGAATTTTTTACAGCACGCGGCGTAAGCGAATCGCCGGCGTCCGCTTAGGGTCGCTAAGCGCCCCTCGCCGCGGTGAATTCTTGGCCAGCCCTGGGGCAGCA
>CAYWMN010000150.1:0-9066 GCA_964459065.1 uncultured Acidobacteriota bacterium | reverse complement strand
CCGCACGCGCTCCAGGCGTTCCAGGTCCGTGACGTCGTGAAGAATAATCAGGGCGCCGGCGCCCGATGGAGCCTGCAGCGGCGACACGTGAACTTCAAACGAGCGGCCTTCGGGCGCCGGAAGGTATAAACGCTGGCTCTTGGACTGTCTGGACTCAAGGACGTACGTTACGGTATCGACAATCCCCGGGTCGCGGACGATCTCCAGCAGCGGCGAGCGCTGGTGCACCGGACTGCCGGCGCCCACAGCCTTCAGGAAAGCCTCGTTGCAAAACGTCACTCGGAGGTCGCTATCAACCGCCAGCACCCCTTCAATCATGCTGGTCAGAATGCTTTCGCGCTGGGCGCTCTCCAGGTTGAGGCGTTCCAGCAGTTCCCGCAAGCGGGCCGCCGCCCGGTCCAGCGAACGCCCCAGTTCCCCCAATTCGTCACGTTCGCCCTCCTGTGATTTTTCCGAAGGCGGAACTTTCTCCAGATTCTCCGCAAAATTCTTCAGCCTGTTGATGCGCCGCGTGAAGGAGCGCGAAAAAATATAGGCGATCGCCAGCGCCAGAACCGAGGCGCCAATCAGCACGGCAAGCAGGCGGTTCAGGACGGTGCCGGTTGTGCCTGGATCGTTTTTGAGGGGAACGGCCAGTTCCAGCACGTAACCGCCCTGGCCATCGTAGAGGATCGGCGTGGCGAAATAGAACAGTTCCTGATCGAGCGTGTGGCTGGGACGCACGGCGGTTCCCACCTGGCCCTGGAGGGCATTGCGCACTTCCGGCTGGCCGGAAAGCTTTTCCATAAACGCCGGGTCCTGCAGCGAGTCGGCAATCACCGCTCCGCGGGGGCTGATCACGGTAACGCGCGCCTCGGCATCGGTGCCGGCTGCAGCGGCCCAGGCCTGCAATCGGGCCGGTGGAACCTTGGCAAGTTCGCTTGAGAAGATGCGCCCTTCAGCCCTTAACCGGGCCTGCAGGCTGGCGACATGTTGTTGGGAAGTGAATCGAACCAGATAGAAATCCAGCGCCAGCAGCGTCGCAGCGCTCAGCAGGAAGGCGCCCAACAAGACTTTACGGAAAATGGGGCTCTTCAAAGGCATGGAAATCCAGGATCCTCAACCGCATTATTCTTCGGTGTCTCCGCCAGCATCGGGACCCGGCGAAAAACGGTAGCCGGAGCCTCGCACGGTCTGGATATATTGGGGCGCCCCTCCGCGGTTTTCAATCTTTTCCCGGAGCCGGCGTACATGAACGTCCACGGTCCGCGGCGTTACAAAGCGATCCCGTCCCCACACGTTGTCCAGCAACTGTTCGCGGCTGAAGACCCGCCGCGGCTGCGAGGCCAAAAAGTGAAGCAGCTTGAACTCCAGCGCGCTCAGAGTAATCGACCGCCCCCGCACCGTGACTTCCCGCGAGCGCGAATCCAGCCGCAGGCCGGGAGCTTCAATCACCTCGGCCTTGCCGAGCGCCTGATCGCGCCGCCTGAGCACGGCTTTTACCCGCGCCAGCAGCTCGCGAGGGCTGAAAGGCTTGACCACGTAGTCATCGGCGCCGATCTCCAGACCCACAACGCGGTCGACTTCCTCGCCCTTGGCGGTCAGAAAAATGATCGGCATCTCTTTGAGCCGCTCATCGGCCCGCAGCCGCTGGCAGATTTCCATGCCGTCAAGGTCCGGCAGCATGATATCGAGAAGCAGCAGGTCGGGGGAGTTCTGGCGCACGTATTCGAGGCCGTTCCTGCCGTGCGTAAAACTTTCCACCTGGTAACCTTCCTTGCGAAAGTTGTATCGCACCAGGTCCAGGATGTCCTTTTCGTCTTCGATGATGACGATTCTCTGCCGCACGGGTGGATTATAGCATTCACGCCCGCCGAAGACGCGGAAAGTGTTCGGTCCCGCGCCCCCCGCCGGGCCGCTGGTTTTGAGAGCGCGGCGAATTCCGGGGCGGATCTTTCTTGCCAACCCCCGGCCGGGTTTCTATACTGAGGGGCGCATTCTCATCCACCTTCGAGCGGAGGCAATTATGACGATGATTTCCCGGCGTGATATGGGCAAGCTGGTTGCGGCCGGAGCGGCCGGCTTGCTGGTGGCCAACCGGCCGGCCCTGGGCCTGAACTCCATCGATTCCGTTTTCGCGGGCGTCCAGATCGGCGCGCAGAGTTATTCGTTCCGGGATCGCAGCCTGGACGCTTGCATCAAGGCGTGCCACGACATTGGCATCGGCGAATGCGAGTTGTGGCAGGCGCACGCGGAGCCTCAGCACCTCAGCCGGGAACAGATGCGGCACTGGCGGCTGACCGTTCCGCTCGCGCACTTTCGCGAGATCCGGCGCAAGTTTGACAAAGCCCGCGTGCGGCTCTATGCCTACAACTACAGCTTCCAGGACGACTTCACGGACGCCGAATACACCCGCGGTTTTGAGATGGCCCGCGCCATGGGCGTGCGCTACATTACCGCGTCATCCCATCTGGGCGTGGTCCACAAGGTGGAGGCCCTCGCGAAAAAGTACAGGATTGTCGTGGGTTTTCACAACCACAGCAACGTCAAGGATCCGAACTCTTTCTCAAACGCCGCCAGCTTTGAGCGGGGGCTCAAGGGAACGTCGCGCTGGGTCGGGGTCAACCTGGACATCGGGCATTTTGTGGCCGCCAACAGCGATCCCGTCTCCTTCCTCCGCAAATGGCACCGCCGCATCGTCACGCTCCACCTGAAAGACCGCAAGCGCAATAACGGCGCAGACCTTCCCTGGGGCGAAGGCGACACGCCCGTGATCGCGGTGCTGCGCCTGGTGCGCGACCGCCGCTGGAAGTTTCCGGGCAACATTGAATATGAGTATCACCGTCCGGGTTCGGGGACGGTTGCCGAAATGCGCAGATGCCTGGAGGATTGCAAAAGAATTCTCACCACCGATTGCCGCGGCGGCAACTGCTACGTGTAAAACCGCTGGCAGCGGGCGCCTTGGCCTAAGGCGCGGCCAGAACGTCGGAGGTCTTGATCTTTTTCGGGCGCGCCGCCCACCAGAAATAGGGCTGCGCGGCCTTTTTCATCAGGCCCAGCTTCAGGTCATACCATCGCGTGGCCAGGCTGGAGTCGGCCAGATAGCGCGTGTCGCCGGGCTGCACAATCAGGCTGACCTCAATGTTGGGCGTCACGTCCATGGGAATGCCGTTCTTGCGGCAAGCCTCGTAGAGGTGCCGGAACACCACGATCATGTCCTCATAATGCGGCGTGGGCCAGTCTTCCATGTCCGAACCGATGGTGGGGCGGAAAACGCACACGGTGGGAAAGGCTCCCATGCCGGCGATCAGGTCAATGGCCTTGAGCGTATCCTCGATGGGCTCGATGCCGGCGATGATCTCGCCCGAGCAGGCGCCTTTCCCCAGTTTCTTCGACGTATATTCAAGCGCCCGGAAAAACGTGTCCTGCCCGATCAGCTGTTCCTTGCCGGGACAGACCTTGGCAAAAAACTCGGGGTTCTGAAACTCGTAGCAGAAGCTGAAGTGGTCGGCGCCCAGATCCACCAGCCGGTCGTACTTCCACAGGTCGCGCGTCGGCGTCACCTGCACGCCGATCAGGCTGCCCACCTGCGACTTGACGGCCTTCACGTAGGGGGCTGCGCGGTCCAGATCGCGGTTGGTCTGGTAGCCGGAATTGAAGTGCACGAAGGTCACGCCCGATTCCGCCTTGGCCGTGCGCGCCACTTCCACCACGTCCTCAACGTCCTTCAGCTCCACCTCGTTCACGCCCACGTTCAGCCCCGTGGTGCAGAACTTGCAGTTCACCGCCGGCGAGTGATACCAGAAGCCGCAGGAATTGGAGATGTAAATTCCCAGGTAGGTTCCCTGCAAAACGCCGATCCGGTCCATCTCCACGCCGCGCGCCGTCTTGCGGGTGTACCAGGCGACTTCCGGAGAAAGCCGCACCGGGTAATTGAAATTTTGCCGCTCGTCCAGCACCCGATATTCGCCGCCCTGCCGAACCAGCCGGTAGCAGGAATTCTGCACGAACGGCTCCTCGAGCGGCACGTTGATCCAAATATCTTTAAGGGGTCCCGGGATGATGATCTCCAGCCCGCTGCCGAGGCCCGCCCGCGTCCGCAGCAGGGGCCGGCCGTCGCTCGCGATCGTGCAGGATTCGTCAATCCGCATCCCCTTGCAGAGCAGGTCGATTTCCAGCTCGCAGGGATTCAGCGGCTCGGTCGGTATAAAGGTCTCGCCCCGCGCCGCGGGGTTTCCTTCATACGGGAGTTTCTGCCGTCGGTTCAGGTTGGTTTTTGTCTCTACGGCCATCGATGTTTCCCCCTAGCTTGATGGTTATTATCCCCGCCCCTTTAATCCAACGCAACTAGTCTCTCCAAGTCCGTCACTTCGCGCTGTGACGAATATCACATCAGATTGTGATGCAAAACGGCACGGCGCTCGCCGCCCTGTTCTTTGAGTTTCTCTGGGGCTTTCCCTCCCCCATTGAACCCGCACAGGTGGGCCAATCGCCCCCTTTATAGATGCGCTACTTGCTGTTCGCCTGGCCCGACGAAGCTCCGCCTGCCCCCTTGGCCCAGGGTGGCTTGGGCGGGTACCAGGGCCGGGCGTTCTTCACACGAACCCGCAGATCAAACACGCCGCTCGCATGGACCTTCAGGTGCCGCACCGCGGAGGGCCCATCCAGTCCCCTGGCGCGCAAGGTGACGGTGAAAACTCCGTCCTGGGTGTAGGCGTGATGGACCGCAGCGCCGCGCGCGGTAACGCCATCGCCAAAATCCCATTGCCAGCGCATCACCGGAGCGCCGGCCGGGCTGGCCGTCGCCTCAAAATAGCCTGCGTGTCCCATGGTGAGCTCGGTGGGCCCCTGCAGGTGAACCACCGGAGCAGCCGGTGGCGATTTCGGATCGACGAACTTGATCACCCGCACATCGCGCGGCGGCACCAAGAGTTTGAGAACGCCCGCGTGCAGCGCCACCGGATGATCGTGGTCAAACACATCCTCGGCTTCCGTGCCCGGTTGCAGTCCAAGCCGCTGCAGGCTGATCGGGTGGGTGAGCGGCGCTTGCGTCCAGTTGAAAACCGCCAGCACCGATTGCCGCGCGTCTTCGTGCAAAAGGAAAACGCTGGGCTGGCGATCCTGCGGCCGGAAAGTCATCAGGTCAAGCGCCAGCGCCGGCCGGCCTGTTCGCACCATGTCGAGCAGATCCGGATTCAGCAGCAACTCCAGGCGATGGGGCTCGCGGCCCAGGGCCGGCAGGTCGTCGCCGACCTCATACATTCCGCCGGCCACCGCCGCCAGCGTGATCGCAACGCGCGCCTCGCCCAGGGTCAGGGCTGCAAATTTGTGATGGTGCAATTGCTTGCGATGGATATAGGGAATGGTTTTGTCAGCGATTGAAAACGAGTCGGGATCGCTGATATAGAAATTCCGGTTCATGTAGAAACGCGCGGCGATGCCGGGCGCCGCCTGGCGGCTCACGTCGAATCCGCGCCCGGTGTCCTGAGAAATCCGCCCGCCGTCAACCAGCCCCACCGGGTTCAGCATCGTGCTGCCGTCCTTATCGAGAAAAACGTCGGGCCCCACGGCGCGCCGGATAAGTTTGAGCCCGATCCGCTGCGCCTCCATGGCGGTGGTGTGCGGGCGATAGTAATCGCCTTCAATCGCACTGCGCGCCATGAAATCGAGTTTGATGTAGCGCACGTTCCAGTGATGGGCCAGCACGCGGTAGGTCTGCCACAAATATTTCTGGGCGCCGGGATTGGTGGCATCGAGGGCGTAAATGTGGTCCTTGTGCCAGTTGTAGAGGCTGCGCTGGACCACGATCGGCTGCCCCTGCGCGTCGTGCACCAGCCAGTCGGGATGATGCTTATAGACCCAGGAGTATCTTGCCACCTCAAAGGGCGCCGTCCACAGGCCGAAATACAACCCCATGCGGGTGACGCGCTGGCCCACGTATCCCACGCCGTGTGGAAACAGCGTGGCATCGGGAATCGTGTAGGTGCCGCGGTCGAACTGGTAGCCGTCGTCCATATGGAAATAATCAAATCCCAGGCGGCGCAGATGCTGGGCCATCCACGCGGCATTGGTAAGCGCCGCTCCCGAATTCAACCCGTTGCGATAGGCTCCCCAACTCCACCAGCCCTTCGGAGCCGGCATCGTCAGGTGCACGTCGTGCCAGATGCGCACGGCCTGGCCGTAATTTTCGAGCAGTTTCAGAAAGCTGCCGCCCGCACCCACCAGAATGCGCTCGGCCGGGAGACTTTCTCCGGGTTTGACGGGCAGGCGCAGGGTGATGTGGTCCTGCGGAGGATCGCCGCGCAGCGCCAGGTGGTTCTGGATCACCGTAGTTCCGGTTGAATCGGCTTCAAAGCTCAGGATTCGAGCGGCTGTGCCCGCGGCCGGAACGCTCGCGCGCAGATGAAAAACCGTCAGAAAGCGGGTTGTCGTGAGCGCGCCCCAAAAGATTCCGTAATGGCTGCGCCGGTTGTAAATCAACTGGCTGCCGACGGCCAGATGCACTCCGCCCGGCGCCTGGCCCAGGTTGTCGATGTGGATGGCGGGCTCCGATTCGCTGTAGCTGTCTGAGAGCACCCGGTCATCGGCCGCGGCCGCGCCCAGATCGATCGGCGGCTTGCCCGTGGCCATCAGGCTTCGCAGGTCGGAAACCATCACCGTCTGGGCACCGTGGTTGACCACCTCGGCCTGCACCGTCGCGTAAGGACGATGGTCGTAGGTCCGCAAAATCTCGACGAGTTCCGGCTCGCCCGCTAATCCCCGGTTGTGGATCAGGATTTCGCGGCCCGTGCCCAGCCGGTCATGGAAGGCGCTTCCGGCAATCAAATGCTGAGGATAACGATCCGCGTAGACCCACTTCCCATTCACTTTGGCGCCCATCTGTCCACGAAACAGCGTAGCGTGCCGCGCCGGGCTTTGCAGCGCAAACTCGCCCGTCTGCTGATGGGTGGAAAACCGAATTTGCGGAACAGTCTGCGCCCTGGCAGGCAGGCACGCAACCGCCAGCAGAAACAGAAATGTCATGACGCCGCCCGCCCGTCCCAGCTTAAAGCCGATCGGTTCCAAACCGCCCGCGGCGGGATTCCGCCGGTGGCGCGCTCCTGTGATGAGTCCCATCAATCTATCCCTTCCATATCCTTTTATAATGTTTTGCGCCTATTAGAATAGCGGGTAACGGCGGCGCTGTCTTGCCTGCCGCGGGCTTTTTTCTATCGAGGCGGTGGCCCCCCGCCCGCCTTCGTAGCAGGGTGGCACCGGGGCGCTGCGGGAGGTGTATAATCCGTGCGAGCGGCGCCGGCGGTGGGGCCGCGCCAGTTTTCAGGGGAGGATTTACGCATGGATCGACGCGCATTTCTGAAGACGGGAGCCACGTCGTTGGCCTATCCCGCACTTTCCCAGCATCTCGGAGCCGGCAGCGGCAAGGGCAAGGGTTTGCGCAAGGGCGCGCCCAACATCCTGCTGATCATGACCGACCAGCAGCGCTATGACGCCCTGCCGTGCTACGGCGCGCAGGCGATCCAAACTCCCAATTTCGACCGGATCACCGGGCAGGGAGTGGTGTTTGAGCATTGTTATTGCAACGCCCCGATCTGCACGCCCAGCCGGGCGAGCCTGCTGACCGGCAAGAGCATGATGGGGCACGGCGTGTACCGGCTGTACGACCTCCTGCCGAAGACGGAGACGCTGGTTCCGAGACGCTTGCAGCAGGCGGGCTATCAAACCGCGCTGGTGGGCAAACTCCACGTGAGCAGCATCAAGTTTGAAGCTTACCATCGCAATCCTCACGACGGATTCGACGTCTATGAATGGTGCGAGGAGCCTTCCATTTTTCTCGATTCCCCCTTGAACGGATACGCCCAATGGCTGAAGGCGCAGGACCCGGCTTTCTACCGGAGGTTGAGGGCCGGGGGGAGAAAAGTGAAGCACATCCCCGCGCATCTGCACATGACGCATTGGGCGACGGAGACGACCATGAAGTTCATCCGTTCCGCCGACCGCTCCAAGCCCTTCTTTTGCCTGATGAGCTTGTTCGATCCCCACAATCCCTACGATCAGTACCCGCTCGAAAAGAAGAAGCTGGTGGACCTGGCCAAGCTGCCCGAGCCGGTCTTTACGCCCGAAGAGCTGCGCGACAAACCCTACGGCATCCGCGAAGAAAGCGCGCACGGATACATGGGTTCCTTTTCGCATTACACGCGCGAGCAAATCCGCCAGATGCGGATCGGGTACTTCGCCGAAATCGCCTTTATCGATCAGGAGCTGGGCCGGCTGCTCAACCTGCTGGACGAAATGCAGATTGCCGACAACACGCTGATTCTGTTTACCAGCGACCACGGGGATATGCTGGGCGATCATCGCCTGCTGGTGAAGGGAGCCTATTTTTACGATCCCTGCACCCGGGTTCCGCTGCTGATGCGCTGGCCGGCGCAGTTCCGCAAGGGGCTCCGGCTGCCGGATCTGGTGCAACTGCACGACCTGGCCGGAACCATCCTGGACGCCGCCGGCTGTTGGACGCCGGAGGAAAAAGCGGCGCGGCCCGAGTCCCTCAGCCTGGTCGATCTCTGCTCGGGGGGCGTTGGGGAAACCTCGGAATACGCGGTGAGCCTCTATCGCGACACCGGCATCAACGACCAGCACCGTTACTTTGATCCGCCCATTCACGCCACCATGATCCGCGACGAACGTTACAAGATGAACCTGTATCACACGCCGGTGGACCGCGGGCCCCAAGGCGAACTCTATGACATGCAGAACGATCCCGGAGAAGTGCGTGACCTGTGGAATGAAGCGCAGTACCTCGCCGTGCGCACGCGCCTGAATGAGGCGATGACTCGATGGATGGTGGAGCGCCAGCTGCAGTACTTCGGTTCCCGGGGAGGATCGCTTCGCTGGAATCATCCCGTGCTGTCCCAACCGAGGTAGCCGGTAGCGAATCGGTCCGCGCCTTTTGCGTTCCTCTGCGGGTTTTGGTTTTCCGTAGCGCTGGCCTCCGGCCGGCATCTCGGTTGTTCGGCGAGCTTCGCCAGTGTCATTCCGAGTGCAACGAGGAATCTGCTTTTGCTGTAGCGGCGGTGTCCCCACCGCCGG
>CAYWMN010000149.1:7128-9096 GCA_964459065.1 uncultured Acidobacteriota bacterium | reverse complement strand
ACAAGCCTCTATCTTACCAGCATCTGCGGATGAGTCGTATGGGCTCTTGTCCTTGTAAAAAGGACATTGGCCCAACCTGTCCCAGGAAACGCGGACTTGAAACGGCGGGAGGTTGCGGGAACGGCCGTGAACGCTTGCTTGAGCCAGCGCCGTGAATCTTCGCTTCGTTTATTTTCCTCTTACGAGTTTTCAACAACTTGCCCGCTTCGTTTTAGCTTCGTTTTAGGTTCGTTTTTGCTGTTTTTTCAGTGCCCATCCTTTATTTTCAACGACTTCCTAGCTTCGTTTGCGTAAAAAAGAATTCTTTTTTTTCGTGAGCGTCGTTTTCGCGGGCGCGGCGGGCTTTTTGCACCTGCATCAGGAGCTTGAGTTTGCGTTCGATCAGGCGGTCGAGCGTGTACTCGTGGCGGATGATCGAGCGCCACTCCGGGTTGGTGGGCGCCAGCGTGGCGTTGCGCAGGGCGGGCGAGACGTGGACGTACTCCTGGAGGTAGAGGGCGTATTCTTCGGCCACGTCGCGCGTCTCTTCCTGGAGCGCCAGCTTCAGCCGCGCCTGGAGCGCCCGGTTTTCTTCCGTCGCTTCGTGCGGCTGCTGAAAGCGCTCGTAGAGGGCGGTAATCTCGGCGCCGCGCAGCGTGGGTTGTTCGCCATAGAGCGCGGCGAAGATGGGTTCGGCGTCCTGTGAGAAATCATTATTTTCGACCGCCTTGGCGAGCAGGTCGAGATAAGAGAGAACCTCGCCGAATTTGGCCGGCGATTTCTTTGCCCGGCGCAATCCCGTCTTGAGGATTTCAGCCTGGGAAAGGTCCGGGCTCTCGCGGCCGACCTCGAGCGCCTGCCGGTGGCGCTCCAGCTCCAGCAGCTCCAGGTTGCGCAACTGCAGACCCTGCTGAATGCGGTCAAGCCGCCGCTTTTTCCAACCCAGCGTGGCAATGTCTTCCACCAGCATCCGCTCCACGCCGTCGGCCGGATCGAGCGAGGCCAGAAGGCCCGCGACGAATCGTTGAAACTCGCGGGGATCTTCGCCGAGCTCCTGCAACACTTCAGCAAGCGAGTGGCGGCCGGAGCAGGTTCCGTACTTGAGGGCATTCAGGGACGAGCGGCGCTTGCCCGCCGCCGAGCGCGGCCCGGTGGATTTTCTGGAGTTCCGGCGCCGGGCCGTGACTTCCCGGGGATTGAGTGCGTGCTTTTTTAACGGCATGATTCCTCCTGTGCGTAGGGGCTGGGAAGCCTTGAATTGGGTTTTCACGACTTCGCACTTCGAGCTTAGCAGAGCGAAATGAGACGCGTGGGATTTGTGGGACGATTTTTGGCGAGATCAAATTAGTGATTTGGAATCAATCGGTTGCATCGAAAATTTAATGTGAAAAGCGGGGCAAAAACGGGCTAAATGTGTCAAATTGGAACAGCGGCTTGGGGTCGACGGGCGGGCTGACGCCGAAGGGCTGCAACAAGACCCCTCACCCGGCCTCTGGCGCGGCCACCGGCTCCCCAGGGGCGAGGGCTGTGATCAGGAGGCGATTCCGGCGTGAGGATGGGAGGCTCCAGAATCTGTGCGATCGCGAAGGATTCTATTGGGGCGGGGGTACTCCCAAGTCGCGGCAAATTTTACGGGCGAGGATGTCAGCCACCTCGCGATGCCGGGGAACAGTAGAGGTTGAGTTCTTTGGAGGATTGTAAACAACCGAGTGCCGGGCCCCCTCACGAACCAGTTGGCATCCGTGCTCGGTAAGGTGGCGCATCAATTCGCGGCGTTTCACCTGAGGGCTAGACCTCGACCGTTATGGGTTCCCGGCGGGCTCCGGAGGGAGATTGCTCCGCGGCAATTTGGCGATTCGTCTCCAGAATAAGCTGGAGCGCTTCTCGGAGATTCCGGCGTGTTTCGTCGAGGGTTCGGCCCTGCGTGTTCACGCCGGGGATTTCTTCGACGTAGGCAACGTACCAACGGCCCTGCTTCTTGATAACTGC
>CAYWMN010000149.1:0-7028 GCA_964459065.1 uncultured Acidobacteriota bacterium | reverse complement strand
CGGGGATTTCTTCGACGTAGGCAACGTACCAACGGCCCTGCTTCTTGATAACTGCGGTAAACTCGCGTTCCATGATTTACTCCTGCGGACATTGTAGCACTGGACGGCAACAATGGAGCGCGACCCTACAGTCTCGATGTCTGCGGGTGTCCTGTTGGATTCGTATCCGGTGGGTGGCCCCGGGTGCGAAGAGAGCAGGCTCACGCAAAGGCGCCAAGCCGCAAAGAAGGCAAAGGCCAGGCCTGCGAGCCCGCTGAAAAACAGGTCGGCACTGGGCGGGTTGATCCCGGTGGGCGAGCAAAAGCAGATTCCTCGCGGGGCTCGGAATGACACGGAGGGGGCGTAGCAAGACCCCTCACCCGGCCGCTGGTGCGGCCACCGGCTCCCCAGGGGCGAGGGCTGGAATTGGGCCGAAGCGATTAGAGGTCTGAGATGCGGCGGATGGTGGCGCCCAGACGATTGAGTTTTTCCTCAATGCGCTCGTAGCCGCGGTCAATGTGATAAACGCGGTCAACGAGGGTTTCACCCTGCGCGGCGAGGCCCGCGAGCACCAGCGAGGCGCTGGCGCGCAGGTCGGAAGCCTGCACCTTGGCGCCGCTCAGCGGCGTGCGGCCCCGCACGATGGCGCGGCGGCCGTCGATGGTGATGTTGGCGCCCATGCGCATCAGCTCCAGGGCGTGGAGAAAGCGGTTCTCAAAGATGGTTTCGGTGATCGCGGCAGATCCCTCGGCCTGGGTCATCAGCGCCATGTATTGGGCCTGCATGTCGGTGGCAAAGCCGGGATACTCGCTGGTGGTGAGGTCGGCGGCGCGCAGGGAACTGGGCGCGGAGGCTTCAAGAGTGCCGGGCGCGGTTTCGCGAACCACGGCTCCGGTTTCGGCGAGCTTGTCGATGATGGCGGCGAGGTGCGCGGGCTCCACGTGGCGGAGCGTCAACTGGCCGCCCGTGACGATGGCCGCCACCAGAAACGTGCCGGCTTCAATGCGGTCCGGGATGATGGTGTGGTCGGCGCCGTGCAGGCTGCTTGCGCCCTGGATGCGGATGGTGTCGGTGCCCGCGCCTTCAATCTGCGCGCCCATGCCGATGAGCAGCTCGGCGAGGTTCAGGATTTCAGGCTCGCGGGCCGCGTTTTCGAGCACCGTTTTGCCGCTGGCGAGCACGGCGGCCATCATCAGATTCTCGGTTCCGGTCACCGAGACGGTGTCAAAGGTGAAGGTTGTGCCGCGCAGGCCCTGGGCTTTGGCCTCGACGTATCCCTGCTCGATGTGGATGGTGGCGCCGAGCTTTTCAAGGCCCTTGATGTGAAGGTTGATGGGCCGCGCGCCGATGGCGCAGCCTCCGGGCAGCGAAACGCGCGCGTGGCCAAAGCGGGCGACCAGCGGCCCCAGAACCAGCACCGAAGCGCGCATCTGCTTGACCAGTTCGTAAGGCGCGGTGGGATGCATCAGGCGGCGCGCTTCAATCTCCACCCGGATGCCGCACTCTTCGTGCGTGACCGACGAGTCGACGCCCAGTTCATCCAGCAGGCTGCGCATGGTGCCGATGTCGCGCACCCGGGGAACGTTGCGCAGCGTGACGCGCTCGGGCGTGAGCAGCGCGGCCGCCATGGCGGGCAGAGCCGCGTTTTTGGCGCCGCTGATGGTGACCGCGCCTTCGAGCGGCTTGCCGCCCGTGATCAGGAATTTATCCATAATGTCTTTCCGGGACCGGCCTGGCGCGCCGGGCGTGGGTTAAAGTACGGGCCGCCCTCCGACGTAGGTTTGAGTGACGAAAAACTCCTTGTCGAGGACCGCCAGGTCGGCGTCGGCGTGCGGCGCAATGCAGCCCTTCTGTTTTTCCATCCCGATGATCCTGGCGGGATTGCTGGTGGCGCAGCGAAGGCATTCGCGGTAACTGAGTCCTGCTAACGTTGAAAGATTGCGCAGCGCGGCGTCCAGGGTGACGGTGCTGCCGGCCAGATTGCCTTCCACGGTGCGGCACACGCCGCCGGCCACGTGCACAGTGAAGTTGCCCAGGCGATAGTTGCCGTCGGGCATCCCGGCGCCGCTCAGGCTGTCGCTTACCAACAGGACGCGCTCGACGCCTTTGGACTTGATGAGCAGCCGGATGGCCGTCTGCTCAACGTGAACGCCGTCGCAGATGAGTTCGGCGCTCACGCGGTCATCGGTCAAAACGGCTCCGACGATTCCGCTATCGCGATGCATGAAGGGGCGCATGGCGTTGAAAATGTGAACGGCGTGGGAAGCTCCGGCGGCGATGGCGCGTTCGGCCTCTTCAAACGTGGCGTTGGAGTGGCCGATGCCGACTTTGAGGCCGCGGCCGCGCGCATACTCCAGCACGGCCAGGGCTCCTTCAAGCTCCGGCGCCAGCGTCACAATGCGCGCCGTATCACCGGCCGCGTCCAGAAACCTGGCCAGCAGGTCAATGGAAGGCTTCTGGATTTGCGAGGCGGGATGGGCGCCGCGCTTCTTGGGGTTGATAAAAGGCCCTTCAAAATGCAGACAGACGGGCAGCGCGCCGGTGACGCCTTTGGCCAGCGAGTGCGAAGCGCGGGAATCGCGAATGAACTTTCCCAACCCTTCAGCCGCGTGCAGCGTCCGGTCGGTGCTGGCCGTGACGGTGGTGGCGGCGTAGGAGGTGGTTCCGTGCTGGGCCAGATGCCGGCCGACGGCCGCCACGGCATCGGGTGTGGCTTCCATCAGGTCATAGCCGGCCGCCCCGTGAATGTGCAGGTCGATAAAGCCGGGGACCACGGTGCGGTCAGCATTGTCGATGAGGGTGGCGCCCGAGGGAATCTTCACCTGGTCGCGCGGGCCGACCTGGGCGATCTTGTGGCCCTCAATCAGGATGACCCCGTTCCGGATTTCTTCGTCCGGAGTGTAGATGGTTCCCGCAATGATGGCTGTGGTGGCTTTCACGGTTTCCTCCGGGATGTTGATTTGCCGGGCGCGCTGCGGCGCGGGGTTGGGGCACCCTGGGACTTCCGGTGTTCCTTCCACGCTTGGCGCAGGAGCTGGGCGGTGTTCGCTTCTTCACTGAGAAGGCGAAGCGCTTCCTGGTTCGGGATACCTCTCCAAAACATTAACATAGCCGCGGGCAAATTGCCTCCCGTTGCGGTCAGAAGGCGCTGCGCCTTGCGGCGGTCGGCTCCGGTGGCTTTGATGAGGATGGAGCGGCCGCGCTCCCAGAGTTTTTGATTCGTCAACTGAACGTGGATCATCCAGCCGCCCAGAACCCGCCCCAGCCGGATCATGGTGGCGGTGGAGAGCATGTTCAGAACCAGCTTTTCAGCCGTGCCGGCTTTGAGACGCGTGGACCCGGCCACAACCTCCGGCCCCACGACGACCACGATCGCGACGTCGGCCAGGCGTTCGAGGGGGGAATCCGGGTTGGACGTGACGCAGAGGGTTTTGGCTCCCAGGCTCCTGGCCCAGCGAAGCGCTTCCAGCGTGTAAGGGGTGCGGCCGCTTGCCGCAAGCCCCACGACCACGTCGTTGCGGGTGAGCTTGATGCGCCGGAGATCGCGCCGGGCAAGCTCGCGGCTGTCTTCGGCGTCTTCGACGGCCTGGAACATGGTTTTGGAGCCGCCGGGCATGATGGCGATAACGTCGCGGCTGCCGAAAGTGGGAATGCACTCGGCCGCATCCAGAACGCCCAGGCGTCCGCTGGTTCCCGCTCCGGCGTAGATCAGGCGTCCGCCCTGGGCGAGCGCCTGGGCTGCCAGCTCAACGGCGCGCGTGATCTGCGGAATTGCTTTGCCGACGGCTGGCGCCACCTTCCGGTCTTCCTGATTCATCAGCCGGAGGATTTTGCCGGTGGGGAAAGTGTCCAGCATCGAGGCGGCTGGGTTTTCAGTTTCCGTAACGCGAATGGGCTGCTGCTTCTTCATTTTTCCGCCTGGCAAACCGCAAAATAGTTGACCTTCAGTTGGACGCTTGCGCGAATGCCTGTTATTTACGGGAGAGCTGCATCGGCCATCCGACGGCCGGAAGCTCGACCCGGCAAATTATATCAACTGTCGCGAAACTGCGGAAGTTCCGCGCTCGCGCCGGGGGCTTTGCAGAGGGTTGGCCGGAAGGAGGCTTGCGGCCCGGCCCAATCTTCCGTTGACACCAGCCCCTCGGTCTGTAGCACAATGCAGAGCGTTCGTAATTAAAACCACGGGGGACTTTTTTGGTGGACCGATCATTCAAAACCGTTTTTTTACTGTTGTTTTTTGCCTTTCTCGGTTCGGGCGCAGGCATGGCCCAAAGCAAGCGCGCGGTTTCGCAAACCCGCTCAGGCCGGATTGCCCGCAAGCTGGCTCCGGTGGCGGGCGACGTGCAGCAGGCGATCGAGCAGGGAAAACTGCCGGGCGCGGTGATTCTGGTGGGGCACGCGGGACGGGTGGTTTACCGGCGCGCCATCGGTTACCGGAGCCTGGCCCCGCGGAAACTGCCGGCACGGCTGAATACGATTTATGACCTGGCTTCCCTTACCAAGGTGGTTGCCACCACCACCGCCGTGATGCAGCTTTTTGAGCAGGGCAAGATCCGATTGGACGATCCGGTTGCCGACTACTGGCCGGAGTTTGCTGCGAATGGAAAACAGAACATTACAGTGCGGGAAGTGATGACGCATTACTCCGGCCTGCCGCCGGACCTGGCGCTCGCCCCGCGCTGGTCGGGCTTTAACAAGGCGATGGAGATGATTGTCAACACGCGGCCGGATCTGCCGCCGGGAACGCGTTTTGTGTATAGCGACATCGACTATGAAATTCTGGGCGAGTTGGTCCAGCGCATCACCTCGGAGCCGCTCGACGTTTACTGCCGCCGGCACATCTTTAAGCCTCTGGGGATGCGGAACACGATGTTTAAACCGCCGGCTTCACTGCGCTGGCGCATCGCGCCTTCCGAGCACCAGTTCGGAACGCGAGGCAAAATGCTTTGGGGCGTGGTCCAGGACCCCACGGCCCGGCGCATGGGCGGCGTTGCGGGACACGCCGGACTGTTTTCCGACGCTCAGGATCTTTCCATTTTCTGCCAGATGCTGCTCAACGGCGGAAGCTACCATGGAGTCCGAATCCTGAACCGGCTGACGGTTGAAAAGATGACGACGCCGCAATCGCCTCCCGGCAAGATGGCGTTGCGCGGCCTGGGCTGGGACATCGCCTCGCCGTTTTCCTCCAACCGCGGCGAGCTGTTTCCGGTGGGATCTTTCGGGCACACGGGGTACACGGGGCCTTCGCTTTGGATTGATCCGGTCAGCCGCACCTATGTGATTTTCCTGACTAATCGCCTATACCCGAACGGAAAGGGCGACGTGATTTCACTGCGGTCGAAAATTGCCACGGCCGTTGCGGCCGCGCTGGGACCGGTTTCGGACCAGGAAATCCTGGACAGCCGAAAATCGTTGACCGGCTATTTCAACCTGATGCGCAGCTACCGGGTGAGCGGATTGCGCAACGGCCAGGTGCAGACGGGAATCGACGTTCTGGAGAAGCAGCGCTTTGCGCCGCTCGCCGGATTGCGCGTGGGATTGATTACCAATCAGACCGGCGTCGATGGCCAAGGGCGGCGCGACATCGACGTTCTGGCCCACGCTCGGGGCGTGAGGCTGAAGGCGATTTTCAGTCCCGAGCACGGCCTTTACGGAAAAGACAACGGGCGCGTCGCCTCGATGAAGGATCCCGCGACCGGACTGCCCGTTTACAGCCTTTACGGCAAACACCGCCGCCCCGACCCGGCGATGCTGAAAGGCCTGGACGCGCTGGTGTTTGACATTCAGGCCGCCGGAGTTCGTTTTTACACTTACATCACCACGCTCGGATACGCCATGGAAGCCGCGGCCAGGCGCCACATGGCTTTTTACGTGCTGGACCGTCCCGACCCGCTGGGCGGGTCGATGGTACAAGGCCCGATGCTGGACCCGGCTCTGCGATCCTTTGTGTCCTATTATCCCCTGCCGGTCCGGTATGGGATGACGGTCGGCGAACTGGCGGAAATGTACAACCGGGAGGAGAAACTGGGCGTGCGGCTCCATGTGATCAAAATGCAGGGGTGGGAACGCACCGACTGGTACGACGAAACGGGACTCGGCTGGATTAACCCGTCGCCGAACCTGCGGTCTTTGACCGAATCGATTCTTTACCCGGGCGTCGCCATGATCGAGGGCTCCAACGTCAGCGTCGGCCGGGGAACCGATACTCCTTTTGAGTTGCTGGGCGCGCCCTGGATCAATGGTCCGGAGCTTGCCCGCTACCTGAACGCCCGCCGGATTCAGGGGGTCCGATTCATTCCGGTGAACTTCACTCCCCGCAGCGATCGATTTGAGGGAAAGGTTTGCCATGGCGTTCAGATCTTTCTGGTGGACCGACAGGCGCTGGATACGCCCGAGCTGGGCGTGGAACTGGCCTCGGCCCTCTACAAGCTTTACCCGGATGATTTCGAATTAAACCGGACGCTGGAGTTGATGGGGGCCCGGTGGGTTCTGCAGGATATTCGCGACGGTGTGGACCCGCGGCGCATCGAATATTTATGGCAGAAGCCGTTAATGAAGTTCCGCCGTCTCCGCAAACGGTATTTATTGTACCGGCCTGAGTGGTAGGCGGGCTTTACGGAACCCCGGGCAATGATATTGCCCCGGCCGAGAACCGTGATATTCTTTGACGCTGCTCCTTGAAGAGGCTTGGCAGGGCAAGACCTATGGAGCGGCGAAAGAGAGGCTGGAGAGGAATCATGAGGAAGCGCACTGAACTTGCAGCAGTGATTGCAACATCGGTGATCCTGACCCTTGCCGTTCCGCTATCGGCGCTGGCAAGGAAAAAGCAGAGGACCGTCAACCCGGATGATCCTACTTATCAGCTTTATCAGCTTTTGAACAAATCCTACGGCGGCAATTTGAAGGATTTCTACGTGCTCGCCGACCTTTATAACGGTCCTCAGGGGGGGCAGCTCCAGCATGTGCTGTGCGTTAATTACAACGAGCACAGCTATTTCGGCCGCCTGCAGATTGCCGTGAGAAGCGTGGGCAAACTCTCCCCCGCCCAA
>CAYWMN010000148.1:0-9103 GCA_964459065.1 uncultured Acidobacteriota bacterium | reverse complement strand
CGTCTGGCCCGTCATAATGCCCAGCACGTGCGGAACAAAAATGCATCCCTGCTGGTCCAGAACAACGAGCTTGTTCGGGACGGGGAAATGTTCGCTCCCTATTCCTGATTTTGCATAGATGAAGACGTTTGGGAGTGTTCCGTTTGAGTTGACGGCGCCATCCTGGACGTAGACCTTCCTCCCTTGGTTTTCCCGGACGCATTCCGGATCCTTGTTCATATAGATTTCCTGTTGTTTCGGCCGGGTCCCCTCAAAAAGGACCTTGCCGGTGATCTGGCCGGTGGCCCCTGTGGCCGCAAGGGAAACGTTTGCCAGCACGCCCCAGATCATTAGAGAAGCAGCTATCAGAGTAAGAATCCCAAAACTTTGTTTTTGCTTCATTCTTCTATTAACCCCCGCGTAATTTTCTTCCAGCTTGATCATCGTTTGTCCTAATTCGTATCAAACCCATCCGGTGTGCCGACTGGTTCGGAGTCCGTATTCCCATCGCTTCCGCGCTCCCGCCTACAACCGGCCAAGAACCGGTTGCGCTTCGGCCGCGGAAAGGAGGAAGGAAGGTCTCCAGGCGTTAGTCCTTACACCTGCGCCAGGAAAAGCTTCCTCCTCCCTGTCCTCCGTCGGTGGTCCTAGAAAATAAACCATGCTGTGAGGTATGCTGCGTTGTTGCCCGAAGCATTCCTCCCTGCACCATCATAGTTGGTGGCTCTACCGTTAAACTTCAAGTACCCCGTGTATTGGGCTGTGAAGTCGATATTTTGCCACGGCCAGTAGGCGAACTGAAGGGTATACCCATCGCTGTCCGGACTTCCGTTAGCACTGCCATCAACTGGATCCTGAGCGTAGAGAATCGGATCCGTCGTGCCCCAGGTGTTGAAGTACCCTGCCGTGACTCCATATTTGTTCCGGAAGTGATACGAGCCGTCAAGCCTGAAGGTATCCAAGCCATGGTGGGGCATTGCTGCGCCTTCGGCCGCATACGTCGCCAGCAGGTTACTGGATTCATGAATGTAAGTCGTATGGACGGAAATTGTGTCGTTGTTGAGCGACGGCAAAATCCGTTCGTACTGCGCGTCTGCGGCCACGTCCGTATAATTGTCTTCCGGACCCATAATCGCACCAGGAGTCGACGCGACGTGCATTCCGTAGGAGCCAACCTCAAGGTAGTTGTTCCCCATCGTCTGTTGCCACGCCAGCCGCCAGTAGGGTGCCCCGCCGCGAATGTTGATGTCGCAGCACGTTCCATCATTGGGCTGCGGATTGCCAATGTGCACCGAACGGTAAACCGAGGCGGCCCCATAGAGATGATTATCCCACATGGCATAACCACCCACGCCACCGACATCCTGCGCCAGCCCGCCGTCGATCAGCGTGCCGGCTATGGGTCCGGGAGTCTGGTCCGGCCCGATCCAGGGGAATCCCCAGGCCGGAGTGTCGTTCCAAAGATCTCCAACCGTGGGATTGTTATCAAAGGTAACTCCGTAGACGAGGCTCTTGCCGGCTAAAGTCGTTCGGTTGGCGTACCGCACATCCGTATTGTCCCAACTGAAGTGGTCACCCTGGGCATCGTAGGTGACCTGAATGAAGGACCCAACGTGGTCGGACATTGCACCGGCCAGGAAAAGGCTTGCAGCCTGCGGAAATTCCACATTCCAATTCGCTGTTCCTGGTTGCGGCTTATTCGTTCCCGCGTATGCAAACTGAATGAAAGCGGCAATCGGCATATAACGATTCAATTCGAGACCTGATTGCTGATGTGAAGGCTTCGCCTTGATCTGCGGCATGCCTGTCATCGTGTATCCGTTGAGTTTGAATGCCCTCCCAAATGGAGTGAGCTCAGGGGGGATGGTATGGCAGGAACTGCAGGGTAATCCTGTCTGCCTTGCAAAACTCGTGATTGCCATGGCCCTGGAGTTGCCCAGCATCGCCATCACCGTCACAGCTGTCGCAATTAGCGCTATGTTATAAACACGCTTCAACTTACACATGGTCAAAACACCTCCAAAACATCTTCTCTAGTAGTCCGGCCCATTCCGGTGCCGGGCGTGATACTCATCAAAACAAAGGTCACTCATCGCGAGCCTGCTGCCGTGCCCCATCGCAAAGCAGCAATGCCCTTCCGTCCATACCGCAACTTTTATGAGAGAGCTTCCCGAATCCTTGCCTTCAGGCGGGCTAGATTTCGTATGGGGCCACCGGGCAGACGCCGAAGTTCGTCATATAAAGGGATCATGAGTTCAAAAAATTCCAGCATGGTGCGCAACCTCTCCCGTGTGCACGGGTCGCCTTTTGGAGAAGACCCTTCCATTTCGTCCAGACATGCCCGCAGCGTCGCCACCGTGGGATTGATTTCCCTCCGCTTTCGCTCATCAAGAATCACGCGAAACATTTTCCACGGGTCTGTGATCGCTTCGTAGTACTGCTTGCGATCGCCCCGGTGGTGAACCGGGCTGATCAGGCCCCAGTTCAGCAGCTCATGTAGACTTGCACTGACGTTGGAACGCGAAAATGACAGCGTGGCGGCTATCTCTTCGGCATGCAAAGGGTCGCACGACAGGTAAAAGAGGGCATGAATCTCTGCCACGGTCCGGTTAACACCCCACTTGCTTCCCATTTCGCCCCACCAGGCTACGAACCTTTCCGCCGCTGGGTTAAGCTTCATAAAGTGCATCCATAAATTTCAGAAATTTCTGTAAGTTCCGCCTATTCAGTGCCCACTGAATACAATGCAACAATTTGGGGAATAAGCGTTGTGATGCGCATCACACGCCATAGTGTTGCCCATCACACCACGTCGCTGTGCTTTTCCGGCAGGGCTCATGCCCTTCTCGAATATTTCAGGAGACCTTGCTCTTACTCGATGGGAGTGTAGAAATGTGAAGATTGGAGAAGATCGCCGTCGAAGGGAGGTCCCCGGCCTAGGTGAGGAGTTCTCTGATTCTGGCTGTTATCTTGAAAAGATTGTGGACGGGGCCCTTGGTGAGGTGCCGAAGTTCTTCATACAACGGAGTCACGGCGGAAAACAATTCCACCACTTCGCGCATTCGCCCCGCCGTGTGGAGGTCTTCCGGATTGCTCCGCTTCTGATCTTCGAGGCAGGCACGGAAAACGTCTACAGAAGGGTCGATCACCCGGCGCTTGTGATCATCAAGGATAACCTGGAACACCTCCAGAGGGTCCGTGATGGCTTCGTAGAATTGCTTGCGTTCGCCACGGAAATGAACCGCACTGATAAGTCTGCGGCTCTCCAGTTCTCTCAATGCCGAACTGATGTTGGAGCGTGACAGGGAAAGCACGCGCGCAACCTCATCGGCGCTCAGTGGATCCCTGGCAAGGAAAAACAGCGCGTGAACCTCAGCAACTGTGCGGTTGATACACCATTTGCTGGCCATCTCTCCCCAACCGGAAATGAACCTTTCCATGCTGGGTGTAAGTTCCATAAGGGGCTCCCAGGATTTCGTACGGAGATTTCGGTTCTTTCTGATATTCCAGATGCTCAGGTACTAACATGCAATATTGAACTGCCTGCAGCCAGTGATCTACATCACGTATTACAGTGAGTGAAGTCACACAGAGGGAGTGTGCATGCACCGGGCAGGTGCCTCCTGAAGGTCGCCACAACCCGCTATGAGGCTAGATCATCCAGCCCCTGATGACCGCAGCGGGAATTTTGATTCCCGCCGAACGGTAGGCAATGAGCAGCGACCCCAGCACGGGAGGAAGCTGCGCCGCGCGAACCTCCGCCCGATCGTCGCCCGCGGCAACGGATTCACGGAAGCTTGCGAGAACGAACTCGCTCTCAAAAGCTCCGCCGGCGTAACAGACCGGGAACTTTTGCGTGGTGGATTTCGCAGAGTCCTCGTCCGGGCGCGGAAAAATGAGCGGGATCAGCGAGCAGGCCAAACCTGCAAGATCGCGCCCCGCGCGGTGAAGGATTTCGCGGGCCACCCGGTCGCCTTTGGTGGCAGCCTCGTTGACCCAGACGGAAAGGCCAGCCAGGTGGTCGCGCGACAAGGTTCCGGCGTAGTATTTCTGTGTCAGCTGATAAGGCGAATTCACCTCCAGGCGCTCAAACAGCATGGGCGTCAGCAGGGTCGCCTCCGCAAGGCGGTCATACTCGGCAAGCGTCGCGCGCACCGCCTCGCGGCCAATCCAGTAAGAGCTGCCTTCATCACCGAACTGGTGGCCCCATCCGCCCACCCGCGCTTCCGCTCCCGCGGCATTGGCTCCGCGCGCCACCGAACCGGTGCCGCCAATCACGATGATGCCGGGCTCGCCGGCCGTCGCGCCCACGAGCGCGTTCACCGAATCATGAACCACGCTTATCCGTTCGGCCTGCACAATGCGCCGGAGGATCCTGGTTTTAATTTCGGTTTCGCCGGTCATGCCGAAGCAGGCGGCGGCAAACCTGTGAGCGGTGGGATGGGAAACGCCCATGGGCGCGAGCGCATCCTGGATGGTCTGCAGCACCACGCGTTCCAGCCGCTGGGGGCCGCCCGGTTCTTCGGTATGGTTGCTGGGCCCGCCGCTTGCCCGGGCGACAATTCCGCCCTGCTCGTCGCCCACAACCGTTTTGGTGGTGGTCTGCCCGCCGTCGACTCCGAGGAAAAGCTTCATGGTCCTCCCTTGCGCGTTGCGCCGGATGGCAAAGGCCAGGCTAACGCTTTTAACAACGTCACGAGGGGCGCCTTCGCGCGTGGCCCGGGCACGCCTCGATAAACCTGCGGGCCAGCCACTCGACGTCCGTGATGGCGGTGCCAACCACCACCGCGTGCGCTCCCAGTTCAAAGGCCCGGCGCGCCTGGTCAGGATGATGAACGCGCCCTTCAAGGATCACTGGAACATCCACTTTTCGCACCAGGTCGCGCAGCAGACGAAGGCCGGGACCCTGCGAGCGCCGGGTTTCTTCCGTGTATCCGTAAAGGGTTGTACTGATCAGGTCAACCCCAAGTTCCGCGGCGTTGAGTCCTTGCTGAAGGGACGCCACATCGGCCATAATGATCGCTCCCAGTTCGGCCTTGGCAGCCTGAACAATGCCGGCAAGGTTCTGATCGCGAGGGCGAGGGCGCTCGGTCGCATCCAGAGCAATCAGCTGGGCGCCCGCACGATGAACCCGCCGAACCGATTCGAGCGTCGGCGTGATGTAAACGGGAGACTCGGGATCGTTGATCTTTTCGATGCCCACTACCGGAATGCTGACGGCATCGCGCACGGCCCGGATGTTCCGCGGGCCCTGGATCCTGACGGCAACCGCTCCCTGCTGCTCGGCGACCGCGGCAAGTGCCGCAATAAATTTCGGATGATCCAGCGGAGACGCCACGCGTGGCTGGCAGGAAACGATCAATCCATGTTTGAGGCCCGCGATCAGGTTGTCTTTTTTCAAAATGACCTTCGCCGCACTTCTTGTTCGGTTTCCGGAACCGCTCCGGAGCGGACTGACAATATAGCTTAACAGGAGTTCGAAAAACAGTGATATCCACTGCGTTGGCGGCCGGGCTCATGCTGGCCGTTGTTTCCGGGCTGATGAACGGCACTTTCACTTTGCCCATGCGGTATCTGGGGCGATGGTCGTGGGAAAACGTCTGGGCGCTATTTATTGTCGTCTCCTGCCTTGTGATGCCCGTGGTGATGGCCGTCGCGACGGTTTCAAACCTGGGCGAAGCGCTCCACCAGGCCCCCACGCAAGCCATCGTGATGGCCGTGGTCTGTGGTTTTGCCTGGGGGTTCGGGGCCATCATGTTCGGACAGGGCGTCAGCGCCATCGGCATCTCACTGGGCAACACTTTTGTTCTGGCCATCAGTTCATCGCTCGGATCGTTTCTCCCCATCCTGGTGCTCGCTCCCGGCAAGCTCTTTGAAAGGCAAGGCGAGGCCATCATGGCAGGAACGGCCATCGCCATCGCCGGCATTGCCTTGTGCGGCTACGCGGGCAAGCTGAAGGAGCAGAGCCAGAAAGGCTCTACCGCGCCGCGGGAAATGGTGGGCAAAGCGCGGCCTTTCTGGATCGGTCTCGCCCTGTGCACGGGCTCGGGCATTCTTTCCGCCGTGTTCAACATCGGCTACAGCTCGGCACAAGGCGTCATTCACGCTGCCGTTCACCTGGGCAATAGCGCCTTTGCGGGTTCCAATCTGGTCTGGTTGCTGATGCTGACCGGAGGCGCCGTGGCCAACCTCGGCTTCTGCGGATATCTGTTCCGGCAAAACCGGAGCTTCGCAAAATACCGGCAGCCCAAATCTGGTTCACTCTACGCGCTCACCATTCTGATGGGCCTGCTCTGGGGCGGCAGCATTTTTGTTTATGGATCCGCGGCGCCGCGCCTCGGCACGCTGGGCCCGGCGATCGGCTGGCCGCTGACTCTGGTCATCGGCCTGCTGACCGCCAACGCCTGCGGCATTATCGCCGGAGAATGGAAAAACTCCGGCCGGCGCGAAAGAGTCTGGATGGGAGCGGGGCTGGCGGTGCTGCTGGCCGCCATCAGCACGCTCGGCTGGTCGGCCATGCTCGGTTGACATGATCCGCTTGCGGAGGCTAATTCCCTCTCGGCCCGGCTATTTCAAATCTCACAGAAACCTCGCCGCCTGGTCAGCGGCCACCTTGCGTCGAACCACTGACCGCGATGCCCGTATCGGCCTGCTTCAAGGCAGGCGCGTCGTTCACCCCAACGCCGGTCATGCCCACGATGTGCCCGTGATCCTGGAGCACCTTCACGATTTGGAATTGGTGTTCGGGAAAGACCTGAGCAAAGCCATCCGCTTTCTCAATAGCGGCAGCCGCCTGGGGTGAAAGGTTCCCATCCTGCGCGCCTTCGAGAAGCTCCCCGGCAGTCTGAATCGTGGTTCCCAGGCCAAGCCGGCTGGAAGGCTACTTGGCAATAGCCGTATTGTCGCCCGTCACCATCTTCACGTGGTTGCCGGCCCCAGGGGCGCCGCAGCGCTGCTGGGCCTGAAACGCACAACCCTGCTTGCCAGGATGCGAAAGCTGGGCATTTCCGCCAAGCACCTCTGAGCCCCCTTCAGAAGTCAACCGCCAGGTGACATCCCCCCGCCTGAGTCTGCCCGGTCTTCACTACAACCCGACCTACCTGAATGCATAAAGGGAGCGCCAGCCGGCGTGGTCATTCGCACCCATCGCAAACCGCGCGATGTATGAGCCACCCCGGGTCTCCAGTCAAGCAGGCCGCGCAATCCCCTTGTACGTGTAAGTCAGTGGACGGGGCCCGGCGATATAAAGCGTCATCAGGCTGTCCATTGCGAATCCGGCGTCCATGAGGAGATCGTCAATCTTCCGGTTCAGGTGGCAGCCGCCTGCAACGCGCTTCCACACCGGCGTCAGCCGATCCTGCCAGGCCGCAACGCCGGAGTCGGGGGCGAGCCCGTGTTCGGCAAACACGAGCCGGCCGCTCGGTTTCAGCACCCGCTTCATCTGCCCGAGAGCCCGGGCCGGGTCCGGAATGGAACACAGCGTCCAGGCCAGAACGATCGTGTCGATGCTGGCGGAGGGCAGTGGCAGCGGATCTTCGGCGGACTGCGTCAGGAATTCAACTTCCACGGACACGCCTCCCGCCCTCCGGCGAGCCATTCGCTGGAGTTCGACCGAAGGGTCCACTCCGTAAATGTGCCGGACCTCGGAAGAGTAAAAAGGCAGGTTCAGACCGGAACCGATGCCTATTTCAAGGACGTCGCCGCGCGCCTGAGGGACGAAGGCAGCGCGCAAGCGCGCCGCCTCCTTGTTTCGCATCGCGAAGTCCAGCATGAAAGGCCAGACGTGTTTTGAATAGATGCCCATAAGCTTTTCCCGGGCGCTCAAGACTTGCGCTAATCGCAGAATTGAAATCCCCCAACCGGACTGGGGCCGACCTATGGATATTATAGCCCCTGCGACTGCCGGCAGCCTCGGCCAGGGAGCGGAAGAGAATTGTGATGCAGGACACGGAAACGCTGGGCGGGGTCGGCTAACTTTATAGGGCAGAAACACGCAAGACTTCACGATTCTACCCCCCTGTGCATGCGTGTTTAACAAGGATAAGCACCATGAACTATCCGGTTTGGGATGTTGCTTTCGGGGCCGGACTCCTGATCGCTACGGTTGCGATCATCCACGTCTTCATCTCTCATTTTGCGGTCGGCGGCGGCTTGTTTCTGGTGCTGACGGAGCGAAAAGCGCGGCGCAGCGGAGACGCCAAACTTCTCGATTGGCTCAAGTTCCATAGCAAGTTCTTCGTCCTGGTGACGGTTGTCTTCGGGGTCGTGACCGGCGTGGGAATCTGGTTCACTATCGGCTTGATCAGTCCGGCAGCGACCAGCGACCTCATCCACATTTTCGTCTGGGGATGGGCGATCGAGTGGGTATTCTTTTTCACCGAGATCAGCGCCGCGCTGTTTTATCTGTACGGTTGGGATAAGCTGGATGCGCGCGTGCATGAGTGGTTCGGCTGGATCTACTTCGGTGCAGCCTTTGCCAGCCTGGTGATTATCAACGGCATCATCACCTTCATGCTGACCTCGGGAAAGTGGGTTGAGAATCACAAGTTCTGGAGCGGCTTCTTCAATCCAACCTATTTCCCGTCGCTGGCGATGCGCTTTGCCATTTGCCTGGCCCTGGCGGGTGTGTACGCCCTCGTCACGGCAAGCGTACAGAAAGACAAGGCCCTGAAAGGGCGCATCGTAAAATGGAGCGCTCTGTGGATTGTGCCCTCTCTTGCCGTGATGCCGGCTTTCGGTTGGTGGTACGTCCACCAGATTCCCTCGCACACTTGGGCCAGCGCTGGCGGACCCATGACCACCGCCACCGATTTCGCCAGGTACGCGGCGATTCTATTGGCGGTGACTTTTGCCCTGGCCCTGTTTGCGCTGATCAAGCCCGCGCGGATGCACCTTGCGTTCAGCCTGGTGATTGCGCTGGTAGCGCTGGGCACGATGGGTTCGTTTGAATTCGTGCGCGAAAGCGTTCGCTTGCCCTACGTCATCGATAATTATTTGTACGCCAACTCCATCTATGCCTCTCCGGTACCGGGTGATGGCGGCTTCAACATGGCGAACATCCAGAAAGCCGGAGTGCTCCAAACTGCAAAGTGGGTGAAAACCCGCAAACTGACGCCGGAAAATC
>CAYWMN010000147.1:0-9172 GCA_964459065.1 uncultured Acidobacteriota bacterium | reverse complement strand
ATGTCGCCGGAAGGATAAGGCAGCATCTCCAGCACGTAATACTTCTTGCGGCCGGGGGCGACGTCAGCGTCAAACAACTTCTCTTCCCGCCAGCGCTGCTGCCAGCGGGTTTCAATCTTCTGAGGATCGTAATTGGAATCCATTAGCCTCTGCTCACTATTGTAACGGGCGGCTGCTTCACCACGAAACCGCAGGCCTGTAACCGGACCCGCCCATTCAGGAATTAAAGCCGGCGCGCCGCACCGGAAAGCGTTCTACCGCCTTAAGGCCCTTCGGCGTGGCGTAAAACCAGAGAGCCTTGATCCGCTCCTTGCCGAAGGCAACAGGCAGGAAATCCTTTTCCGCCTCATCGTAAACGTAGGCTTGCGCGTAGCCTTCGCGCGCGAGCTCCTGCAAAGCCTGAACAGCTTCGTGACGCGCAACCGGAGCAGCCTTCAGGGCCTCCCAGTCTTCGAGGTCAGGAGCGCCCGGGTAGCTCTCGTTGATGGTGCTGAGAATCACGTCGAGCGTCTCGTAATCATCGGAAACCGCGTCCATCACCAGTTCCAGAATCGCCTCAAAGCGGTTGCGGGTCCGAGAGTCCCACCAGCTGTCGATGTTCATCATCGGCTTACTTCGCGGCGAGTTTCCGCATCATTTCAACGTTCCGCTTGTCATCATCCGGCTCATCCACGGGAGTCTCGCAGATAAAGGGAATGTTCCGCAGCTTCGGGTGGCGCACGATGCGGCGGAAAGCTTCAGCGCCGATGGCACCCTTGCCGATGTGCTCGTGCCGGTCCACGTGCGAATCAAAAGCCGCCTTCGAATCATTGGCGTGAATCACCCGCACCCGGCTGAGGCCCACCGTCTGGTCAAGCGCTTTGACCGTTTCCCGTAAGCCCGCCTTCGTGTGGATTGCGTATCCGGCGGCAAAACAGTGCGCCGTGTCAACGCAGCATCCCATCGGCAATTCCCTGCCCGCCGCCTGGATGATTTCCGCAACTTCCTCAAAACTGCGGCCGATCGCGGTCCCCTGTCCGGCGGTGTTCTCAATCAGGATCATCAGCCCGCCGAATTCGAGCCCGTCGGCGGCCCGCTGGATGGATTCCGCACAAGTCTTAACAGCGTCTTCAGCGCTCGAACCCTTGGCGCTGCCGGGATGCGCCACCAGGTATTCCGCACCCAGCTTCACCGCCCGGCGAATCTCGCGCCGGAAGGCCGCAATCGACTTCTTGCGAATCTCGGGGTCGGCCGAAGCCAGGTTGATCAGGTAGTTGTCGTGAATCACCAGCGGCCTAAGCCCCGAGGCCTCGCGCGCCGTCCGGAACCGGCGGCAATCCTCCGCCGAGGGTTCGGGCGCCAGCCAGCCCCGCGGGTTGGCGGAAAACATCTGAAACGTGTCGCAACCGATTTCGGCGGCCCGCCGCACGGCGTTTTCAAGATCCCCGGCAATGGATGTGTGCACGCCTACGCGCACGGAGCCTCGCTTCATCGAAGCTGCATCTTAGCAGAGCGGTTGAGAGGCCGTCAATTTTGCGCCGCGACACCATATGCGCCGGGTGGGGGCGGCCAAGCAGGGCGAGAAGAATCGCAAGGAGTCTGCAGGTTTGTTGCGGGTTCGGGCGCGGTGGCAAGGCAAGCAAACGCCGGCTTGTCGGCGCGCCGACATCTCAACCATTACTTTAACTACATTCCGCCGCCCGTCCCGAGCCGCCTTCGTGTTACAATCCAGCCCTTATGAATCCGCTATCCGGCAAGCCTCCACGACGCTTTCTCCATGCTGCAGCGCTCGCCTTCTGCTCGATGATGGCGCTGATGGCCTTCTCCGGCGCACGCGCCTCTGCCGCCCCGGCCCAACCCGAAACCCGATTTGAGATTTCCTTCCCGGCAGCGGTCCACAAAGGACCCATCACGGGCCGGGTGTTCATCATCATCAGCCGCACGGACAACCGGCAGCCGCGCTTGAGGGCCGGCTGGTGGGGCGACACGCCGCCCATCTTCGGCGTGGACGTTTCCCAGCTGCAGCCTGGCCAGGCCGCCACCATCAACGCCTCGACGCTGGGGTATCCACCCAAAAGGCTGCGGGCGATTCCAGCGGGCGACTATTACGCCCAGGCCGTGCTGAACATTTACACGCGGTTTCACCGCGCTGACGGCCATGTGATCTGGGCGCACATGGACCAATGGGAAGGACAATGGTTCGCCCGCTCGCCAGGCAATCTTTACAGCCGGGTCCTCCGGGTCCATCTCGATCCCCGGGCCGGATACAACATCAAGCTCCAGCTAACGAAGGTTATCCCGCCCGTCCACATCCCAGCGGATACGGCCTGGGTCAAACGCTTCAAGATTCAAAGCAAGCTGCTCACGCATTTCTGGGGACACCCGTTTTACATCGGCGCCACCGTGCTGCTGCCCAAAGGCTACGCCCAGCATCCGCACGTGCATTATCCCGTCGTTTATTTGCAAACCCATTTCCCCTCTCACCTTCATGCGCCCTTTCGATTTCAGGCCCCCGGATCCGGCGATGCTCAGGACGGCGGAGGCTACGGGTCAAGGCTTTACAACGCCTGGAATTCCGCCGGTTTTCCGCGCATGATTGTGGTGACGTTCCAGCATCCCACGCCCTATTACGACGATTCCTACGCAGTCAATTCCGCGAACGACGGACCTTACGGCGACGCCATCATGAAGGAGCTGATTCCCGCCGTGGAAAGCCGCTTCCGGGTGATCCGGCAACCCTGGGCGCGCGTCCTTACGGGCGGCTCCACGGGCGGCTGGGAGGCGCTGGCTCTACAGCTTTATCACCCCGCTTTCTTTGGCGGCGTCTGGTGCTTCTACCCGGACCCGATCGACTTCCGCAACTACGGGCTGATCAACATCTACAAGGATGACAACGCCTTTTACCTTCCCGGCCGCCATTGGCTCGCGCCCGAGCGGTACATTATGCGCTATCCCGACGGGCAGCCATCGATTACGGCCAAACAATTCAGCCAGCTGGAAAGGGTGCTGGGCAGCCACGGCCGGTCGGCCCAGCAGCTCAACGCCTGGGAGGCCGTTTTTGGTCCTGTCGGCCCTGATGGATACCCGGAACCTTTGTGGAACAAGCAGACCGGCAAAATCGATCACCGCGTCGCCGATTACATGCGCCGGCACGGCTACGACCTGCGGGCCTATCTCAGCGAAAACTGGCCGCGCATTGGGCCGGAGCTGGTCGGGAAACTGCATTTCTTTGTCGGAGATATGGATGGCTATTATCTGAACCTGGCGGTCTACCGGATGCAGAAGTTTCTTGAGAGCACGAGCGATCCTCATTACGAAGGTTCGTTCGAGTACGGCCGTCCCATGAAAGGCCATGGCTGGAGCCCGATGTCTGATGCTCAACTGCTTCGAGCGATGGCAGCCTCGATCACCCGCCACGCTCCCGACGGAACCGATACTTCACATTGGAAATACTAGATTATGCTCAAGGATAAGGCCAGACATCGGCAACTAATCTTAGAGCTTAGCCAATTAAACTTAATGTAGTGCATAACATATAATTCACGAGATGTTTCACTGAATATGACTGGAACGACTCGATCGACTGAAGTTGCAGACGCAAGCCGACCGCTACACCGCCTTTTGAGTATGTTGCGGTTTGGTTGGGGTGCTTTTGAGTTGTCCCGACTGCGGCGCGGCCGGGTTTGGGTGTGGGGATTTCTGGCTCTGCTCGCCCTCGCGAGTGCCGCCTGCCAGAAGCAAGTCCCTCAGCCACCCAACAGTTATGTGGCTTTTGTCGTCAACCATCAGAGCGATTCCGTGACCGCCCTCAATCTTTCAAGCGCGCGGATCCTGGCGACGATCCCGGTGGCGCCGTTCCCCGACCAGGCCGTCCGGCGCCCCCAGAGCCGGGAAATCTACGTGGTCTCAGAATCCGGGAAAGTCAGCGTGATCGCTTTTCCGGCGCTAGCGCTCGTGCATCAATTTGACATTGGCGCGCAGGCGCGAGGCCTTGTCTTCGCACCGGACGGATCAACTGCTTATACGATTGAACCCGACCAAGGCCGGGTGGTTTTTCTCGATTGCGCCACGAGGAAGGAAGCCGCCCGAGTGAAAGTTGCGCCGGGGCTCCAGGACCTGGCCCTGACGCCGGATGGCAAGACTCTGGTTGCGAGCGATCCGGCCCGCGACCGGCTCTACTTCATCAGCGCGCCTGAGAAAAAACTGCTGGGTTCAGTTGAGGTCGGCAAAGCGCCCGGCCCACTGGTGATCTCCCGTGATGGTTCCGTGGCCTTCGTAGCCGATACCGGAGACCAAAAGATTTCGGCGGCGGAGATCGCGCGCCGCACCATTCTGGCGCACATTGAAATCGGCACCAAGCCCAGCGGACTGGCGCTCAAGCCGGACGGAGGCGAATTATTTGTCCTGAGCAAAGAGGGCTCGAATATGACCCTCCTGGACGCTTCTCACGACAACGTGGAACAGGTGCTGCAGACCGGGAAGGATCCCGCAGCCGCTGTATTTAAAAGTGATTCGAGCGTCATGTACGTGGCCAACGCCGGCGATGGGTTTGTAACCGCCTTCAGCGTGCCGGACCGCAGCATCCTGAGTTCCGTCCACGTGGGCGTGGCTCCGCAGGCCCTGGCTTTAACTCCTGATGAAAGGTTCCTGGCCGTCGCCGACAGCGCATCAGGCAGCCTGGCTATTGTACGCACCAACCCGCTGAGGCTGGTAACCGCAGTACCCGTCGGGGCTGACCCCGTCAACGTGATTGTCCCCGGGTGGAAAGTAGTCCATTAGGTTAAAGCGTAAGATTATGTACAGTCAATCTCCTGGCATCTATACCTAAAGCTTAGCATTAGAACTTATCCTCAAGGTATTCTCCGTTTTAAACTTCACCAACTTTGCTGGTCTTCTAAAGGTTCCAGCGTCAACAGGCCGTTTTGCGCAAGCAGATCGAGCGGCAGGTCGTCAGCCCAAAGCGACACCTGCAACTTCAATTTTTCGCTGGCGGAGATCCTCAAGAATTCATAATCAGCTTTAACCTCGAAAATATTCAAGAACCCGGCCTGAAGGTTCTCACTGCTGGTTACCGGGACAAAATTACTCTCCCCATCCTGCTGGAACTCCATCCGGCCGAGCGCGCCGTTGTGAACAGAGACATGAAGCCGCGCCGACCCCTTGCCCTCGAAGGCAAGACGGACCTCAAATGACGGGTGGTCGCGTTGGAAAGCCGGAGAGAAATCCAAGCGCAGGTATAAGGCCCGCGCTCCATATCCATAATAAAAGGCTGTCAGGTACTTTCGAACACCGTGCATCGACCCGGAACCCGAATCAGGAATATAAAGGCCGGCTCCAATCCACTCAAAGTAATTCGTTTCCAGGCCATCGATGACGGGCTCAATGCTTCCGGTGGGCGGATAATTGAGAGCGCCGGCTTTTCCGGACTTGACCGGAATGGCAAAATGATCGGGCGGAGACGCCCCAAGCAGCCGGTAAATGTTGCTCAAATGCTTGCGATAGAGGAGGTCGAATTCTTCGTCCTGGCCGCTGGTGTGCTCGGGCCCATACCACCAGCACCAGTCACTTCCCTCGGCAATCCAAAGCTCCTGCTGCGATTCCCGAACCCGCGCCGGATCGAGCCCCTTGCGGTCCTTGTTGCCCTCAAAATAGTTGCGGGCTTCGGCCAGCAATTCCCAGGCGCGGTTGTCCTCCTCCTCGCCGATCCACACGTCAAAGTTTGCATTGATCCAGGACCCGGGCACAACGTGCTCCAGCGTTCCCTGCTCAACCAGTTCGAGCGCTTCGCTCGCGGTCACAGCCTTTAACTGAGGGTCTGCGGCCACTTTCGCATAGAACGCCCGCAGGAATTCCCTGCCATTGCCGGGATAGAATTCCCAGGCGTTCTCGCCATCCAGAATAATGGAAATCAAGGCCGGCCGGTCGCCCGTGCCGCTCGCCGTCTTGTGAATTCGCTGCCAGAGGTCTTGCGCGGCCGCATGAGGCTCCATCCGCGAATAAACAAACCCGATCAAATCCGAAAGAACATGGTCGCGGAAAAAAACCGAAAGGCTCCGGCCGTCCACAGCAAACCGGTGGGGCCGGTAAAGCTCGCGAGCGTTGTCAACTCCGCCGTCGGGACGACGGGTGAACTCCGCCTGAATCGAACGAGAAAGCACGCCCTCGTCGGTGGCCGCCCAGGTGAATCCCTCCCGGGCCGCCAGACGCAGAACTTCGTCGGAAACAGAGCCCTCGCTGGGCCACAATCCTTTGGGGCGCTTGCCGAAAACCTGCTCATGCAATTCGACCGCGGCCCGCAACTGTCCGGCGGCGTCTTCGGGGTGACGAAATCCTGGCCGCGGCATTCGAACATTCGGCCGGGCCTCAAGGGCAACGTTCGTATCGCATAGCAGGGGCAGAATCGGGTGGTAAAAGGGCGAAGTGGAAAGTTCCACCTGGCCTCGCTCAGAAGCCTCCCGGTATTCTTTAAGTATTGCATTAAATATCTCGATTTCCTTCTTGCGAAGCAACAGCTTATCTTCCTCGCTATAGCCTCTTCGCTTGGCAACCAGGTTGTGGATAACTTTGTCCGAAGACAAGTAGATTTCATCAAACCAGGCGAGCTGAGATAAAACTTGCAGGTCCAGCAACTCATCGGTCGCCAGAAACAGGGCCGAGCCTCCGGCGGCCTGGACTTTATCGTACAGCTCCCGAAGGCGCCCAAAACGGTTTACAAGGTTCTTGATATTCATCTGGAACGAAAACCGAGCCAGGCTTTCACGCTGCTCAGCCCCCAGGCTGGCGGCAGGCCTGAAGGCAAGCTCATAGGCTTGCTCGCGGGCTTCGTCTCGTGCATACTCTTGTAGTTGTGAAATGAGCGAAGGGACCAGGTTGAAGGTGGCATGGAAGGCGGGGAACTCCCGCAGCATGGCTACCATTCCCCAATAGTCCTTCAGGGCGTGAAGCCGCACCCACGGCATGGCATAAGCGCCCTCCGCCAGGTCCTTATAGAAGGGCTGGTGCATGTGCCACAGCAGCATAAGGTAAGATTGCTTCATCAAAACTCCAAAACGATATTCAAGCCCGGACACTTCCCATGCGGATGCTGACCCGCTACATTTTTAAAGAAGTCTTTACGCACTCGCTTCTGGGCCTGGCGGTTTTCAGCTTCATCCTTTACCTTCGGCCGCTGGGCCGCGTGCTTCAAATTGTTGCGAGCAAGCAAGTCCCCATTCGCAGCGCCATTGCGCTTTTTCTGCTGCCGCTTCCCAGCATTTTCGTAGTCACAATTCCGCTGGCGGTGCTGGTAGGAACCCTGATCGGTCTCAGCCGCATGGCCGCCGATGGCGAGGTCATCGCCGTGCGGGCGGTCGGGATCGGCCGCGGGCAGTTTCTGAGGCCCGTTCTCATCTTCGCGGCCGGAGGGTGGCTGCTGGCCTCGTGGATGAGCTTGTCTCTTTCTCCGCTGGCTTTCCGAAAATTACATAACATCGAAGCACGCCTGGCGGCCGCCCAGGCCAACTATCAACTCCGGCCTCGCGTGTTTATCGAGCAGTCTCCCAACCGCCTCCTTTACCTGAGAGATATTGCGAGCTCCGGCGGCCAGTGGCGGGGAGTTTTTATTGCCGATACCTCCGATCACGGCAAAGTGAAAGTTACGTTAGCTAAAACCGGACGCGTTGTCAACGACAAGGCCTCGGGAGAAGTCGACATTCATCTTGAGCACGGGTCGACGCAAGAGTATGACCCAAACCGCCCCCATCAGTATTCAACCATCTCCTTTGACCAGACCGACATCCCGCTTGAGAGCCTCGGCGGCCGCAAGCCCGGCCACGATTCAGCGGCCATGATGCCCCCCCTTACTTTGCTGACCGTCCTCAAAAGGGCCGGCGGCCAGCGCCTGGCCAAAGTCGAGATCAATTATCGCCTCGCTTTGCCCGTGGCAGCCCTCGTGCTGGCCCTGGTCGCCCTGCCCCTTGGACTGATTACCCGCAAGGGCGGCAAAGCGTATGGCTTGATGCTGAGCCTCCTGTTGGTTTTTGTCTATTACGTCCTGATGGCCTTTGGACTGAGCCTCGCCAAGCAAGGCACCATCAATCCGGAAATAGGACTTTGGACAGCCAATGTGCTTTTCGGCCTGGCAGGGATTGTGATGCTTCACCAGATGAGCCGGGCGGTAACCAGCCTGGATACCTTGCAACATTGGGCCGGTGACTTCAAGTATTGGTTTAAGAAATCCCCGCTCGGCAGGCCTCGCAAACCAAAGGCTACGAGGAAAAACCCGCTCGGCAAGCTCAGCGGAAGCCTTTTCCAGATTCTGGACTTTTACGTCCTCACCAACTGGCTCTTTTACCTATCGGTTTTGCTGGTGGCCTTCATCGGCGTCTACGTCATCTTCGATTTTTTTCAGCACCTCGCCGATATCGTTCGCAACCACATCCCCATCACCGCCACGCTGGCCTATTACGCCTATCTCATGCCGCAGATTGTGTACCTGCTGCTGCCCTTGTGCATCCTGATGGCCACGCTGGTGAGTTTCGGCCTGCTGACCAAATCCAATGAGATGGTTGCCGTGAAATCGGCGGGCATCAGCCTGTACCGAATTGCGCTGCCAGTGCTGGTGACCGCTGCACTGCTGAGCGCCGGCATGTTCATCCTGGGCAACAATTACCTGCCCACGACCAACCAGCGGCAGAACGCCATCCTCAACGAGATCAAAGGCAAGCCGGCCCAGACCGCTTACCGGCCGGACCGCCAATGGATTTTCGGCAAATCCGACAAGATTTACAACTACCGTTTCTTCGATCCTGACCAGAACGCCTTCGCCGACCTGTCGGTTTACGAAATCAATTCCGGCGACTTCAGCTTAAGCCGCCGGATCTACGCCGCCCGCGCCTTCTGGGAACCCCATCTGCACGAGTGGATGCTTTGGCATGGCTGGGTGCGCAACTTTGCCGACGGGAAAGTGGTGGATTACAAGCCTTTTTCGGTCAGCGCTTTCAAAGAGCTCAATGAAACTCCCTCCTATTTCAAGAAGGAAGTCAAGCCCTCGGCGCAAATGAGCGTACTGGAATTGCGGAACTATATCCGGGAATTGAAGCAGGGGGGATTTGACGTGGTGAGGCTCTCCGTGGCCCTTTACCGCAAGTTTTCCTATCCACTCATCGCCTTCGTCATCACCTTGATCGCCATTCCTTTTTCGTTCACCATGGGC
>CAYWMN010000146.1:0-9199 GCA_964459065.1 uncultured Acidobacteriota bacterium | reverse complement strand
GGGAACCACTTCGCGACGCTGAACAATCCGATTACCTCCTGTAACCTCCCCTATCCGCAATGGGGCGCCACTCGGATCGTCATTCCCGCGCCGGGAACTGAGAACGACGATACGAATCCTCCTCGCATCGCCCCTCGCAATCTTTTCGACGTTGGGGTGGGATTCGATAACCTTTTCCATACTGAACATCCAAGGGTGACGCTGAAGCTTACGGCGATCAACATAACCGATACGGAGGCGATGTATAACTTTCTTTCCACCTTTAGCGGAACCCATTTTGTGGCTCCTCGAACCTGGCAAGCGCAACTGGGATTTGTTTTCTAACGACGCCGGACCTTTGTAAGATAAGGAACCCAAAGGTCCGGCGTCTCTTGAGCCGCGGGGATATTGGCGGAGGGGCCCCCGGTTGATTTGATTTTTTAGTTTGGACGCAGTTAGAATGTGAGCACACTGCGAAGCTTGCCAGGGGTATTGAAAGGAGTGTAGGGGCTTGATGAAGAAGCACTGGAAGAGAGTGACTGCAGCAGCCGGTCTGGTTGGTTTGCTCTGGACGGTGATGGCGTCAGCGCAGACCACGCGCCAGCCGTCCGCCGCCAAGCAGGCTGCGACCGAGCAGAAGATTATCCACTATGTCCGGGAGAGGTTTGGGATTCCAGATGGGACCAAGTTGACGGTCTCCCCCTTTCACGAGTCTCTGTACCACGATTTCTATCAGACCACCATTTACGTTAATAACGGGAAGCGAAAGTCTCAGCAGCAGGCATTTGTCACCAAGGACGGCCACTATATGGTGATCGGAAACATCTATGCCTTGAATTCCGATCCCAGGAAGGACGTGGAGCGTTCGATTTCACTGAAGAATCAGGCCTCCGTCGGCCCTGCGACCGCGCCGGTGACGATTGTTGAATACGCCGATCTGGAATGCCCGGAATGTGCGCACATGCAGAAGTTCCTGGAGCAGGAAGTGATTCCCAAGTATGGGAAGCAGGTCAGGATCGTGTTCAAGGAATATCCTCTCGTTGCCATCCACGACTGGGCGCTGACTGCTGCCATTGCCAATGAGTGTGCGTACGTGCAGAAGCCTTCAGCCTTCTTCCGTTATCGCTCGATGATTTTCGGCAACCAGAGCATGATTAACGGCGCCAATGTCCGGACTTTGCTTCTTGACTTCGGCCAGCGCTCGGGATTAAACCGGCTGAGCCTTGCCACCTGTCTGGATTCCAAGAAAACGCTGCCGCGCGTTGAAGCGGATATGCGCGAGGGCCAGCGGTTGGGGATCGCCAGTACCCCGACCCTTTTTATCAACGGACGGCCGTTGGTGGGAATGCCGACGCCTGCGCATTTTTATGAGGTTCTTAACGCAGCCTTGGCTGCCGCAAAGTGATGTAATCGGCTGCGTAAGCGGAAACAGCCGCTTGGCGCCGGAAATTTAAGGATCGCCGACGGCAGGTTGCGGTTGCTTGCCAACTTGCCGGAGGCGGTTAAGAGATACCTGTAGGATTAAAAAGTAGACGAGGCATACGACCCCTCCCAATCCCAACGCAAAACGAGTTCCCATCGCCTGAGCCACCGCGCCTGCCTGGAGGCTTCCGAACGGCAACATTCCCATCATGGCCATATAATACAGCCCCATGACCCGCCCTCGTAGTGGCTGGGGAGTTGTCATCTGGAGGGTTGTGTTGGTCAGCGTCAAGGTTCCAACTACTGTGGCGCCCATCACGGCCAGCAAGAAGAACGCCCACCAGAAGGTGTGCGCGTTTGCCAGCAGAATCAGGGACAATGAAAAAATCGTCGCGCTTGTGAGGATGAGCCGTCCACGATGTTCCAGGTTTCCTTTGGCGGCAATGGCCAATGCCGCAATAACGGCTCCAACTCCTGCTCCACCCATCAGGTAGCCAAGACCGGAGGCTCCAACCCCGATCAGATTACGTGCGACCACCGGCATGAGAACGATAAAGGGCAGTCCCAGAAGACTGAGAAATGCGGGTACAGTGAGCAGGACAATCAGCACCCGCTGTTGCTTCACATAGCGAACGCCGTCGAACATCGCATTCCAGAACCTGGGGTCCTGGCGCTTTTGCAGGGGAGGAATCGTAATCATCAGCAGGGCAACAATCAAAGCAAGATAGCTGACGGTATTCAGATAAAAACAGGCGGCCGCGCCCAACGTGCCGAGCGCCAGCCCGGCCACCGTGGGTCCGATTGCTCTCGACATGTTGAATTGAGCAGAATTCAGTGCGATGGCATTCATAAGGTCGCCCCGCGGGACGAGGTCCGGAATCAAAGCTTGGTACGCCGGGTAGTTGAGCGCGGTGGCGACACCCGTCAGCGAACTGATCAGAAGGATTTCAGTAATGGTGACCTGGCGGAATGAGGTGAGGATGGCCAGCAGCAACGCCAATAGCATCATGGCCGTTTGGGTAATGAGCATCAGCTTCCGGCGATTGAGCCGATCGGCAATTGCTCCTCCCGGCAGCGCAAAGACGAGCGCGGGAATTTGAGCCAGAAAAGCGTTCAGGCCTAGCAAGAATGGCGAATTCGTAATGATCAGAATCAGCCAGCCCAGAGCGATGTTTTGCATCCAGGTCCCGGCGTTCGAAAAGAAATTGCCAACCCAAAAGACCGAGAAGTCCCTGTGATAGAGTGAGCGAAACATGACGAGATGACGACGGCGTTTCGCGTAACCGAAAGGGTCCTGACCTTGGTGGGATTGAGGTTCCATGCCGAATCTGTGATGGACCGAGCGAAACTCCTTTTCTACAATCCAGGAGATTGAGCCCTTGCCAGCTGCGGATCGTCAAAACAGAAGGCTCTGTTCAGATTATATATAACCAGGCAATGGCGGGAGTTATGTGTAGAATAAGGCCTTCGTTTTGATTCGCCATTCTTGAGTTGCCCGAGGAGGAGAGTATCGCATGGGCAGAAAAATAGCGAGACGGGATTTTTTGAAACAGAGCGCCATGGGTGCAGCCGCAGTCCTTTCCGCTGAGGACTTGAAGGGCGGGGAAGGGAAGGCTTCGCCGGCGCCTGCGCGGCCGCGCCTCAATGTGCTCCACGTCATGTCCGATCAATATCAAGCTGCTCTTACGGCGTATGAAGGCAACAATCCCCACGCCATCACTCCCAATATTGACCGGTTGGCTTCCGAGGGTGCTTATTTCCGAAAGGCGTATACGGCCATGCCGATCTGCACGCCGAGCCGGGTCAGTATTTTCAGCGGCCAGTACTGTCATAATCACGGCTACTACGGTCTTAACGGTCCTTCTCCGGATTGCCGAAATCGCACCTCGGTTGATCTGCCAAGCTACCTGTCGCACTTCCGCCAGCATGGATACCGGACTGCCGCTATCGGGAAAGTCCATACTCCCGATGATCCCCACAATTGGCTTGAGAACCACTGCGATTTGCTGCTGGACTGTTACCGTTACGTCGGCCCTCCTCCCGCCCCCGAGTACGCCGGGTACTTAAAGGAACGGGGCCTGCTGGCTCTAGAGGACAGCGTCGGTCTTCCCGAGTGCCACGGCATGCAGCAGTTGGAGGGCCGCCCCTCCAACCTGGAGTACAAGGATAGCGTTGAAGGCTGGATCGTGCAGCGGTCGATTCAGTTTCTGGAGGGTATTGGAGACGCGCCCTTCTGTATGCAGGTGTCTCTGCCCCGGCCCCATGAGTGTTTTACCCCCAGCAAAAGATTCTGGGACATGTATCCGGACGACCTTCCCTTGCCTCCGACGATCTACAACGATGATTCCGGCCGCCCGCCGAACTTTCAGGCGGCGGTCAGGTATATGAAACAAATGAAATGGTGCCTTGAACCCAAGACTTTTGAAGCCGGGGCGCGAAGGATATGGCACGGTTACCTGGGGTGCATCACGCAGGTCGATTACGCTTTGGGACAACTGGTCGAGTACCTCAAGCGAACCGGGAAATACGACAATACCCTTATTCTTTTCGGCTCCGACCACGGCAGCTATAGCGGCACCTATGGCATCCCTGAAAAGGCGCCGGGAATCTGCTCGGACGCGGTTTGCCGGGTCCCGATGGTTTGGCGCGTCCCCGGCGTTACTCCTGGCGGCAAAACATGCCAGGAGTTGGTGGAGAACGTTGATATTGCGCCAACCCTCTCGAGCCTTTGCGGTTTGCCGCCGATGGATACGGTTGACGGGAAAGACCTGCGGGATTTGCTGGCCGGGGGAAGCAAGGCGGTCCGCGAAATTGCGGTTACGGAAGCCCCCTGGAGCAAGCACCTGCGCTGGGGGCCATGGGAGTTCGTCCACTTTCAGCCGGAGATGTTCGGCCGGGATGTTGGGGAGCTTTACAATGTGGAGAAGGACCCGAACGAGACTCGCAACTTGTATTATGACCGCGCTTATCAGTCCACTGTTCAGGAATGCCGGCGGCTCCTGATGGAATGGCTGATCCGCACAACACGCTATGTCACCGCATGGCCGCCACCTAAAGGGACCAAGCCAACGCACTGGGCGGTGCTCGGTGCGGACGGAAAGGAAAGCAATCAGGTCGGAATCGAGGAGCGGGCGCGCCGGCGACAGTGGTTCTATATCTGAAAAAAAACAGCCGTCTGCGGCTGGAATGCCGGCGGTGCTTTTTGCGCCTCGGCTGATTGCAGCGGCCGGGCCGAAACTTACGCTCCGTTCAAAACAAGCCTCGAGCTGGAAGGCTCGGGAGGTCGTGCGCCTCGAGGCCGCCGGCTTCGTTTCCTTTGGCACGCCAGTCCGTTTTTTTCCAATGGAGGCCCGCGCATTTGCTGCCTTCCATGACAATCAACGGCACTCATGATTTAATGTTAGAAGCAATGCGCTATGAGGATTGCTGAACTCTTCCAGAGGTTGCCAGGCGTCCATGCGAAAGGGTGAACTGATCATTTCCACGTTGCTGGCGACGCTCGCCATGGCCTTCATCCTGGGCCTTCAGCGCAATTGGCAGCCGGCGAGCCTCAAGCGAGTTGAATCTTCCGCGGAGCGGTACATGTTGGGGAAACCCGTTCCGCCCGGGGCCTACCCCGAGATTCCGGGCTTTCAACGTTTTCGAACTTATTATTTGAACCGGGACTTACGAGCGGCGCTCTACCGGTCCAATTCCATTACTTTAGGATTTGCTCCGGGACGGTTGGTTGTTTATAACCGCGAGAACCAGCCCGTTTATAACCTGGATACCCTTGAAGGCGCCCGGGACGCCTGGACGGCGTTGTACGATTTCGCGGGCCGGAACGGATTCCCGGTGCGAGGTGGACGGCCTCGCCCGCTCTACACGCGGGATCTTACCGCCAACGGAAAGCCGGATGTGGTGGTCGGGCAATATTCCGGGGGCAACCGATGCTGCACCACCGTCAAGGTTCTGGAGGTTGAAAAGGATTCCCTCCAGGTCATCGGCAACATTGAAGGATTGGGTGGCTGGCCGTTTGAAAGCCTGGCAATTCGCCGGATTGTACGAAGCTCTCAATGGCAACTGGTTGTTCACAAGCCGCAGATAACGGCCTGCGGGTCACAAGAAGACGCTGCCGATGTCATCGCCGTTTATGCTTATGCGGACGGCCATTATACAGCCCAGACCCTCCGCTTTTCCGAATACCTGCAGGGGATTCTGCGGGAAAACCTGGCCAAGTGGTCGCGTGAAAAGGAGCCCTCGCTGGGGCTTCTCCAGTCGCTGGCCGCGCAGTACGGAGTCTTGGGACAGGCAGCCCGAGCCAAGCGGTTCTTTGCCGAGAACCTTGCCCGCTTTCTCCCTCAAATGAAGCAACAGGGCTTTGATCCCATTGCATGCCGGGATGACCTGAACAGCCTGGTTGACCGCCTTTCGAAATCCCAGCCTTAACTTTTCAGGTTGAGCGGACGGCTCGCTTAGAGCAGCGGCTCCTGCCAATTCTCGAGCCGCTGTTTCAAATGAGCCATGAATTGATCCGCGAGTGCGCCATCAATAATTCTGTGGTCAAAGGTCAGCGCCAGATAGGCCATGTTGCGAATCGCAATGGCGTCGTTGCGGACAACGGGCCGCTTCTCGATGGTTCCGACTCCCAGGATGGCCACCTGCGGCTGGTTGATGATGGGAGTTCCAAACAGGCCGCCGATGGAGCCTGGATTGGTCAGTGTGAAAGTCCCGCCTTGAACGTCCTCAACGCTGAGCTGCTTGGAGCGCGCCCGCTCGGCAAGCTCCTGCACGGCGCGGGCAATACCCAGGAAGTTTTTCTCGTCCGCGTGTTTAATGACCGGCACGATCAGTCCCGTTTCAAGCGCCACAGCGATTCCAAAATTGATGTCCCGTTTATAGACGATGTTGTCGCCTTCGGCGGAGGCATTAAAAATGGGAAAGAGCTTGAGGGTTTCGATGGCCGCGCGAACCAGAAACGGCGTGTAGGTGAGCTTCAAGCCCTCGGCGGCCTCAAATTCATGCGCCATCCGCTTGCGCGCTTCAACCACCTTCGTCATTTCAACCTCAAACACGGTGGTCACGTGCGCGGAGGCGTTTTGGCTCGCGATCATGTGTGCGGCAATCTGGCGGCGGACGGGCGTCATCGGTTCGGTGTAAAACGGCCCGGTGAATTCGATCCGTTTCTGCTGTCCACCCGGGGCCCCTGCGGCTGAGGCTTCGGCGCACGGAGCGGTTTGCGGTGCCAGAAAGCTGAGAACATCTTTCTTGTTGATTCTGCCGCCCAGGCCGGTTCCTTGAACTCGGCTCAGATCAAGGCCATGCTCCCGGGCGATGCGCCGGACCAACGGTGAAGACCGAACCTTCTTGCCGGTCTGAGGCGCGGCTGCGGCGACTTTTTCATCTGGTCCTGCGGTTGTGGCCGCCGCCGGACCGGGCTTTGCCTGCGGCACTGTTTCGGCGGGAGGAGCCGCCGCCGTGGCTGGTTCGCGGGTTTCGGCCGAACCTTCGCCATCGATGACGGCGACCACGGTGTTCACCGTCACCGTATCGTTTTCAGCGGCCAGGATTTTCGAGAGGACGCCGGTGACCGGGGAGGGAATTTCCGCGTCCACCTTGTCGGTGGTGATTTCAAACAGCGGTTCATCGCGTTCAACGCGCTCGCCGGTCTTTTTCAGCCACTTGGTGATGGTTCCTTCGGCGACGCTTTCTCCCATCTGCGGCATCACGACATTCGTGGGCATCAGTCTCCTCGTAATGAGCAAAAAACGAAGGGTTTTTCCGGTTCCGGGCTATCCGGGCGCGCTGTCCTGCCTGGCAACATCGCCCCACTCGGCCTGCGCCCAAGTCCCCGGATGCATTGCCCATCGTACGGCAACGGCGATTGCAGGTCAACGATCTCGCCCACAACGTCCCGGGGGCCGGCCGCCCGGACCGCTTGCCAAACGGTGCAAGGCTGCGGAGGCGTATCCGGCTGAAGGCACCTGTAGGCATTCGAAACACTCCAGCCCGCATTGGGCGTTTCGGGAGTGGAATTAGCTTTGAGACGCAACATGATCGGCGGAGAGAACGTTAACCATTTCCAGCCCGAACACCTCGCCGAAAACCGGAACGACGCGTTCGCAGATGGTGCTCATCGGCACCGGACGGCCCAGGAGTTTTTCAAGCGAGGTCACCCCCCTGCCGCGCAAGCCGCATGGGATAATCCAGTCAAAATAGCGCAGGTCGGTGTTCACATTGAAGGCAAAGCCGTGAGAGGTTACCCAGCGTGACACGTGGACGCCCATGGCCACCAGCTTGTCATTGCCGACCCAGACCCCGGTGGCTTCAGGATTTCGCCCCGCTTCAATTCCGAACCCTGCTGCCACGCGGATGAAAACCTCTTCGATCGACCGCATGTACCAGCCCAGATCCCTCCGGTGTTGTTTGAGGTCCATCACCGGATAGCCGACCAATTGGCCGGGCCCGTGATAGGTGACGTCGCCGCCGCGGTCGGTTTCAAAAACCTCGGCGTGCAATTGCCGCAGGCGTTCGGTGGAAAACAGCAGGTTTTCGCGTTTGGCGTTTCGGCCCAGCGTGTAAACGTGCGGATGCTCCAGCAGGAGCAACGTGTCGGGAATGCTGCCGGCCTTCCGGCTGGCGACGCGTGCTTGTTGAAGCTTCAGCCCCTCCGCATAATTCACAAGGCCCAGTTGTTCAACCTGGCAGAGCATGTTGCCGGTGTTCCCCTCCGTGGGTTGGCGGGCGGCCATCGTGCGCGCTGCAGGTGACCCGTTAAATGTGGATCGGCATCCCGAAGACGGCGTGCGCTGCTTCCGGCACGGCCTCGGTCAGCGTGGGGTGCGGGTGGATCGTATGTTCCAAATCCTCCACCGTGCCTTCCAGCCGGATCACCGCGACGGCTTCGGCGATCATTTCGGTCACCCGCGGTCCGATCATGTGGACGCCCAGGATTTCACCATAGCGCTCGTCGCTGACGATTTTCACAAAACCCGTTTGGTCTCCCAGAATGGTGGCCTTGCTGTTGCCCGCAAAGGGGAACTTGCCCACCTTCACTTTGTAACCTTCTTCGCGAGCCTTCTTTTCCGTGAGCCCCACGCTGGAGACTTCCGGTTCGGTATAGGTGCAGTTTGGAACCTGCCGGTAGTTGATGGGCTCGGCATCTTTTCCGGCCGCGTGAGTCACGGCCACAATCCCTTCCATCGATCCCACGTGGGCCAACAGCGGGCTTCCCGCAACGATGTCGCCGATGGCGTAGACCCCCGGCTCGTCGGTGCGCATGTAAGGATCGACCTTGATGAATCCCCGCTCCAGCTTGACCTTGGTCTTTTCAAGCCCCAGGTTCTGAGTGTTGGGAGCCCGGCCCACCGCCACCAGGCAGGTTTCCGCGTCGAGCTTCTGGGCCTTTCCGTTGGCGTCGGTGAACTCCACGGAAACGCCTTTGGCGCCTTTGCCGACTTTCTGCACTTTGGCTCCGGTGTGGACTTTGATCCCTTGTTTCTTGAAGGACTTCTCCAGTTCGGCCGAGACCTCTTCGTCTTCGAGCGGCACCATCCGGGGCAGCATTTCCAGGACGGTCACTTCAGTTCCAAACCGATGGAAGATGGAGGCGAATTCCACGCCCACAGCGCCCGAGCCGATCACCACCATCGATTTCGGCAACTCCTTCAGATTCAGGATTTCCTTATTGGTCAGGATGGTTTTGGAATCCGGTTCAATCCCCGGAATCATTTTGGCCTCGGAACCCGTCGCCAGAATAATATTTTTGGCCTGAATTTCGCGGGTCTGGTTCTTGGCGTCGGTAACGCTGATGCGGCCC
>CAYWMN010000145.1:7787-9221 GCA_964459065.1 uncultured Acidobacteriota bacterium | reverse complement strand
CAGCAAATAGTCGAAGTCTTCCAGGCGGCTGATGGCCTCGTCGAGCGGCTCCCAGGACTGCGGGTCGCGGATTTCAATGGCGGGAATTTCGATGACTTCCGCTCCCAGGTCTTCGAGGGATTCCCGAAGGCCTGCAGATTGCCGCCGCAGGCGGGTGGTGACGATTCTCTTGCTGAACAGGGGCAGGTGTTCGAACCAATTCAATTCGTTTCGCAACTGAACCACCTCGCCGATGACGGTGACGGCGGGTGGTTCCACGTCCTTGGCCTTGGCGGCGATGTCGGCCAGGGTTCCCAAAACCACTTGCTGTTGTGCGCGAGTGGCCCAACGGATCACGGCGGCAGGCGTCTCGGCCCGGCGGCCCAGCCGGAGGAGCTCCGCCGTAATTTTCGGCAGATTCTTAACCCCCATCAAGACGACCAAGGTTCCTGACCCGGCCGCGAGCGCTGGCCAGTCAATGTTGCTGGAGGATTTGGAAGGGTCTTCGTGGCCGCTCACAAAAGTCACGCTCGATGCCAGGGCGCGGTGGGTGACGGGGATGCCTGCATAGGCGGCGGCCGCGTACGCGGAGGAGACTCCCGGCACCATCTCGAAGGGAATGCCGGCCCGGGCCAAGGCTAGCGCTTCCTCACCGGCGCGCCCGAAAACGAACGGGTCGCCGCCCTTTAGCCGGACCACCATCTGTCCGCTGGAGGCTCGGCTGATGAGCATGTCGTTGATCGTCGCCTGGGAGGTCGCCGGTTCTCCGGGACGCTTGCCGGCGCAAATATTTTCGCACTCGGGACGGGTGAACCGGAGAAGTTCCTTGTTGGCGAGGTAGTCGTATACCACTGTATCCGCCCTCTCAAGAGCCTTCTTGCCTTTGAGGGTCAGCAGACCCGGATCACCCGGACCTGCGCCAACGAGATAGACTTTACCTTTCATAAGAATCTTTAAAGCGGCGGCTGCTGTGCAAAGCCTCGCGGGTGGATCTTACCCCGCCTCAATTTGCGGGAGGTTCAACAACGTCTGGGCTCCCTGGTTGAGAAGCTCCTGGGCGACCCGGGCGCCAAGGGACTCCGGATTTTCCGCACGGCCACCCAGGGCCGCCGTCAGAATTGTTGTTCCCGAGGGGTTGGCAACCAGGCCGTTCAAATGAAGTTCGCCGCCGCGGTGGGTTGTGAAGGCGGCGATCGGGAGCTGGCACCCGCCTCCTAACGCCCGCAGCAGGGCCCGTTCGGCGCGAACTGAGATATGCGTGGGCGGATGGTCGAGCGCCTGGAGCGCGGCGAGCAGATCAGGGTTTTTGCTGCTGGCTTCAAGCGCCAGGGCGCCCTGGCCGATCGCCGGGCACAACGTGTCCGGTTCAAACCAGGCGGTAATTCGGTCGGAAAATCCCAGCCTTTTCAGGCCGGCTCCGGCCAACACGATGGCGTCGCAGTCTCCGGCGTCGAG
>CAYWMN010000145.1:0-7687 GCA_964459065.1 uncultured Acidobacteriota bacterium | reverse complement strand
TTCCGGGGCGGCGAGGGAAGCGTTCTGGAGTTTGTCTCCGCTGGTCTTGATCACCAGGATTTGCGTTTCGTGGCCCTGCGCGGCAAGCTGGTCTTTGACCCAGTTTGCCTGCCACAGGGCTAAGCGGCTGCCGCGGGATCCGATAACAATCTTCATGGGGATCGTGGAAATGCCAGCGGGGAAGCGCGATGGGAATTCGGAACCACCGGACGCTTTGCCCCGGAACGCCTTTCGAACCTTAATCGACTACTCCGAACATCTTCCGGACCATTTGGACCAGGGGGCCCTGTTCGGGATGCCCCGCCCCGCTTTTCAGTTCGGTGATCGGGCCGTGAAGGATCTTGTTGAGAATCCCTTTGGTAAGGGCTTCCACCGCTTCACGCTGCTGGGGCGACAGGCCGTTCAAACGGCCGCGGTAACGGTCAAGCTCCGTTTCGCGGATGTTTTCCAGTTTGTGCTCAAGCGCTACGATTGTGGGAACGACCTCGCGGGAGGCCAGCCGCCGCATTGCTTTCTGGACTTCTGCCTGGATAATCTGTTCGGCCCAGGCCGCTTCATGCTCCCGTTGCTTCTTGTTGGCGGCAACAACATGGCCCAGATCGTCGATGTCGTAAACAAAAGCGTTGTCAAGCTGATTGATTGTCGGATCGACATTCCGGGGCACGGCGATATCGATAAAGAACATGGGGCGGTTTTTGCGCAGGGCCAGCCACTTTTCCGCGTGCTCCCTCTGGACGACGTAATGCGGCGCGGCTGTGGAGCAGATGATGATGTCGGCTTTCTGGACGTTCTCATACAGCTCTTCAAAACGAATGGCGGTGCCGTGAAAGGCCTTTGCCAATTCCGTGGCGCGTTCGTGAGTCCGATTGCTGACCAGGATGGTGCCCGCGCCGCTGCCGATCAGGTTCTTGGCCGCGATTTCACTCATCTTGCCGGCCCCAATCACAAAGATCGTGGTGCCGGTCAGATCGCGGAAGATTTTTCTTGCCAGCTCAACGGCTGCGTAAGGGACGGAAACAGCGGAGGTCCCAATCGCCGTATCCCGGCGGACCTTGCGGGCCACGGCAAGCGCCTGAAGGACGATTTCGTTCAAGGTGCCGTTCAGCCCCCCAGCCTCGCGGGCCGTGGTGTACGCCTGCTTGATCTGCCCCAGGATTTGAGGTTCTCCCACGATCATCGAATCAAGGCTGGATGACACGCGGAACAGATGCTCGATGACCTGCTGCTGCTGGTAACGGTAAAAGTGGGGTTCGTAGGCTGCCAGGTCGCAGCGGTGATGGTCAGCCAGGAAGTTTCGAAGCGCGGGCTCAACCTGATAGCCGGACCGTGCGTTGGCGACAACTTCGATTCGATTGCAGGTGGAGAGGATCAGCCCTTCGCGGATGCCGTCGCGGTGTGTCAAGTCCGCTACGGCCTGGGCCAGCTGCGCGGGCGGGATACTCATCCGCTCACGGACTTCCACGGGAGCGGTTCGATGATTAATTCCAATAAGACCAAGGTTCATGGTTCTTATCCAGCCCCATTAAGGCTTTATTTTGACGCACATGGTCGTTGCCGTATGTGAGCTGCATCACATTAATGGAGCCGGCCGAGATGGGGTATATACCCGTGCCACCCGCTGATGAAACTGATGCCGATAAAGGTCACCATGATAATGGCAAATCCTAAAATGGCCACATAAGCCGATTTGCGTCCCGGCCAGCTTCCACTGATCCGGACCGAGAACAGGAACAGATAGATCAGCCAGGTGATCAGAGCCGCAAGGATTTTCGGGTCCAGTTCCCAGGGGCCGTGCCACATGCGCATCGCCCAGAAGAATCCCGATAAGATGCCCACGGTCAGGAAAGGGAGCCCAAACATAAGTGAGCGGCCGTAAATTTCATCGCAAACTTCCAGCGATGGCAGGCGGAAGTACGGTCGCTGCTGACTCTTGGACTTTAATCGCTTTTCCTGGATCAGGAACAGAACAGCGCCAATAAAAGTCAGGAAAAATCCCACGTACCCGACCAGCACGCACGCGATGTGGACCATAAGCCAGCCGCTACGGAAAGCGACTGATTGAAAAGAAGGCCCCGGGCGAAGTGCCGAGATGAGCGTGAGCACAAAAACAAGCGGGAGCATGAAGATTCCCAGCACGTTGATTCGATATCGCAAATAAGCAAGAAAAAAGGCCAGGGTGATCAGAAAACCAAAAAACGAAAGGGTGCTTTGAACGTCAATGACAGGCAGCCGGTGCAGGTTGACCGCCCGGACCACCAGTGAACCGCCATGCAGGCCCAAACCCACGCCCAGTGCGCCAAGCGCAGCCGGGGAAAGCGACGGACGCCTCCGCCGGAGCGAGGGCACCATCAGCAGGATGCCACCAAAATAAAATGCCAGTGCTGTCCAAAGTAGAATTGAGTGCATATTCTTACAGAAAGAAAAAATAAACCCACTAATTATAACACTTCAGCGCGCCCATTGGTGGACGGAGCCTTCCGGGTGGGCAGGCGGTCGGGGAAGTTCTCAGGGTCTTAGCGGTAGATACCGGCTTGGGCCAGAGGGTGCTATCTTTATCTGATCCTGGGTGTGGCAGGGTTACAAAGGAGGCTTGTTATGAGAAGGACGCTGATTTGGATCGGGGTGGTGGGTCTGTTCTTTGCCGCAATGTTTGGAGGCCGGAGTTCGCAGGCGGAAACGCGCTCGACTTCGGCAGAACAACGGGTGGGAACACTAGCTGCGGGACGGACGCGGGCGGTGGTTGCTCCCGTTTCGGCCAGAACAACGGTGGCGAGCAAGGACATCGCTTCCTTGAAACCCGCGGCAACTCTTCTTCCTTCTCGAAACCTCACAACGCTCATACGGCGCTTTGTTATTACGTTGTTTGTGGTGGCGATCGCGATGCTGCTATTGGTTGGTATTCGGCGCGTCAAGCAGCACTTGATAGAAGTCCTGGACAAGAAACGTCATGAAATTCCCTCCTTCCGTTTCCGGGGCCTGGAACTTGTTTCGGCGCAAACGCTTTTTCGAAACCTGGGACGGATTGTTTCGGGCGCCTACGTGATGATTATTGCGATGGTGGTGCTGGGGACCAGCCTGATCATTTTCAGCCAGTTCCCAGCCACGCAAGGCTATGCCCGGCAAGTGGGTTATTGGGTTTGGAACCCCATCGTGGCGATTGTGTACGGGATGCTGGGCTATCTGCCAAACCTCTTCTACATTCTGGTCATCCTGGTGGTCGTGCGCTTCATCCTGCGAATGATCACTTACATTTTCAGGGCGGCTGAGCGAGGGCTCATCAGCCTGGAGCCGTGGGTTCAGCAGGATGTGGCGCGGCCCACCGGACTGATCATCCGGGTGGTGATTGTCGTTGTCGGGCTGTTCTTTATTGCCCCGCTGATTCCCGGGACGGGAAGTACGGCGGCCAAGGGCATCTCGATTATCCTGGGCCTGATGATCTCGTTTGGATCGACTTCAACGGTCGGAAACTTTGTGGCCGGCATTGTCTTGATGTACATGCGTCCGTTTCAAATAACGGAAAGGGTGAAAATCGGTGATACCGTCGGGGATGTGATCGAGCGGACCTTCCTGTACACCAAGGTCCTCACCATCAAGAACGAAGAGGTGATCGTGCCCAGCCTGATTGCGCTCGGTTCTCCTTTGATCAATTACAGTTCGCGCGCCCGGACTCAGGGACTGGTGCTCCATACCAGCGTGACGATTGGTTACGATGTTCCGTGGCGGCAGGTCCATGAATTGCTGCAGAGCGCGGCGGCCAGGACGTCGCATGTTGCCAAAGAGCCTGAGCCGTACGTCCTGCAAACAGCCCTGGACGACTCTTACGTGAAGTACCAGATTAACGTGCATACCGATCAGGCCTCCAAGATGGCTCTGATTTACTCGGAACTTCACCAGAATATTCAGGACGTTTTTAACGAAGCGCGGGTCGAAATCTGCTCGCCGCACTTTCGGCAGGTCCGGGACGGCAACTCAACAACCGTCCCCGTCGAGTACCGGCCGAAAGACTATAAGCCGCCGCGCTTCCGGGTCGAAACGGTGGCGGCAGCCTCGGAGGAATAGGGCCGGCGGGCCTGGTAATCCCGCAAGGAGCTTCAAGGCGCAGGATGGGCGTGCCGATAACCGAACCTAAGGGAGCGCTGGAAGGCTATGGCGGAGCCAAGGTTCGTCCGGTCGCAGAAAATCGCGCGGCACAGCGACCGCGTCTACCTGCGGATTCCCGTTGAGGTTCGCGGGCAAACAGAGGGTGGAGCCCCGTTCACTGAGCGCACACACACCCTGGCAATTAACCGCAACGGGGCGAGAATCAGCTTGACGCACCCGCTTGAATCCGGCCAGCTCATCCACCTCACCAACCTTCAGACCGACAATCGTTGTGCTTTTCGGGTGGTAGGGAGCGTGGGGAAGATTCACGGAAAGGTTCGGGAATGGGGAGTGGAATGCCTTCATCCGGAACTGGATTTCTGGCGGATTCATTTCCCGTCCGATGATAACGCGTCTCCACATGACGAACAGGTTGACGCTCTGGTCGAATGCACGGTGTGCCATTTACGGGAGCTGGCCCGATTGTCCCTGGGTGATTATCGCAGGCTATCAGAGCAGGGGACGCTCGAGCGCAATTGCCAGACGTGCGGCAAGAGCGACTGGAGGTTCGGCTACGCCGAAGCTCTGGCCCAATCGGAGCCGCGGCCGGGGAACGCTGTGGCGCCGGATGCGGAAGAAGCAGACAATCGGATCGCAAGACGGCTGGCGGTTCATCTGCCGATCAGCATTCGCTTGCCGGATGGGCGCGAGGAGCCTGCGCGGACCGAGAATCTTTCCAAAATGGGCGTCTGCTTTGTAACCGACTTGAATCTGGAAGAGGGTGAATTCATTCGGCTTACTGTCGGCTACGTCCTGGGGGCTGACGCCGATGAGGTAACCGCCAGGGTGGTTTGGAGGCGTGCCCTGGACGAAAGCAAGCGCTACGTTTATGGGGTTCACCTGGAGGACGCGAGGCAGGGGCCGCAGCGCCTATGACGAGCTTTGCCCGGCGCCGGCCGCTGAAGGGTTCCTGGGAGCGCGACCCGCGAACATGAGAACCGTCCCCACAACGGCTGCCGCTATCAGCGTTACCATCATGCCGGTGTCGGCGTAAACATGGGCAAAAGCGCCGGCCACGGACCCGCCCACAAAGCTGCCCAGAAACTGCATGCTGTTATAGACGCCCAAGGCGCTGCCCTGAGCGTTCTCCGGGCCTGAGCGGCTCACCAGGCTCGGCAGGATGGGCTCCAGGCCCGTAAAGCCGATGTAGAAGAGCGTCCCGCCCACCAGCAGAGCTGTCAGGTGCGCTGGGTCAAATCCCAGCAGGCCGGGGCGGTAGAGCAGGATGGCGCTGGGGATAAAGGTCATATAGGCGATGGCGGCCAGCGGCGAGGCCAGCCCGTGGTCGGCTCCCCGCGTAAAAGCGAACATCGTGACGCCGCTGATCACCACCATGGGCAAAAGCAGCTCGTAATAGCTGGTCATCGCCAGGTGATGTCTTCCGGTGGCAATCAGCGGGAAGTAAAAGAAGAAGGTGCTCATGAAGAAGTTCATGAGGAAGCCGCCAGCGTCGAGCGCCAGCAGGGATTTGACGCGCAGGATCTCGCGAAAAGGAGCCGGAGCCACGGCCGAGGGCGGCGTTTCCGGCAGGTATTTGGCCAGCAGGAAAAGCGTTCCCATGCCCAGGATGCCAGTGATCCAGAACAGGGAGGCGGTCCCTAAAATCCCGGCCACAATGGGTCCCGCAATCACGCCGATAATGAAGGCTGCTCCGATGGGAATGCCGAGGATCGCCATGGCGGTTGAGCGGCGCTCGGCCTGGATATGATCCGCAACGGTGGCGAAGGCCACGGAGATGATGGCACCGCCGCCCTGGACCAGGCGGCCCACGATCAGGACGCCGATTTCGATTCGGGAGGGAAACAAGTGCGGGACCGCGCAGATGAACGAGCCGAGGCTGAACAGGGCCATGCCCAGCAGCAGGACCTTGCGGCGGCCGATGCGGTCTGAGAGCCGGCCCAGGGGAATCTGCAGAATGGCCATGGTGAGGCCATAGCATCCAAAGGCGAAGCCCACCAGAAACTTGGAATGAGTGAATTGCAGTCCGTAGAGCGTGAAGACCGGCAGCACCAGGAAAAGGCCCAGCATCCGCAGGCCCACGACGCTCGCCAGGGTCAGCAGGATTTTCTTCTGGAGGCTGGTAAAAGGCGTGCGAGCGGGTTTGTTTTTCTTCTTCATCTGTCGGCAGATCATGACGGCTCAAGCCCGGCAGGCTGCCTGTGCATGGCGGCCGCCGGCCGCGAGCCTCTGAGGCCCGGGAAGAAGAATTCTTCGCGGACCGCGGGATTTAGGAGCTTACAAATTCCGCTTTAACGGCCTGAGGAATGATTCCGGCCTGATAGCCCCGGTCGAGCAACAACTGGACTGCCTGGCGGCCCCGTTCTCCGTAGTCGCGAGTCCAGTCGTTGACGTACATGGAAACAAAGTGTTCGGCGTTGGAAAGCTCCAGGCCGCGGGCAAACTGCAGGGCGTAATCCAGGGCTTCCTCGCGGTGTTCAAGCGCGTAGTCGATGCTGGCTCGCAGGATCTTATCGGCCTGCCGGATGATCTCCGGATCGAGTGAGCGGCGGATGACGTTGCCGCCCAGCGGCAGGGGCAGCCCGGTTTCATCGCGCCACCAGGTTCCCAGATCCACTACCTTGGCCAGGCCGTAGCTTCCGTAGGTGAGCTGGCCTTCGTGGATCACCACGCCGGCATCCGCTTCGCCTTTGATCACTGTGTCCAGGACTTCGTCAAAGCGCACGGTGACGGGCTCGATTTCCGGCTCATAAAGGCGCAGCGCCAGGTAAGCCGTGGTCTGGGTGCCGGGGATCGCCACGCGTTTGCCCTTGAGGCTTGCGGGCTGCGCGCCCCCGCGGCAAACCACAATGGGGCCGTAGCCGTCGCCGAAGCTGGCGCCCGACGACAGCAGAATGTAGCGGTCGGCGAGGTAGGCATAGGCGTGGATGGAAACCGCCGTGATGTCATACTCCTGCTTCGAGGCCTTGCGGTTCAGGGTCTCAATATCCTCCAGCGTATGCGTGAAGGTCAGGTTGCCCGTCGCAATCTTCCGGGTGGCCAGGGCATAAAACATGAAGGCGTCGTCGGAGTCGGGACTGTGGGCCAGCCGCAAGTCAACGGTGGCCGGCTGTGTATTCTCGGGTTCTGCGGTTTCTTGAAGCATCGTCTCTCTGAGGTTTAACGTTCGATTACTGAAAGTATCGGATTTTACCACACATCGGACAGGCCCTCAATTGCGGCCTGTGTCGGGATGCCTCCTGCCTGGGGCCACCAAGCCTTCAAGCGGGCCCTTGGCGCGCTGGGGCTTATCCCCAATCGAGCGACAGGATGGGACCATGGTGGCGGGCTTTGGGTTCATCACGGACCGGACTAGGTGGTGGCGCCCCTCAGGGCAGGCGACCATCCTGCTGAAGCCTCGCTCGCGCGGCGAAACAGCGGCGGGGAACGGGCGAAAGGTCGTCCGCTGCTTAGCTTTGTTTCTTTTTGGCTTACCTGGTTTCAACAACTTGCCAGCTTCGTTTTAGCTTCGTTTTTGCTGTTTTTTCGGCAGCCGTCTTTTGTTTTCAACAACTTCCTAGCTTCGTTTGCTCAAAAAAAGAATTCTTTT
>CAYWMN010000144.1:0-9281 GCA_964459065.1 uncultured Acidobacteriota bacterium | reverse complement strand
TGCGCGTTTTCAACTTCTCATAGCGTCTGCTTCCATCGTTCGACAACGTTTCGAGGGTCGCGTGGACGGCGGCCAGAGCGATGGGGTTTCCATTCAGAGTCCCGGCGTGAACCACCTTCCCTGTCGCAATCAGGTCCATGAACTCAGCCTTGCCCGCGAGAGCGCTGACGGCAACTCCGGAGCCGATGGCCTTGGCGTACGTTGCAAGGTCCGGCGTGACGCCGTACAGCCCCTGGGCGCCCGCCAAATGCAGTCGAAAGCCGGTGATGACCTCGTCGAAAATAAACAGGGAATGGTGCTCGCGGGTGATCTCGCGCAAGAATTCAAGGAAGCCGGGCTCCGGTGGAATGCAGCCCGAGTTGCAAAGCATCGGCTCACAAATGACGGCGGAAATATTGTCTCCCTGGGAGGCAAAAATCTTCTCGACGCTCGCCCGATTGTTCCACTCCGCCACAAGGACATCGTCGTGAGCGCGTTGCCCGGCTCCGACCGGAACAGGCGCCCCTTGTGCCTGTTCAATTTCTTCCCGGGTCGGATGGATGCTGACCAGCACACTGTCGTCCCAGCCGTGGTAGTGGCCTTCAAATTTCAAGTACTTTGGCCGGCCCGTCGCGGCCCGCGCCAGGCGCAGGGCCACTTGAACAATTTCCGTTCCGCTGTTCGCAAAGCAGACCTGGTCCGCGCAGGGAATGATCCGGGTCAGGAGCTCGCTGACTTTGATTTCAAGATCGTGCTGCGCGCCATAAGTGAGCCCTTTTGCGGCCCGGAGCTGGATGGCATCGATCACCGGCGCGGGTGAATGGCCCAGCATCAGGGGGCCCCACGCAAGTCCGTAATCAAGGTAGCGGTTGCCGTCAACGTCCGTCACCTCTGAGCCTCTTCCGGAGCGGTAGTAAAGGGGGTAGGGTCGGGCGCTGCGGCGCAATCCGCTGGAGACGCCGCCGGCCAGCGATTCCTTGGCGCGCTCAAAGCGCGCATGTGAAGCTTGGGTTTTTTCGACCACACTCTGTTCCCGCTGAGCAGCGTTAAATGGCTTCTGCGTCATGCACAATCTCCGTTAGATCCAGGCTATTTTTCAATTTCCGTCATCGTTTGATATTACACGCTGCCGGCAAAATACGGCGTTCGAATGCATCTGTTGCGCCTGTTGTCAGGCCCAGGCCGGCCTTCACCGGGCGGCGCCGGGATCCATTCCAGTTCCGACCCCGGCCATGGTGGCAAGGGTTCCTGCCAAGCTCACATTTCGTCCAGGGGGCTGATGGGCCGCTTAAGGCGCCGGTAATCGAATCGGCGAACGTCGGCGGCAGCCAGCCCCGGCGTATCAACCTCGATGATGCGATGGGCGATGGGTTCGTAGGCCGCGCGGTAGGCAATGGCCGCCTTGACGACGATCATCCGGAGCCGCGCGGGTTCAATCCCCAAAGCCCGAAGTTGTTGAAGGTTCCACATCGGCATGCGGCGCTCGGTCAGGACCACCAGAACTCCGCCCGTGTCGACCACCGCGGTCCTTCCCTGGTCATCCAGCACTCCGTCACGCATAGGGCCGATGTTGGTGTAGATCCCATCGCTGATGGTTCGTACCACGCCCTCAATTTCGAGTGGTTCGCCATGTTGACGGTCGATCTTTCCGCCCACTTTCAGCCGAACCCGCTGGCGCACGCCGGCTTGGGTCGCGGTTCGGACGGCCTCCGAGTCGCAGAGCAGGACCAGCGCTTCCCGCGCGTGCTGCTTGAGCAACTCCGCCAGCAGGATGGTGCCATCGCCGGGCGTTCCGGCCCCAAGATTGTCTCCAACGTCAACCAGAACCGTCAGTCCTTCTTTTTCCTCGAGCGCCTGCCGCACGGCATCTTCCGCAACCGGGAGTGACATCTGAAATTCCGAGCGGCGCTCCCAAACGGCGTCGGCAACCCGGTTTGCTGCTTGCCGAGCCGCCTCGGCGTTGTTGTCGCCCACCGCAAACACGCTGAATCCCGCGTCAGGAACGTCGCAGTAAGGAAACCCGGCAGCCACGCTCACGCTGATGATTTCCGGCTGCTGCTCCAACTTGTGCGCCAGGGCGATGGCGCTGGACATGGGAGGCTTTGCCGTCAATTGCCGCAGAATGTGAGGAAGCAACGGCCGCCGCGCCAGCGCGAGTTTCGGCTGGAGACCTTCCTGGAGCATTCGCCGCATGATGTCGGCAGCTTCAAGACCCCGTTCGGCCTGGTCAATGTGCGGGTAAGTGTCATAGCCGACGATTGCATCGGGCCAGCGAACCATTTCGTCGGTCATATTGGCGTGATAATCAAGCGTCACCACAAGAGGAATGCCCGGGCCGGCGGCCTTTCGCACCCGGCGAAGAATTTCACCGTCCGCGTCCGCATATTCGCTTGAGACCATGGCCCCGTGCAAAGAAAGGAGAATGCCGTCCAAAGGTCCGGCAGCTTCAAGCACGCTCAGCAACTTCTGGCTGAGGGATTCAATGGTTTCGGCGGTCAAAGCACCTGAAGGCATTCCCCACGCCATCAGGGTCGGAACAAGCTCAAACTGAAACCGCTCGCCTCCTTCGATGAACCCTCCCATTTCCGAACAGGTCCCGCGCCAGTGATTAATGATGTCAGGGCCGAAGTGGAGATCCTTTTCGGCAAAGTTTTCCATCGTCATGGGCTGGGAAAAGAACGTATTGGATTCATGATAAATTCCGCCGATGGCTATGCGCATAACAAGGCGATCTCCGAAACGATCGAGTATCCGTTGAGCTGTATGGAATGAACGCGCGCAAGATACCGCTCAAAGCCCTCGCGCCCCGTTTGAACCCATCCTTTTCAGGCTGGCCGTTTCCAGTATAGCGCCACCCCTCCGAGGTGCGATCACCTGACACGCGCGGCGCCGCCCCCGAACGAGTCTGTGCCGAAACACGCTAGGTTTCGTTGTAAAGTCTGACCTCGTAAATCCGAACGGCTTTGGCTCCGTTCGTTTCGTCAACCTTGATCCGCACCCGGTCGGAATGAACCCGGTCAAAGCGGTGAACGCGGCGCCGAAAATAATTGTCGTCTTCCCGCAGGATCGTTTTCCACCCGCCCGGAGTGGAAACCGCGACTTCGTATCGCTTCACACACTCCGGATATCGGAACAACGGAAGCCGGACCCTGCGGTTACAATCGGTATCAAAAGTCATCTGGATTTGGTTGAAGTCCACCGGCCGCGGCAGTTGCAACTCCAGCCAGCAAGGAAGAGTTTGCGCAGGATCGGACATATAGAAATTCGTCCACAGATCGGGCCGGTTGCTGCCTTGCACCACGTTCTGCGGCCCATAGGGTCTCTGCTCCGGCGTGACGCGCAGGCAAAAAGATTTGGCGTGCGTCAACGGACGCCAGCGCCCGCCCGGCGGCTGGTCGGCGGGAGTCGTCCCCACGGGAACTTGCGAAGGCTCCCCTTCCCCGTCCTGAAACAGTGCCCAGCTGATTCCGTCCCGCGCTTCCAGGTGAATATAGTAGAGCTTTCCGGGCTGGGTCCTGGCATTGAATGAAAATCTTACGTACCCTTCATGATTCGCCGGCACCGTCGCCGTGGCCACGGCGATATCCCCTCCCGAACGAAAGTCCCAAACGTGCCGCGCCTTTTTCAATCCAAGCTTGAGCTCAACAGGGGTCGAAAGCTCCGACTTCAGCAGCAGTTCCACACTATCCAGATGCTCGGTTGCAATGGGGAACAGCTGTGCCAGCGGTAAATGCGCCGGATGGAACGTGGAAGACTCCGGAAATTTCAATGCCCCTTCGCTACTGGCTTTCACCCGCGCCATCCTGGCCAGATCGCCGGGATCCTCGTTTTCAATCCCGGGCATGGAAGCATCCTGCCGCAGCAGGAGCTGCTGCAATTCCCTGGCATGCGCCTTGGCAATCTCCCGCGGTTCCCGCTGATACTTAACGCAAAGCGCGGCCGCGGCACCCACGCCCTGGCCCACGATGGCTCCGGTGGGAAGAACCCGGGAAGAGGCAAAGGCCACGTAACTGGCGCCCAGCGGCCGGCCTGCCGCCATCAGGTTGCGCACGTTGCGGGAATAGCAGGAACGCAGCGGAATGCCGTAAGGAATCGTGCCCCGGCGGGCAAAGTTGGCATCCGAGTCGGGCGGCGGATAAGGAGGAACCTGGCGCTGGAGAATTCCTCCCGGAACGTGAATATCGATCCCCCAGGTGCCATAGGCGATGTCGTCGCTGTGGACCGAGGGATTGCGGATGTCTTGTTCCCGCAGAACGTAATCGCTCAGCAGGCGGCGCGACTCGCGCTTGTAAGGCCAGAATCCCACAAATTCCAAGGCGTAGTTTTCCGCCCGCTTCCGCACGCCCGCGTCGGCACACCGGTTCTTGATGTGGTCCCAAACCCCCAGAAGCTGTCGCAATGCCTCATCGCGGATGGCCTCGTTATCCTTGATAGTGTGCAAGGGAAAACCGACTTCAATCCACCAGTACCCGCCTTCGATAAACCCATGATGCCGGCCGGTCAAGTCCGACTCCGTATCGAACTCCGCAGCCCAATCGGGCTTCTTGAACTGGATGGGCTTGCCGGCATCCCGTGCCCGGAAGAAAAGGGTGCTCCCCATCACCGCGTCGCTCGGCTTTTCAGGAGCCAGCAGCTCATGGTATTCCGCGCGCGCCTCCTTGCCCCACCGGAACTGAGCACCCGAGCGATAGATCAAGACGCCGTCACCGGTGGCGTCCACAAACCAGGGAGCCTCAAAGATGAACTCTTTTTCCGTTCCCAATTGATCCGCATAAATTGCCAGGATGTGCGCCGGGTCCGCCATTTCAACCTCGCGCATCGTGGTGTTTAAATGCAGGTCAAGGTTCTTCTCCCGGCGCGCCCACTCGTAGAGAACAAGGTCCCAATTGGAGTTCATCAGGCTTTCCCGGTAGGGCTCCCAGTTCCGGACCCGGTCCTCGACGGTCATCTCCTCCAGAATGCCCCCCTCTTTGATCCAGGGATTATGGCCGCAGGTATCCTCCGGATACAGCCGCACCTCGCTCGAAGAGTTGCCGCCCAGCGTGGACCTCTCATGCACCAGCGCCACCCGGGCGCCGTTGCGCGCGGCGCTAATCGCCGCACACGTCCCGGAAATTCCGCCCCCCACAACCACCAGATCATACTTCTTGTGAATGACGTTAAGGGTGTTGGGCCGAACGTAACCGCCCAGGCGTCCAGGCTTGGATCCTTCCGCGGCCGGATTAGCCTGCCCGCCTGCGCTATCTTTTGCGGCAGCCGGCAATCCCGCCCCGGCGGCTCGCTTCCCTCCTGCCAGTCCCCCCAGGGCCAAGGCCATCCGGCTGACAAAACTTCTCCGATTAAGCGGCATTGCGAATTCCTCCTCGTTGTCGCGGTCGAATCAACTATAAGCCAAGCCATTCAATCCGGCAAAGGCGCCACCAAACCGGGCGCGCCACTCCAAGTATAAGTTTAGAAGTCTGTAAAGGCCCATTTTCAAGCGAGGTTAATCGGCTAAAATGAATCGGCGACGTTTCCTGAAGCGTATCGCTCTTTATTCGGCAATGATAGGTGGCTTCCAATCAAGGAGGAGTGTAATGAAAGTTGTATGGCTTGCGGCATTAGCGGTTGTGCTGGGGTGGGCCGCCCCATCAAGCCGTAATCCCGAAAATCTTCTCAAGACCGGGCGGGCCCTGGCCAATCCGTCAGAGTTGCGGTTAGCCAGGAGCCTCACCAGCACCGTCTATCGGGCCCAAGCCGGTCAATGGCAATTCAATCTTCACTCCTATCTCACCTGGTATCAAGGCAAGTTCTGGGCGGTCTGGTCGTCTGGCAAAGTCAACGAGGACAGCGGCCAGCAGCGTATTGACTACGCAACAAGCCCGGACGGGCATCATTGGTCAACGGCGGGTGTTTTGGTGGACAGCCTGCCCAGCCCCGCGCTCTGGATCGCCCGCGGAGTCTTCACCCACGACGGACATCTGTATGCTTTGGCGGCCTACAGTGACGGCCACCGGTGGACCGGCGGCCGTCGCGAATCGTGGCATAACCTCAAGCTGGTTCGTTTCAGGTGGGACGGCGCCTCGTGGCAGAAACTCGGAACCTACCTCGATAACTGCATGAACAACTTCCCGCCTCGTCGTTTTGGGGGTCATTTGTTCATGACCTGCCGGGACAGCTATGCCGTCATGCACACGGCCGTCTCCGACACACTTGCCGGCGCCCATTGGACGGTCACCAGGCTGCCGGGCAAGGCTCCAGCCGACCGCATGAGTGAACCCAGTTGGTACATTGATCCTCAAGGGACCGGCCACCTGATCTTCCGTGACGCTCGACACTCCAAGGATCTGTTCCAATCGATCAGCCATGACGGCGGCAGGACCTGGTCGGCACCCGTCCGCACCAATTATCCCGATGCGACCAGCAAGAACTTTTCAGGGAGGCTTTCAAACGGTTGGTATTACCTGATCAACAATCCCAATCAGAAGGCCCGCGATCCTTTGGCGATCTCCTTCAGCCGGGACGGGTGGAGTTTTGTGCATCCGCTTGCACTTCGCAAGGACGCACCCAAGCTGCGCTATCCGGGAAAATACAAGGGAGGGAAAGGCAGTTTCCAATATCCCCATGCAATCGAGCACGGTGGATCCTTGTGGGTCATTTACTCGACCAACAAAGAAGACATTGACATCTCGGAGTACAAATTGCGGGACTTCAATCTACCCCGATAAGGCTCACGACAGAATTGTCTCGCAGTCCGCCTGGCCCCAGCAAAACCCGTCGTCACCGGACCGCCCCGCTCAGCGGTCTTGAGCGGCAGGTCCTTTTCCTGCATCCGGCAATGCACATGAGAAAGTCAGCGAGTGTGGGGCTTGCAAGCGACTTCAGGCTGGAGCAATGTCCAGGGCGCCGTAGCTGGGCCGGACCCGGTAGAGTTCGCTCAGCGGCAGTTCGCGGTGGGCGGCGTAGTGAGTGGCAAAGTCCATGTTTCTGATGAGCGAGGCCACGGTCAGGGGACCCACCCCGCCAATCGGCGGCGTCACGTAGCCCGCCTTCTGTTTGACGTTTTCGAAGTCGACGTCCCCGAAGACGGACCTTCCCTCATAGCGCAGGCCCGCGTCGATAATCACGGACCCTTCCTTGACCATCTCCGCGGTGATCAGATAGTCGCGGCCGGGCGGTCTTACGCCGACGAAACAGATGACGATGTCGGCGTCATGCAGGTACTCCGCAAGAGTGTGCTTCCAATGCCCGGAGTACGATTTCCGATGCACCCACAGGGGCGTCGCATTGCCGTATCGCCCTCCGATGAGGATCTGCATGGCCTTTCCGGTGATGGTGTTCCTGCCGAGCACCGCGACCCGCGCCCCTCCCATGGGGATCCCATGATGTTGCAGAAGGTTCATGATCCCGTGGGGCGTGCAGGGGAGAAAAAGATAGTTGGGGAGCGCGTCGTAGTAGTAGATTGTTGCTTTGCTCGACACGCCGTCGACGTCTTTACGGGGATCGATCGATTCAAAAATCTCCCGGGTTTCCATCTCGGTAATATGCCCCGGCAGGGGAAGCTGGACGAGGATTCCGTGAAAGGTGTCGTCAGCGCTCAGTTGCTTGACAAGTTTCAAGACGGAATCAGCATCGGCCGACTCAGGCAGGTTGAACTGGCTGAATTCGATGCCGAGCCGATTGCATCTTTCCCGCTTGCGCTGGACATACTTCTGTGAGGCTTCGTCGCTTCCGGCATGGATGACGCCAAGCTTCGGAGAGATGCCATGCGAGCGCTTGAGCACCGAAAGGTGTTCACCCGCAAGCCGTTCGATGCGGCTGGCCAACTCTTTTCCGCTCAATATGACGGCAGCCATAGGTTGTCCAGAAGGGATGGAACCCGAAGTCTATTATGAACCCGCGATTATAACATACAGGCAACCGTTCTCTAATTCAGGGATGGGCGGTCTTCAAAGGGCAGAATGCTGGTCCTTTCGGCTCCTGTTCACCTGATGCTCCGCTGCTCGTTCACCCTCAACGGCAGCCTTCATCCGGCGTCTGAAGGCACCCGAAAAGTTCAGGCACGCCTTGGTGCAGGAGGGGAGTTCATGGCAAACAAGCCAGAATTCCCTGACGAACCTAAGCCCCGTTACCCGTTCGGAGCCCTCACCGCATCGGGCCGGCCATCGGGTTGAGATTGAAATGGAGATGAGGAGAGGGCTTGCCGGCTTCCAGAAAACAAATGGTAGGCCCGAGCGGACTCGAACCGTTGACCTCTACCGTGTCAACAGCGAAGCAAAGCTAGTAAATTCAATTAGATGCGGCACCAATTCTAGCTTTGATTGGACCCTTGATTGGACCCCAATTTTTGATCTCGGACTTAAGGCCCTATGTAGACGCATTTGGGGTCGGAGACAAGCAGGTCTATATCAGCACCTCTTGATGGAATCCAGACATTCAACTTTTCCTTTTTAAAATGTTGCTCGATTTCGGAGCCGACCAGGTACTCTCCAGCGTGAATCGTAAATAGCGGTCGCATGTAGGTGTCCTTTCCTGAAGAACTATGTCGCCGACTGAGAATGCTCTATGCCGTCTCCTCCTCCACGAGGTCAAAACTCACCTTTATGTGTAAAACGAGATTCCTTGACTCATCCGCATCGCATACTTGATCAGCTCATCGGAGGCCCCGGTGATGATGATACCCCGGACGCTTTCCCCATTCGCGGTCTTGTGCTTCTTGACCCAGCCCATGTACTGGAGTAACTGGCCCACAACGGTATCAAACCCGTTAACTGACTTGGCATGGATGATAGGTCGATTCAAGAACCCGCCATGGGGCTACGGAAGCTAAGGACGAGAGGCAATCGTCTCCACCTCGAAGCCCGTCCTGTCAGCGCCAGGAGAAGAATGACCGGCGGGCCGGCTGGCAGAGAGGTTTTAATTCGCGGAGCAGTTGGGAATGGCGCAGGCCCGGAGGGCCGACAGACCTTAGCCCACGGCGTAAGCCGTGGGTACGGGAGCCCCATAATGATTCCAACCCTCGCCCTTGGAGTCTGTGTGACAACCGGGGGTTGACAGGCACGTATAATGCGGGGTGAGGAGGGTTTTCTTCCCTACAATCCGGAGCAAGCCTATTTGCTACCGCCGAGTGTGCAGGAGATGCTGGGCGACAATCACCTGTGCTTCTTTCTGCACCGGGTGGTGGAGGAGTTGGATTTGAGGGGCTTCGAAGCCGACTACGTGGAAGAAGGGCGAGCGGGGATGAACTGCGCCGGCAACTGGCGAAGACGCGGCGAACGGCCCACCGAAGTCAGCGCCGACAGCGGCTTCTTTTCGGTGCGGAA
>CAYWMN010000143.1:0-9291 GCA_964459065.1 uncultured Acidobacteriota bacterium | reverse complement strand
GCTCCGACGCCGAGCCGGGAGCCGTCGTCAGCATTCGGAACCGCAAGAAGAGTTTTCTCGGCCAGGCGATTTACAGCAGCCAATCCCAGATCGCCTTACGGCTGCTCACGAGGGAAAAGCGGCCCTTCGACCGCGACTTTCTGGCCGAACGCATCAGGTCCGCCGCGGCCTATCGCGAGCAGGTGGTGAACGATTCGGAAGCTTACCGCGTGGTGGCGGCCGAGGGCGACCTGCTTCCCTCCCTGATTGTTGACCGCTACGGAGAATCCTACGTCATTCAAACTCTCAGCCAGGGCATGGAAGTGCTGAAGCCCACGATTGTGGACATTCTCAAGGAACACTTCTCACCCGCCGCGATCATCGAGCGCAATGACGTGGCCGTCCGTTCGCTCGAAGGCCTGGAACAGACCAAGGGCGTGATCGAGGGCGCCCCCGCCCCCGAAACCGTTGTCCGCATCAACGGAATGCAATTCGCATTCAACCTGCTGGAAGGCCAGAAGACCGGCGGCTTTCTCGACCAGCGTGAAAACCAGCTGGCCGCGCGCTCTTACGCCCGCGGGCGGGCGCTCGATTGCTTCACCTACAGCGGCGGCTTCGCGGTGAATGTGGCGCCCCGGTGCGAGACCGTGGTGGGAATCGATTCTTCCGAAGAAGCTCTGCAGAAAGCCCGGCGCAACAGCGAACTCAATGGGCTCGACAACATCGAATGGAAGCAGGCCAACTGCTTTGATTATCTGAAGGCCGCCGACCACGCCCGCGAGATGTTTGATCTGATCGTGCTCGATCCCCCCGCCTTTGCGCGGCAACGCTCGAACCTGGACTCAGCCCTGCGCGGCTACAAGGAACTGAACCTGCGCGCGCTCAAAATCCTGCGCCCCGGAGGATACCTCATCACCTGCAGTTGCTCTTATCACGTGAGCGAAGCGGATTTTCTGGGAGTGATCGCCAGCGCCACCCTCGATGCGCATCGGACCGTCAACGTGGTTGAGCGCCGCACCCAGTCGCGTGACCATCCCATTCTGCTGACCGTCCCCGAGACGCACTACTTGAAGTGCCTGGTTCTCAGGGTGCTGTGAGTTTTCACAGGCAGCGATTATTTCGGGATAGAATACAAGGATGTCCCGCGTCTTATATCTGGCAGCGTTCATCGGCGTCCTGATGCTTTCCGCGCACCCCGGCCGGGCGCAAGGATTAAGCCTGTCGCTTTCCGTGAAGTCATCCACCGTGGTGGCGCCGAACGCCGTGCAGGCGGCGCTCCTGTTCCAGAACAACAGCCGGCGGACGATCTGGCTTTACCGACCCATCAAGAACGCCTCCATGGCGCAGTCGCGGAATCGGTTTGAAGCTGCGGCGGCCAACGCCACAGGCCCCAACACAACTTCCGGCGGCTCCGCTCTGCAAGTTCATCTGGCGCCCGTTAAACCGCCGCCCGGCGGCGCCGGGGTAGCCGCCCATGGTTCGGTGATTCTGACGCCGGCGTTTCCTCATCCCGGACTCGTCCGCCTGCAGCCCGGAAGGCAGTATGGCGTACGGGTGGGAATTATCTGGAAACCCGCGCAGGCCAACACCGGCAAGGAGCGGCAACCGCTCTGGGGCCGCTACCAATTTTCGGTTACCTACTCGGCGCGTTACTCAAACCAGGACGAGGTGGTGCGCGAGCTCGGCGTCAATCTGTGGCACCAGCAGGTGAAAAGCAACAGCGTCACGCTGGATTTAGAGCCGCCCTCGGGCCGCGGACGGGTGGAGGGAACGGTGTTTGGATCGGGTGGGGAGTCGCTGGCCGGCATCCTCTCGACGCTCAGCGACAGCGAAGAAAACCCCATCAACCAGGTCCGCACGGACCTCCAGGGAAAATTCATCTTCCCGCATCTCGCCTGGGGAAATTACTGGCTTACGGTCCGCCAAATCGGTGCGAGCCAGGACACCACGGTGTACCGGCGATTCAAGCTCAGCAGCGGTTCGCCCCAGGCAAACACGAAGCTGATGATGCTTCCCGATAAAAGCAATGATACCCACCGGCTTCTGCACAAGCCGGTACTTTTCCGGGCGGTTGACAGTAACGGAAAACCTCTCGCCGGAATCAAACTGGTCGTTGTCTGGTCCACCGGAACCTCCGTCGCCGATTTTAAAACTGAAACCGCAAAAGACGGCGCCGCAACGATCAACTTGATCCCCGGACAGAATTTCGTGACGCTCAGCGGGCACAAATGCACCAGCATCGATCGTCGCGCGGACGTCCAGCCGGGTTCCGGCGTGAACGGATTTCAATACACCATGAATTGCTGGCGGTAATCGATGCAGTGCCGATCCATCAACCGTGGGGCCCGGTTCGAGTGGGCGATTGATCAAAAGTTCGCGGGGGCTCAGTGCCGGTAGAATGCAGCGTCATCATCCCGACATACCAGAGAGCGGCTGCCCTGGCCGAAACGCTCGACGGGCTCGCCCGCCAGACCACCTCCGGGTTTGAAGTTGTCGTTGTCTCCGACGGCCCCGACCCGAAAACCAGTTTCCTGGCTGAAACCTATAAGGCGCCCTACCCCCTGCAGTGGATCTTCAATCCTCGGAACCAGGGCCAGGCCTGGGCGCGGAACACCGGCGCCGAGGCCGCCCGTTCGGACATTCTCCTTTTCCTCGACGACGACACCGTTCCGGCTCCCGACTGCGTGGAGCAGCATCTGCGCTGCCGCCGCTCATTCCCGGCCGGAGCCGGTGTTGTGGTGCTGGGAAGAATCCGCCACCAGTATTGCCAACCGCCCCGGTCCCACACTGAGCGCCTGATGCGCGAGGAGCGCGACCGCGACCTTGAACAATACGAGGTTGCTGCAAGCGGCCTGCGCCTGGAATTCGGAAGGATGGCGGCCTGCGGGCTGAACGCTTCACTTCCCCGCAGCGCTTTTCTGGCCGCGGGCGGGTATGACCCAACCCTGCATTATGTTGACGAAGACACCGATCTCGGTGCCCGCCTGTACAGCCGGGGCTTCCGGTTCATTCCCGCTCCCGAAGCCGTGGTGATTCATCATGACACCAAGGACATCGTCGATTACGCGGGCAGGATTACCCGCCTGTCAGGTCCAAAGGATCTTTACCGGAGGCGGAAAAAGCAGCAGTGGAACGGAAGAATCCCCTTGCTCGCCCAAATGCACAGCGGCAGCTGGGGGCGCAGGCTGGCGCATCGGATGGCCTGGCGTCTGCCGCGGCTTTTTCAGCTGGCCGCGAGCGTGAGCCGGGCGGCGACCGACGCGACGGGCTCGCGCCTCGCCTTCAGCCTCTGGTCCAAATCGAGCGTGGGCGACTACTGGCGGGGCGTGCGCGCCGAAGGCGAAACCCTCCACTCGCTGCGCGACGTGGCGGGCCCTCCGGTCCCGGTCCTGATGTTTCACAGCATCACGGCTCCGGCCGGCAAGAATCTGTGGGCATATTATCTTTCGCCCGCGAAATTTGGCCGCTTCATCCGGGCCATCAAGCTCGCCGGGTACCGCTCGGTGCTCGCCGAGGAGTGGCTCGAGGCGAAAGCCCGCCCCCGGAGCGTGGTCCTCACTTTCGACGACGCCTACGACGATTTCTATACGGAAGCCTTCCCGGTGCTTCAGCGCCACGGCCTGGGCGCCACCGTGTTTGTGGTGGTAGACCGCATCGGCCAGACCAACCTGTGGGATCAGTCCGGGGGCGGTCCCAGGCGGTCGCTTCTGGCGCTCAGCCAGATTCGCGAATTGCAGCGGCAGGGTGTCCGGTTCGGCTCGCACACGCTGACGCATCCCATGCTCACCCGTCTTTCAGACCGGGAGCTCGATCGCGAACTCGGTGACTCCAGGCGAAAACTGGAAGACCTTCTGGGTGTGGAAGTCAGATCCATCGCTTACCCCTGGGGCGGCGTGGACGGCCGCGTTCGGGCGGCGGCGGCCAGGGCCGGTTATCAAGTGGGCATGACCACCGAAGACGGCATGAACCGCTTTGAAGATCCGCTGGCGCTGAAAAGAACGAACGTCTGCGAAATTGACAACCTCGGGTGGCTGGCGCTGAAGCTTGCAACCGGACGCGACCTCCGCCAGCACGGCGTGGAACGCCTGATCCAATGGGGCCTGCACCCGGGATGGGGCGAAGAGCCAAAAGCGCCGTCAAGCCCGGCAGAGGGCCACCAGCCGCCTGTCGGCGATGCAGCCGCCCGTGATATACTGCCGCGGACTCCCAGCATTAAACCTTGACGCCGAGGCAAACCGCAAGCGATCAAAAGTCTGCCATGAAAATCACCGTCATCATGCCGACGTACAATTACGGACATCTGCTCGCCGCCACGCTGCGGACGCTGGTGGAGCAGAGGTTCAAGGACTTCGAGTTGCTGGTGGTTGATGACGGCTCAACCGACAACACGGAAGAAGTGGTGCGCAGTTTTTCCTCTCAGCTTCGCAACTGCGTTTATCTGAAAAAGGCGCACACCGGCCCCGCCGATTCAAGAAGGGTTGCCGTCCAGGAGGCTACGGGAACCCACATCGCCTCGCTCGACTCCGACGACATGTGGTCTCCGGATTACCTGGAAGTTGTGCGGAAGAGTTTTGAAGCGCATCCTCAGGCCGAAGTGTTTTTTTGCGACGGACTCCACGTGCAGTCCACGGGCAAAGTGATGTACCCGGCGCTCCCCAATCTGCCGCCCCCTGCGGGCGAAGTCACTTCCCTGCGGGAACTCTTTCTGCTCTGCATCCACTTCTGTCCCACCGGCATGGTCTTTTCAAAATCTCTCTACGAGCGTGTCGGGCCATTTGACGTGCGCTATGGCTTCGGCCTGTGCGATGACACGGACTGGGTGGTTCGGGCCGTGATTGCCGGAGCCCGCTGCCTTCGCGTCGACCGCAAACTCTTTCTGCACCGGGTTCACGGATCGAACCTGACGACCGACCCCATCGCGTACCTTGAGCCGTGGCTCGGCGTCTACGCGGAAAAGATCAAGGGCAGCCGCCTGGGCCCGGAATTTGAGCGCTATGCCCGGCAGTTCACTCGCAGCTACGTCTTGCGGCTGCTGGGAGTCTGTTCGCCGGCGAGAGGCCGGGAGTTGCTTTCCGAAACGCTCGAAGTCCTTCCGGGCGACGCCATCCTGAGAGCCGCGTATCTATCCACTTATCTGGGATCGACTTCCGCGCTGAAGCTGCTGAAGCTGGGAAAGCGTTTGATCAGGAAAAACCTTCAGGACAAACGGAGGCTTGATCTGGGCGCCCCTCCCGCGGCAATATTTGAAGGCGTTCAAGATTCCTGAGTTTCAACCGTGCATTGATTCATGTCCAACGCGCCCGTTAAAAACTGCAGCGACGCCGGCAAACAATGGGACCAGCGCGCCCACGGCAACTACCGCTGGTCGGTCTGGGCCGAGGCGTCCGCCTCGGAAGAAGCTTTCCGGGCTTCCGGCGAGCGAGACTACAAGAAGTACGCCCAGTCATTTTTGTCCTCCCAGGGGATTGATCCCAAGGAGTTGGTCGCGCTGGAGATCGGCGCCGGCGTGGGCCGAGTGTCGGAGTTTTTCAGCCGGGATTTCCGCGCGGTCGTGGCGGTCGACGCCTCGCGGGAAATGCTCCGGATCGGAAAACAGAGGGTCCCTTACCCGAATGTGCTCTGGCTTTGCAACGACGGGAAAAACTTGCGGGCAGTTGCCGGCGCCTCGGTGGACTTCGTTTTTTCCCACGGCGTATTTCAGTGCATCCCGGAGGCGAAAGACGCCTCCGCCTATGTGCGGGACGCGGCGCGCGTTCTCCGGCCGGGCGGATGGTTGGCTATCCAGGTGATGAACCAGCCGCATATTTCAATGGGATCGTGGAACGCCACGCTGCTGGTCTCCAGCCGCTTTCACGTTCCGTGGATCCGGTTGCACCGGCGGCATGCGCTGGAGGCTTGTCCGGTCCGCCTTGGTCCCCTTCGCAATGCGTGCAGAGAGTCCGGGCTGGAGATCGCCCGCATCTGCCATCGCTGGACGCAAAACACCTGGATTTACGCGCGCAAGGCGGCGTGACGCACCATCCGGCAGGGTTGATGGAGATAATTTTCCCCGCCCGTCTCGGTTGATATGACCTGGCGAACTTTTGAGTTGCTTCTGATCGCGGCGCTTGCCCTTGACCTGGCGGGCATCGGGCTGTGGTACGCGTGCAGTTGGCCGACCTCGCAAATTCTGGGGCCGGCGCTGGTGCGCGGTCCGGCAACCGGCCGGCGCATCGCGCTCACTTTTGACGACGGCCCCCTCGCGCCATGGACCGGGCAGATTCTCGACATTCTCAAGAGCCGCGGCGTCCGCGCCACGTTTTTTGTCTGCGGCCGCAACGCCGAGCGATATCCTGAAATCGTCCGCCGCATCCATTCCGAAGGCCACACGCTCGGCAATCACACGTGGTCCCACCCCTACCTCTACTTCCTGGGTCGCCGCAAAATCGCGGAAGAAATTGACAAGACCCAGGCGGCGATCCGGCAGGCCGCGGGCGTTGTTCCTAAGCTTTTTCGTCCGCCTTACGGCGCCCGCTGGTTCGGGCTTTATCCGGTGCTTCGCGAACGGAAAATGGAGCTGATCCAATGGTCGCTCGATCCCCAGGATTGGCGGCTCGACGCCGAAAGCATTCTGGCGCGCGTGCGCGTGGGCCTACAGCCCGGAGCCGTGATCCTTCTTCACGACGGCCGGCAGGCGCCCGGCGGCTATCTGCGCCGGCTGTTGAATAAAGACCGGCCGGCTGATGGCTGCGAACTTCCGGCCGCAACCTTTTCGGCCACCGTCGAGGCCCTGCCCGCGCTGATCGACGAGGCGCGCCGGGAGGGATTTGAATTCGCGCCGGTGGAAGAATTCCTGCAGCTTTGACCGATTGACGAGGGCAGTGTGGCATTCAGTTGGCTTGATCTCGCGGTGGTGGTTTTCTATCTGGCGGCGGTGACGCTGCTGGGAGCGCGTTTCGGCAAACGCCAGCGCACCCTCGGCGATTACTTCCTGGGAGGGCGGCAGCTTCCCTGGTGGGCCATTGCGCTGTCGGTGGTTTCGGCCGAGACCAGCATCCTCACCATCATCAGCACGCCCGGAATCGCCTATGGCAGCAACATGGCATTCCTTCAGCTCGTCCTCGGCTATCTGGTGGCGCGGGTGGTGGTCAGCTTTGTCCTGATTCCCAAATATTTCGCCGGCGAACTTTTCACCGCCTACCAGCTGATCGAGCGGCGCTTTGGCCGCACGCTCAAGGTGTTCACCGCCGGACTGTTTCTGGGCAGCCGCGCTCTGGCCGAAGGCGTTCGAGTCTTTGCCATCTCCATCGTCATTGAAGTCATCTTCCGCACCGGAGTCCTGCCCGCGGTTCTGATCATCACGGCGCTCACGCTTTTCTACACCTTTGAAGGCGGGCTCACGGCCGTCATCTGGACCGACGTCACGCAGCTCACCATCTATCTGGCCGGAACCGTCATCGCCCTGTTCATCGCGGTTCACGGCGTTCCGGGCGGCTGGGCCGAGATCGCCCATCTGGCGCGCGTCTCCGGCGGCAAGTTCGCGGTCTTCAATTTCCATTTCAACTGGCACCAGCCCTACCTGTTCTGGTCCGGGCTCATCGGCGGCACTTTCCTGTGCAGTGCCAGCCATGGAACCGACCAGCTAATCGTGCAGCGGCTGCTGGCCGCCCGAAACAAGCGCCAGAGCCAGGCGGCGCTGCTGGCAAGCGGCCTGGTGATTCTGTTCCAGTTCGCGCTTTTCCTGGTGATGGGCGTGGTGCTGTTTGCTTATTACCATTTCCATCCGCCCGCCCATCCCTTCAGCCGTCCCGACAAAATCTATCCTCTGTTCGTCGTCACGCAATTGCCGGAAGGGCTTGCGGGACTGCTCGTGGCAGCCATCCTGGCGGCCGCCATGGCCAACCTGAGCGCGGCGTTCAACTCGCTGGCGTCCAGTTCCGTGATAGATTTCTACCGGCCTTTTTTCAAACCCCACGCGGACCAGAAGCACTACCTTCGGGCCTCCCGCGCCCTCACGCTTTTCTGGGGCGGTGTGCTGATTCTGATCGCGCTGGTCGCCCAGCACCTGCATGAAAGCGTCCTGGAGCTGGCGCTCACCATCGCTTCAGTTCCTTACGGCGCCATGCTCGGGATCTTCCTGCTGGGCACGCTCACCCGGCGCGCCAACGCCCGCGGCACGCTCACCGGAGCCGTGCTGGGCCTCGCAACACTGCTTCTCATTGTGATCGGGAAAGCGCTGGGCATGGTCGATATCGCCTGGACCTGGTACGTGGTGATCGGAACGCTGGTCACGTTCTCAGTGGGCTGGCTGGCCAGCCGAGAAGTAAAAAACGCCAGGCATTAAAACGCAACGCTCGCTGGCACCCGCGGCGAGCCTCGGTTCGCCGCGCGCCGAAAGCTATTGACCTCAATTCTCTCTGGTGTATGATCTTTCGGAGCCGGCAACTCAGCCGGTGAAAGAGCAGCTGACCCTGACCATGCGGCCACCGTTTCCAAAATCACCGGGGCGTTCCACTCTGGTTGTTGCCGCGCTCGCCGTAGCGCTTGCCTACTGGCTTTATTCGCCGGGGGGAATCCTCAGGAGCCACACGACCCGTTCGCCCGATCCGGCCGTGGTTTCCGGTTCGCTTCGCGTCGACGGCCCTTACTTTTCCGACCGCAACAGCATCGCCGGCCGGCTGATTGCCTCGATCAACCACACCCGAAGTTCGCTGGACGTCGCCGTTTACAGCTTCACCCAGCCGGATCTTGCCGCGGCTCTTGCCTCCGCCTACCGGCGCGGCGTGCGCGTCCGGGTGGTCGGCGACGAGGGCCAGTCCCGGTACGAACACTCTGAAATTCCTTATCTCCGCAAGATGGGCATTCCCGTGCGCCTCAGCCTGGGATTCCGCGGCCGGCGCTCCCTGATGCACGACAAGTTCGCCGTCTTTGACGGCCGCCGCGTGGTCACCGGCAGCTACAACTGGACCATCAGCGCCAACGACTACAATTACGAGAACGTGGTTTTTATTTCGGATCCGGAAATTGCCGAACGCTACGAGCAGGAGTTTCAGCATCTCTGGGCGCAGGCCTACTGAAGCGCGCAAGCCCGGGCCGCCCTCAATCAGAGCTTCCGCCCGCCGCGCCGCCCGAAGAGCTATTGTTTCTTTTTGAGCGCCGGCAGAATATATTGCTGAACAAACATCTCGTATTGGCTGCGGGTGGCGCCGGTGATGGAGGCAGGCGCCAGGGGTCCTGAATCGGTGGCCTGCAGAAACAGATCGCCCGTCCCGCCAAAGGGTCCGGGATTGCTCTTGTCAAATTGCTCCTCAGTCTGCTCGCCGAATTTAAAAA
>CAYWMN010000142.1:0-9316 GCA_964459065.1 uncultured Acidobacteriota bacterium | reverse complement strand
ACCACTGGGAATGGCACATGTTCGACACGGTCAAGGGCAGCGACTACCTGGCCGATCAGGACTCGGTTGAAATCCTGTGCCGCGAAGCGATTGAGACGGTTTACGACCTGGAGCACTGGGGTCTGCCCTTCAGCCGGACGCCGGAAGGCAAGATCGCCCAGCGCCCCTTTGGCGGCCACACGCGCGAGTTCGGCAAGGCGCCCGTGCGGCGCTCCTGCTACGCGGCCGACCGCACCGGCCACATGATTCTCCAGACGATGTACCAGCAGTGCGTCAAGAACGACGTTCATTTTTACAACGAATATCACGTGATTGACCTGCTGATTGAGGAGGGCCGCTGCGCAGGCGTGGTGGCCATCTGCCTGGAGACGGGAGAGATTCACACCTTCCACGCCAAGGCCGTGGTTTTTGCGACGGGCGGATTCGGGAGGGTCTTCCGCATCACCTCCAACGCGCACGCGCTTACCGGCGACGGAATGTCGGTGGTCCTGCGCCGGGGAGTTCCGCTTCAGGATATGGAGTTTTTCCAGTTCCACCCCACCGGTATTTACAAGATGGGGATTTTGCTCAGCGAGGCGGCCCGGGGCGAGGGCGCGATTCTCCGCAACAAGGACGGCGAGCGCTTCATGGAACGCTATGCCGCCACCTTGCTGGACCTTGCGCCGCGCGACATGGTTTCGCGCGCCATCTACCGTGAAATTCGGGACGGGCGCGGCATCAACGGCAAGAACTACGTTCACCTGGACTTCACCCACCTGGGCCGCGAGGTGCTGGACCGCAAGCTGCCCGACATCACCGAGTTTGTCCGGACCTATCTGGGCATTGAGCCCGCCAAGGAACTGGTGCCCGTGCAGCCGACGGCGCACTACGCCATGGGCGGCATTCCGACCGATAATGACGGCCGCGTGGTGGTGGACGAAAACAAGACTCCGCTGCCGGGGCTTTACGCCGCCGGGGAAACGGCTTGCGTTTCCGTCCATGGCGGCAACCGGCTGGGAACTAATTCGCTGGTGGATATTCTGGTGTTCGGCCGCCGCGCCGGGCGGCATGCCGCAGACTTTATCAAGCAGAATGACCTGGCGCCGCTGGGGCCGAACGCGGAAGAGCGCGGCCGGGCCCTGGTGGAAGGCTTGAAGAGCGGCAACGGAAAAGAAAGGGCCGCCGACATCCGGGACACGCTCCAGGACGAAATGATGGAGAAGGCTTCCGTGTTCCGCGACGCCTCCACCTTGAGCGCCATGCGCGACAAGATGCGGGAATTGCGGGAACGCTACAAGCATGTGAAGCTGGAAGACAGCGGGGTAAAATACAATACGGAGATCCTGGAAGTCCTGGAGCTTGGCTCGTTGCTCGACGTTGCGGAGGTTCTGGTGGAAAGCGCCCTGGCCCGCCAGGAGAGCCGCGGAGCGCACTTCCGCGAAGACTTCCCCAAGCGCGACGATCCCAACTGGCTGAAGCACACCCTGGCTTACCAGGGCCCGAAGGGAATCGAATTCAAGTACAAGCCGGTCACGATCACCAAGTTCGAGCCCAAGGAAAGGAAGTACTGATCGATGCAGGTCACGCTGAAAATCCGCCGCTTTAATCCGGAAAAGGATCAGAAGCCGTGGTGGGGTGAATATAAGTTTGAAGCCGAGCCCACCGACCGGCTGCTCGATGCGTTGAACCACGTCAAATGGTACGTGGACGGGACGCTGACCTACCGCCGGTCCTGCGCGCACGGAGTCTGCGGGTCAGACGCCATGCTGATCAACGGGCGGAACGGCCTGGCGTGCAAGCTGCTGCTGAAGAATCTGGGAAACAAGATTACGGTTGAGCCCATGCGCGGTTTCCGGGTCATCAAAGACCTGCTGGTGGATATGGAAGCGTTCTTTGACAAGTACCGCCGCATGAAGCCGTACTTCATCAACCATTCTGAGCCGCCGGAAAAAGAGCGGCTGCAGTCGGTCGAGCAACGGCAGAAATACGATGACACCACCAAGTGCATTCTGTGCGGTGCCTGCACCACGTCCTGCCCGTCGTTTTGGGCCAACCCCGACTATGTGGGACCGGCGGCCATTGTGAACGCCCATCGCTTTGTGTTTGACAGCCGCGACGAGGGCGAAGAGGAACGCTTGAGCCTCTTGAATTCGAGCGACGGCGTGTGGCGCTGCCGGACGATTTTCAATTGCGTTGAAGCCTGCCCGCGCGGGATCAACGTGACCCGCGCCATCGGAGAAGTCAAGAAGGCGCTGCTGCTGCGAAAAGTCTAAAACCGCAGAACTGCGCCGTCCCCCTATGTTGTGCGAGCAGGCGACCTTTCCGCCCAACCGGATCGCTTCTTCCCGTTATTTCAAAGTCCTTGCAAAAAACGCCAGCGTTCGAGCCCTTGCCGCGCGAGCGGCCTGCGGCCGATAGCCGGCTTTGTTGCCGGGATTCTCAAACGCGTGGCCGGCGCCATCGTAAATCCTGGCGTCGAAAGGCTTGCTGGCGGCCTTCATCGCCTGTTCAAAGTCCTGCACGGCCGAGGGCGGAATGCCGCGGTCGTCCGCACCGAAGTTTCCCAGCACGGGCGCGTGGATTTTCTCGATGGATTCAGGATCGGTCACGAGCCTGCCGTAGTTCACCACGCAGGCCGCCAGCCTCGGCTCGTGAATTGCCAGTTGCAGAGATAGCCCGCCGCCCATGCACCATCCGATGGAGCCGATCTTTTTGTTGTTGACGTCAGAGCGTGCGGCGAGAAAGTCGAAAGCGGCTTCGAGGTCGCGAACGGCGCGATCCTGAGGCATGGCCTGCATCAGCGCGCGCGCCCGCTCGGGACTCGTGGCAACCTGGCCGTGGTAAAGGTCCGGCGCCAGCGCCACATAGCCGTGCCGGGCAAACTCCCGCGCCTGTTGCTTGACCCAATCGTTCAATCCCCACCATTCCTGAATCACCACCAGCGCCGGATGGCGGCCCGGCGAGGTTGGCCGCGCCAGGTATCCCGCTACGGTTTCAGACCCGCTTTTGAGATGCACGGTTTCTGTTTTGATGGCTCCCGCGGCCGCGGGAATGGGCAGCGCAAAAAGACAGAGACACACAAACCAATAGCGCATGGCGCGCCTCCTTGCCGTTGGATTGCCCCTGGGAATCTGGCTGATTATACAATGAACGGGAGGGCTTTTGCCCGCTGAACTATCGCCGGGCTGTGGGGCGTTCCCCCATGCCGCTGTTGTATAATGTCCCTTGCAGCCGCCATTTCGAAGGTATTTCCTGCGCTGGTATCAGGCCGATGCGATTTCGAATCCCGCCTCCGCAAGCAAGACCGTGCCAAAAGTCCGCTGTGGTTTTTCCGCGCCCATGGAGGGTTTGCGTCTTGTTGATAAGTTTGCTTGCTGGTATGTCGGCGACGCTGCTTGCGGCCGCACCCCAGAGCACGGTTAGCGCCACTGCGACGCCGAGCATCACGACGGTGCAGCCCGCCGAGGCCGCGCCGGGCAGCCGGTTGATCCTGATCATTAGCGGGGGGCAATTCGCCGAGGGAGCTTACGTTTCGTTTTCCGACCCCACGATCCACGTCATGTCATCGCGGCGGATCAGCAGCACCCGAATGGAGGCGGATGTGGAGATTGGCGCCAAAGCCCGGCCGGAATCCGTTCGCCTTTACGTGGCCAATCCCTCGGGCACGGTGGGGCAGTCCGCTTTTGCCATTGTCTCAAACTCGCCAACCTCTCGGCAGCCTGCATCTGCTGCCGGCCAGCCGGCCGCGGCTGAGTCTCCCGCCGCTGCTTCCGGCCCAACGCCCCCTGCGCCTGCGGCAAAAGCAGAGCCTGTTACGTCCGGGCCCAAGGCGCCCGAGGTTTCATCCATCGAACCGGACCACGCGGCGCCCGGCAGCAAGGCGAGCATCAAGGTGACGGGCAAGCGCTTTGCGAAGGGCGCCAAAGTAGCCTTTTCAAATCCCGGGATTCGTGTTTTGAGCACGGAGTTTAAGAAATCCACCCAGCTGGTGGCGCAAATTGAAGTGGCCTCAGACGCTGCGACAGGAAAAACCGGCTTGTTTGTTGTGAACCCTGACGAAAGCGAAGTCGAGGCCGGCTTCACCCTTACGGCGGCCGCCGGTGCGTCGGGGAAAGGGACCACCGCAACGGCGGCAAGCGCCGTGACCAAGACCTTTAAGGTGATTGACCTTGGAGATGCGATGAGCGTTCTTCGCAACCCCAGTAAGCCGAAAGGCGTGCTGACGCTCGCGGGCGGGAAACTGACTTACCAGGAAGGCGGGAAAGACGTTTTTACCGCGGGGCCCGGAGACGTTAAGGAAGTTGCGCCCAACATTATTTTCGGCATCAACACGGACACGTTCCACATCATTCTGAAATCCGGCAAAACGTATAATTTTGTTGCCGCCTCGCTGATGCCCTCGGAAACCTCCTCCATCATCACCACGCTTCAGCACGCTTTCCAGTGACGCCACAGAGCATTCGCAGCCGGCAGCTAGGTAGCGGGTGCGGGCGCCGAAGGCCCCAGAGCCGGGGTTGGATTTTCGCTTTCCATCTCCACGCGGGTTTTGGGCAGGCTTTGAGGATATTTCTGCTGCAGGAAAGTGACCAGCTTTTCCCGAACGTAGCACCGCAAATCCCACGCTTTAGGAGAGTCTGCGGCGCTCATCAGCGCCCGAAGCTCCATCGTATGCTCGCTGGTGTTGGTGACCTGCAGGCCGCAGACTTTCCCGTCCCACAGGTCGGTGGTTTTTAAGATCCGCTGCAATTCCTGGCGAACTTCTTCCACCGGAACCGTGTAGTCGGTGTAAACAAAAACCGTTCCCAAAAGGTCCGCCGTCACCCGCGTCCAGTTCTGGAAGGGATGCTCGATAAAGTAGGAGAGCGGGACCACCAGCCGGCGCAAATCCCAGATGCGAACCACCACATAGGTGGTGGCGATTTCCTCGATCCATCCCCACTCGCCTTCCACGATCACCACGTCTTCCAGGCGAATCGGTTCGGTGAGCGCGATCTGCAGCCCCGCCAGCAGGCTGGAAAGCGTGGGCCGCGCCGCCATGCCGATCACCAGTCCGGCCACCCCGGCGGAGGCGAACAGGCTGACGCCGAACTGCCGGATGCTCGGAAACGTCATCAGCATTACGGAAAAGGCCACGATGCTGACCACCACGATGGCGGTGCGGCGAAGGACGTGAATCTGGGTCTGGATCTTGCGCGCGCGCAGATCGTCGCGAACGCCGATCTTGTATTTTTCCGAAGCGGCATCCTCAAAGACGTCGATCAGGACAATCAACAGCCAGGCCACGGCGGCAATCAATCCCAGGCCCAGAAGGTGCCGGACCGGCCCCAGCGCCGCGGGCGGCAGGGGCGTGGCCGGCAGCACGATAAACAGCGCCAGCAGCGGCAGAATCAGCTTGGCGGGCTTGTGCCCGTGCCGAACCATCGAGTTGTCAATCGCGCTGCCCGTCCGCTCGGCGAGCCGCCGCCCGGCTGAAAACAGGATCCGGTGGGCGATCCGGGCAACGATAATGGCGGCCAGCAGAATTCCGCAGGAAATCGCCCAGGCTTGCCAATTGGTCAGGAATTGTGTCATCAATGATCACCTCCTTCAAACGGCGTGTCGCGATCAGGAATCCGCGAACTTCCAGTTTACGATTAGAGCCCGCCCGAACGCCAACCAGGCCGCCGAAAACCTGAGACAGGTTTGGGATGGTCTGGTCCCGCCGGGCGGATGCCCGGCCGCACCATGGACGCCAAAGGTCTTATGGCCCGGACCCCGTCCGGCCCGGGGTTTTAAGCCCGGCGCTCAGTATGTTATAGTAAACTTTGACCGCATATCTTCTTTAAGTTCAAGAGGTTCTCCCGTGAAGCGCTATGGTGAGCATCGTTATCCAGGGAAACTTTTTGTCGTTGAGGGAATCGATGGCTCCGGCAAGTCAACGCAACTGAGCCTCCTCCATCAATGGCTGCGGGCCGAAGGTTACGGAACCGTTTTCAGCGAATGGAACTCTTCTCCGCTGGTGAGGGAAACAACCCGGCGGGGCAAGAAAAAGAAAATGCTCACGCCGGCCACCTTCTGCCTGATCCACTCCACCGACTTCGCAGACCGGATGGAGCACAACATCATTCCCCTGATGAAAGCCGGCGCCGTGGTGCTGTGCGACCGCTACATTTACACCGCTTTCGCCCGCGACGTGGTGCGCGGCATGGACCCGGCCTGGGTAAGAGAGCTCTACGCTTTTGCTGTCAAGCCCACGGCGGCTTGCTATTTCCGCGTTCCCCTGGACGTGGCCATGAACCGCCTGATTAGCGGGCGCAGCGGTTTCAAGTTCTATGAAGCGGGGATGGATCTTGAGTTGAGCAGCGATCCCAACGAGAGCTTTGAAATCTTCCAGGGGCACATCCTGGAGGAATACGAAAAGATGATTCCAGAGTTTGACCTGACCGTAGTGGATGCCACCCGGCCGATCGAGGAGCAACAGGCCCAGATGCGGCAACTGGTGAAAACCAAACTGGCCCAGGCCAAGCGACTGAGGGTAGCTCCGTGAGAGAAACCTACGGCGTGGTTCTGCCGGAAATGCGGTTGGACAATCTTCCCGGCAAGCTGATTGTTGTCGAAGGAACGGACGGCGTGGGCCGCTCCACGCAGATGAGGCTGCTGAAGCCGTGGCTTGAGCAGGGAGGCCACGCGGTTGCCGATACCGGCATCTCGCGCTCCAAGCTCGCTTCGCGCGGCATCAAGCAGGCCAAGCGGGGCCACACGCTGGGGCGCGTTACGCTGAACCTGTTCTATGCCACCGACTTTGCCGACCGCCTGGAGAACGAAATCATTCCGGCGCTGCGGGCGGGATTTGTGGTGCTGACCGACCGTTACATCTTCTCGCTGATGGCCCGGGCGGTGGTGCGCGGAATCGATCCTGCCTGGATTCACAACGTTTACAAGTTCGCTCTGGTCCCGGACGCCGTCTTCTATCTCCGCATCGGCGTGGAGGACCTCATCCCGCGCGTGGTGTATTCCACGGGGTTTGATTATTGGGAATCCGGCATGGACCTGCATGCCAGCGAAGACATGTATGACAGTTTCCGCAAGTACCAGACGTCGATTCTGGCGCAGTTCGAAAAGCTGGCGGAGGAGTATCAGTTTGAGGTGATTGACGCCAGCCAGAGTATTGAGACGGTTTTTGATTCGCTGCGGGCGGGCATCACGCGCGTGCTGGAGGCCGATGCGCGGCCCGGGTTGCCGGCGTCCCCGGCCAATCAGCGTGCCGCGAATGACGGCGCGCGGAGCTGAAAACGCCTTTCAGGAATGGGTAAACGCGGCGGCGGGCACGGCAACGATCTTTTTGGTCCAGTCCCGGGCGCGCAGCAGATCCGCCCGATGCCCGACCGCTTCCAGGTATTTCGCTTCAAGCCGGGTCTTCAGCTTCCGGTTCTTGAGGATCAGCTTTTCAATATCCATCGCTAATTCCAGGTGATCCCGCAGAAAGTCCGGGTCGGCGATCATGTCGATCACGGTTTCTTCAAACACCAACAGATCGTGCCAGTTTCCCAGGTGCTTCTGCAGGCCGCGCAGCCACACCAGAACTTCCGCACTACCCTCGACCTCGAAAGCGTGAAAGACTTCCACCAGGTAGCGCACGCGCTTGGCCGCAATCCGCACCCGGTGCAGCGCGGCGGCCTCGGGCCGGCGCCGCGAGCGCAAGACCTGATTTTCAAAGTTCGCCCAAACGCTCTTCAGGTTTTGTGCGGCGGTTGAATGGAAGCGCTCGACCGCCCGGGCTTCCTGGCCGGAAGGCCCCGGGCTGTTCGCTCCGGCCTCGACCGCTTCGCCGTGCTTCAGCAGGCAGTCCTTCAGCCGCACGTAAACTTCAGAAAGATTGGCGGCGGTCAGTTTGCGCAAGGCCTTGTCGAGGTTGGCGGCCCGCCGCGCCGCCAGATACTCGCGGATGGCGCCGCGCGCCTCGCGCCGCGACGTCCTTTTGCGCGCGAGCGAGGTGTCAACCCGCGCCAGCAGCACGTCGCAGTTGCGCACTTCGGAAAGCGCGCTGCGGCAGCGCTTCAGCCTCTTGAGCAGTTTGCGGATTTCGCCGCTCCGCGGCGCGGCAAACATCAGGTCCAGCAGCTGCTGCAGCCGCCGCGTGGCCACGCGCAAATCGTGAACCGCGTCGGCATCGTCGCCTCGCAGCACTTTCGGCTCGAGAGAAACGCAGCGGTCGAGTTGCTTCATCGCCAGGCCGCGCACTCGGGCCCACTCATCGCGCGTGTCCGCTTTGTGACGAGCCGGCGCCTTGGGTTTGGGAGCTGGGCGCGCGCCGGCCGCTTGATCAGCCGGACGCGGCGGGGGAACAACCCGCAGGTCCGGGCGCGGTTCGGGGCGCGGCTCGGCAGGAGCGGCTTCATTGGGCGCGGGATTTTGCGAACTTGCCATGGGACTTACGCTACTGGGATGTTCTGTTGCTCTGCTGACGCTGGGACCTCTGCGGCGATTCGTTATGAGCCACAAGCGCCCACGCCCGGCAATCCCTCTTTGATTTCGATAAGGACAGTTTACCGGCAAAACCGGCCAACCACAATGCCGTTTGAGAGGAAGATGAGTGCAGGGGATTAATGAGCGGTAGTCGCGGCGAATTGATCCCGCCAGATGGCAACGGGGCGGCGTAAAGCCGCCTTTACATCGGAAAGACTTAGATTCCCGCCTTCTTCAGATCAGCGGTTAGCTCGCTTTCATCCAAAGAGCCTGGGTGGTATAAAACGATCTTTCCACTCTTGCTCACGATAACCAGCGTGGGAATACCTCTCACTTCATAGCTTTGAGAAACGGTTTTCCCATCCACCAAAGTGGAAAAGTTCTTTTTGGTATCTTGCAAATACCGTTGGATGACCTCGGGCGCCTGGTTGGTAATTCTCAATACGGCCAGGGAACTCGGGCTCCATTCACGCTCTATCTTTTCGATTACGGTCTCTTCTTTTCTGCATGGTGCGCACCAGGTGGCCCAGAAATCAAGCAGCACCACTTTGCCCCTCAGCGCGGCCAGGGAAACCGTATTTCCCTTCAAATCTTTCAAGGTGAACGCAGGGGCCTGTATCCCTGTCATCCGGGCGCTCAGGGCGCGAATCTTTTCCTCATACCTTTTCTTGAGGGTCTGCAGCCATTCTGGCTCCGGGCCGTTCAGTTGATAAGAACTGAAGGATGTGACCCAGTGTTCCGTCACGTGCGGATTCACAAAATTGAGCTTGCTGAAAGTGGCGCGAAGAACCAGGTGGCTCGACTTGGCGACCCACAATGTTTCGGTGTTACCCTTGGTAATCTCCGGTCTGCCTTTTTTACGACTCCAGTGAATTTGGACAAGGAAACACTG
>CAYWMN010000141.1:0-9368 GCA_964459065.1 uncultured Acidobacteriota bacterium | reverse complement strand
GTTGATTCTCACGCGATATTCTTTTCCGGTGGTTTCAGACTTCCAGATGTTGGAGGGCTTGCGAGCCTCAGCCTGAGTCTGAGTTTTAGTTGGCGCGGCCTGTTTGGCGGCCGGGTGTTCAGACTTGTTCGAGCAAGCCGCGCAGGCCATTGCCAGGACGATGGCCAGCAGGGCGGTTGGTAAGCTTCGTGAGCGATTCAACGGCGTCTCCTCGGGCGCAGAGTTCTATTATCGGCAGGATGGCTGCTTTGCAGGAATGTTGCGTTGCAACTGCAGACGCTCCAGCACCGCTTTGGCCCTTCAACAGCGCCTCGACCCGAGCTGCTGATTACCCAAGCGACGGCTGGCTTATGTCGCGTTTGGTCCAGCGGTAGGCGGCCACGGAATTTTTCCAGAAGACTTTTTCCGCTGCTGCCGCTCCCTTGCTCTCCAGGTAGGCGCGCACCACGGTGAGCTCCTGCGGCACGGTCTCGATGTGGTCGCTGTTAGGCCAGTCGCTGCCGTACATCAGCCGGTCCTCGCCGAAAATCTCCCACATCTGGTCGAGCCGCGGCCGGTAGAAATCAACGTCCATCTGCACGCGGCCGTCCACCTTGCGAAGGACTTCGGAAATCTTGGCGTAGACCTGCGGCCGTTTGCCAAGCTCGCGCAAATTGGTTTCATACTCGTTGCGCGCGGCGCCCGCGGCGGGCGGATTGTACTGCGGCAGATGGTCGATCACAATCCGCAGGTCCGGAACCAGGTCGGTGAGCCGCACCACGGCGGCGATCAGAACCGTGTCGGGATTCGCGGTATCCATTTCAAGCCCGGCGGCGGCCAGTTCCCTGAGCCCGGCAACAAAATCCGGATTGTTGAGTTCATCGCTGAGGCTTCTGCCCCACAGGTTGCCGTACCGGATGCCGCGGAACAAAGGATTCTTGTGAAAATGTTCCAGCTGTTTGCGGAAGTCGGGTTGGTTCGGTTCCAGGTCGCCGACCGTTCCCACCATCAGCGGGTCGTTGTCGGCGATATCCAGCACCCACTGGTTATCTTCAAGCCACGGGCTGCATTCAATTTCGATTGCGCCCACGATGCCTTCATCCTCGGTCACCTGCCGGTAGCGGGCGGGCAAAGCGGGCTTGTAGAGAACGGGGTCGTCCTTGGGAGGCCAGGGAATTCCCCGGGGCCGCCTGGGATCGAACAAGTGAATATGCGTGTCGATAATCGGGATCGATGGAGTTCTTGCATTCATCATGGGGCCTGTGCTTTCAAGTGCGGCCGCTGCCGCAACGGCCAGAAAGGTTCGTCGATTCATGGCATTGTTGTGATGACGACCGGCAAAAGGCGAACGCCATTCCTGCCTTGATGCCGCCAAAGCTTACCACAGAGGGATTTCAGTTCTCAAATTCCTTTCAGAGTCCGGCGCGCCAGGCCAGCCGAACTCCCGCCCGGCGCGTCGCGCGTCCCAATCTGGCGCTTCGGCCCGCGTGCCCCTTTCTTCTCCTTTAAACAGCAATTATGTTAGGATGAGTGGATTAAGGCACATGGGAGCGGGCGGCAAGCTTCGCTTCTGTTCCGAAGGCGGCTGGGACTCCATCTTATGAATCAGGCTGAAAAGAAGCGACCGCGAGTTTTGAGCGGAATGCGGCCAACCGGCAAGCTGCATCTGGGCAATCTGGTCGGTGCGCTCCAAAACTGGATCAAACTGCAGGACCGGTACGACTGCTATTATTTTGTCGCCGACTGGCACATGCTGACCACGGGTTATGACGATCCCTCCGGTTTGCAGTCCAACATTCAGGAGATGGTGACGGACTGGCTGGCCGTGGGGCTCGATCCTGCCAAGGCGGTGTTTTTTGTGCAGTCGCGCCTGCCCGAGCATGCGGAGCTTTTTCTGCTGTTTTCCATGGTGACGCCGCTTGGGTGGCTGGAGCGCGTCCCCACTTACAAGGAGCAGCTGGAGAACCTGAACGGACGCGACCTTCACACCTTCGGATTTCTCGGCTACCCGCTTTTGCAGGCGGCCGACATTCTGATGTACAAGCCTGATTACGTTCCGGTGGGCGAAGACCAGGTGCCGCACGTGGAACTCGCGCGCGAAGTTGCCCGGCGCTTCAATCTGGCCTATGGCAGGGCGCAAGGGGCGGGCGGCGAAAAGCTCGACGGCAAGACCTACGCGGAGGCTTCGCTGGAAGGGAAGGCGGAGTTCATCCACCGCGGCCTGGTGACGGTTGAGCCCTTGTTTCCCGAGCCTGAATCGCTGCTGACGCCCAGCCCGCGCCTGCGCGGCACCGACGGCCGCAAGATGTCGAAAAGCTACAACAACGCGATTTACCTTTCCGATGCTCCCAAAGTGGTCGACAAGAAAGTCGCGGGCATGATGACGGACCCGGCGCGCCAGCGGCGCCACGATCCCGGCGACCCAGAAAAGTGCCCCGTCTTCGATCACCATAAGATTTTCTCTCCGCCGGAGGTTGTGGAGCGCGCGAACCGCGAGTGCCGCACGGCGGAAATCGGCTGTGTGGATTGCAAAAAGCTGATGGCGCAATCGCTGAATCAATATCTTGAGCCGGTCCAGGAGCGCCGCAAGGCTTATGAGCAAGCGCCCCAAAAGGTGTGGGACATCCTGGAGGCCGGAACCCAAAAGGCGCGCGCCTTTGCCCAGGGGACCATGGATGAGGTGCGGGCCGCGGTGAAGCTGACCTGAATGGCTGAAGAGCATCGTCCCCCAGATCCGGAAGTTGCCGGCGAGTCCGCGGCGGAAACTCCGCCGGCGCCGGCCCAGGGCGCTCAAGATGACGCCCGAGCGGAGCCGGAGAAGCGTCCCACGCGTTTGAACACGCCCGCTCCACCCGTCAAGCTGGAGGTGTACGAGGGGCCGCTCGATCTGCTCCTGGACCTGATTCGCAAGCAGCAGCTCAACATTTACGACATCCCCATCGCCACGATTACGCAGCAATATCTGGAGTATCTTCGGCTGATGGAAGAGCTGAATATCGACGTCGCGGGCGAGTTCATCCTGATGGCGGCCACCCTGATTTACATCAAGTCGCGGATGCTGCTGCCGCCCGATCCCGAGGCAGCCGGCGACGAGGAGGAAGAAGACCCCCGGGCGGAACTGGTGCAGCGGCTGCTCGAGCACGAGCAGTTCAAGAATGCCGCGGAGATGCTGCAATCCAAGCGCCTGGTGGAAGACGCCACCTGGACCCGCTCCGGCATTGATGAGTTTACGGAAGCCGAAGATGAACCGGGGCTGGCGGTTTCCACCTTTGACCTGATTTCGGCTTTCCGGGCGATCCTGGAGCGCGCCAAGAAGAGTCCGCCCGTCGCCATCCGGCGGGATGAAATTACCGTCCACCAGATGCTGGAGCACGTGAAGCAAGTGATGAGTCACCGCTCGGGCCCGGTGGCGCTGGACGATCTGGCCGAAGGGTTTGTGTGGCGGCAAGCCCTGATCGCGCTGCTGCTGGCGCTGCTGGAACTGATTCGGCTGGGTGCGGTCGAGCTTAAGCAAGCGGATCTTTTTACGCCGATCAGCATCGTCAGGAGCCAGCGGTTTGATGAGATCGTCGAAGGGATCAACGCCGCAAGTTTAGAGGACAGCCTGGGAGAGATTTAGGTTCGCAAAGTTATGCTGACGGACGAAAACTTAAAAGCGCTGATTGAAGCGATCATCTATGTGGCGCCGGAGCCCGTCTCGCTTGAGACCATCACCAAGTCCCTGGAGGGCGAGGAGCGCGACCGGGTGAAAGCTAAGCTCGAAGAGCTGGTGCAGGAGTTCGAGCGCCCGGAACACGGCATTGAGATTCGCCCGGTGGCGGGTGGTTATCGTTTCTCTTCCAAGCCCGAACACCATGAAATTCTCCGGCAATACGTCAAGAGCCTCAAGCCTCCGGTGCGGCTTTCCAAGCCTGCGCTTGAAACCCTGGCCGTCATTGCCTATCGCCAGCCTGTGACCGTGCCGGAGATTGAAGAGATTCGCGGCGTGGATTGCGGCGGCGTTATTCACACGCTGCTGCAAAGAAAACTCATCGTCACCTCAGGCCGGAAGAACGTGATCGGCCGGCCCATCCTTTACCGCACCTCCAAAGATTTTCTGGTCCACTTCGGCTTAAAGGATGTCGGTGAGTTACCCAGCCTGAAGGAATTCGAGGAGCTTGCCCGGCAGGCGCTGGGGTCGGACCTTTCCGAGGAGTTTGAAACCGGTCCGCAGCCGGAGCAGCCGCCCACGTCCGAGCTGGCCGAACAAGGCGAATCTGCCGAAGCCGCCGGACCTGATGAACCCGGACCGGCAGCCGACCCGGCCGAACAAGCCGAATCAGCGCCGGAAGCTGAAGCACCGGAGCCTGAGCCTGAACCAGAATCTGAACGAGCGGCCACGCCGCCGGGTGAAGCCGAAGCCGAAGCGGAGTCCGTTCCCGATAAGCAGGATTCTTAACCCTTCCGGACATACCATGCAGGAACGTTTGCAGAAGATCATCGCCGCCGCGGGCATTGCTTCCCGCCGCAAGGCTGAGGAACTGATTGTCGAGGGGCGCGTTAGCGTCAACGGCCATACCCTCCGGGAGTTGGGCTCCAAGGCGGACCCCGCGCGCGACAAAATTCTGGTGGACGGCCGGGCCCTGCCGCGCGTCCATGGCCGCACGGTGATTCTGCTCAATAAGCCCGTGGGCTACGTCTCCACCGTGAAAGATCCCCAGGGCCGTCCCACCGTGGTCTCGCTCGTGCGCAGCGTCAAGGCCCGTGTTTATCCCATCGGGCGCCTCGATTATCATTCTTCCGGCGTGATGCTGCTTTCCAACGACGGCGAGCTCGCGAACTTCCTGCTTTCCCGCAAATCCCAAATCCCCCGAACCTATCACGTCAAGCTGGAAGGCCATCCCAAGCCCGAGGATTTGAAGAAGCTTGAACGCGGCATCGTGCTCGATGGCCGGCGAACCGCGCCCTGCAACATCCGCCTGGTTCAAACGCGCGAAAAACCCTGGTACGCCATTACCCTGGTGGAGGGGCGCTATCATCAGGTGCGCCGAATGTTTGAGCGCACCGGCCAGCGGGTGGTCAAGTTGAAGCGTGTCTCGTTCGCCTTCCTCACCGACCGCGGCCTTGCGCCCGGCCAATTCCGGCTCCTGAGCGCGCCGGAAATCGACCGGCTGAAGAATTGGAAGCCCCCGGAAACTGCCTCTTAACCGATGCGGGCCGCTCCGGCCAGGGGCTTTTCTTCCGCCCGCCGCACCCAGCCCGCCGGACCTGCCTCAGCAAACTTTATGGCATTCCCGGCCACTCCGGGTTACAATCGGAAAACATCAGGACAAGATGAGGTTTTGCATGCTTTTGGCCCCGGCCCGGCTGCAACGCGACCGCGTCCGGCAAAGCCTTAGATTTTGAGTAAAGAGAAGCGGCGGGTGGATTGTGCTCCGCCCGCCCGCTATAGGGAGTCTCGAATGCAGGACTCGATTCAGACCATCCTGGAAGATTGCCAGACGCTAGCTGTTGTCGGCCTTTCTTCCAAAACCTGCCGTCCCAGTCACGGTGTCAGTTCCTACCTCAAGTCCCACGGCTATCACATCATCCCCGTCAATCCCAATGAAGAATCCGTCCTGGGCGAAAAAGCCTATGCCTCGCTCGGCGACGTTCCGGAAGCCTTTGACGCGGTGGTGATCTTCCGCCGCCCCGAATACGTTCCGGAAGTGGTGGACGAGGCCATCCGGAAAGGCGCCAGGGTCATCTGGATGCAGGAGGGTGTGGAGAATGAGGAAGCGGCCGATTGCGCCCGCCGGGCTGGCCTTCAGGTGATCCAGGACCGCTGCATCTTAAAAGAACACGCCAAGCATTTTGTCTGCGAAGGCATTTAGCGGCAGCTCAATCTGTTTTGCGGGCTGGCGGGTTTTCCCGAATCCGGCCGGCGTCGAGGACCCATCCGACCATGAGTGAGTGGCAAACAGCCGAACATGTTGAAGGCTATCTGGGCCGGGCCGACGCCCTGCCGCATCGCGAAGAAGGCGAAGCTGTGATGTTCGATCACATTCCGCCCGGTGCGCGGCGCATTCTGGACGTCGGCAGCGGCGCCGGACGCCTGATTTCTCTTCTCAAGCGCGACCGTCCCCAGGCGAACTACGTGGCGATTGATTTCTCGCCGGCCATGATGGAAAAGTTCCGCGGGCGTTACGCGGGCGATGCCAGCGTTACGCTTGTCGAGCATGACCTCGCGCAACCCTTGCCGGACCTCGGCCGTTTTGACGCCGTGGTTTCAAGCTTTGCCATCCATCATTGCACTCACCCGCGCAAGCGGTCGCTTTACGCTGAAATCTTCCGGCTGCTCGAGCCCGGCGGAATCTTCTGCAACCTTGAGCACGTGGCCTCGCCCAACGATCGCATGCACCGGGCCTTCTTCAAGGCCATGGGCTACGGCCTTGAAACCGAAGACCCTTCCAACAAACTTCTCGACGTTCCGACGCAGCTTGGCTGGCTGCGCGAAATTGGTTTTGAGGATGTCGATTGCTACTGGAAGTGGCTGGAGTTCGCTCTGCTGTGCGGCGTCAAGCCCGCGTAATGTGCCGGGGTGGCGGCGGTTAGGCTGAACTTGCTTTTCCGATTTTTCAGGAACGTCTCTTGACAGGAGGATTTGTGCGAAAACGTCTGGCGGTTTTTCTATTACTGGCCACGGTGGCGGCCTTCTGGGTTCCTGTGCGTGCGGCTGCTCCGCAGAGGGCGGGCGGCAGGGCGGCGGTGCGCAAACCGCGGCTGATCATCATGCTGGTCATTGACCAGTTCCGCTACGACTATCTCCTGCGGTTCCGGCCCGAATTTGTGCAGGGTGGATTCAACCTGCTGCTCGGCGGCGCCAACTTTGTGGACTGCCGGTACGATTACGCCACAACCGTCACCTGCGCGGGCCACGCCACGCTGGCAACCGGAGCGTACGGAAACCTCACCGGCATCATCGGCAACAACTGGTACGACCCGGCTCTGCACAAGGAAGTCTATTGCGCGGCCGATCCCAATGTTCGACTGGTGGGCGCGGCTTCCGGCCCGGGTCGCTCGCCCCGCAACCTGGCGGCCTCGACGTTTGGCGATGAACTGCGGATGGCTTCGGGAATGAAGTCGCGCGTAGTGTCCATTTCCTGGAAAGACCGCGCGGCCATCATGATGGGCGGCCACACGCCAAGCGCCGTTTACTGGGTTGACCCGCAGACCGCGCACTTTATCACCAGCACTTACTACACCAAGGCTCTTCCCGATTGGGTCCGGGCCTTCAACGCCCGGGAGCCCGTCCGCGCGTATTGCGGCAAGCCCTGGCGCGCCTTGCCGGAAACTCCCGGCGTGGGTGGCAAGCTGCTGCACCCGGCCTCGAACGCGCCCGGCGAGCCGTGCCCCAACCCGAAATTTTCAGCGCACCTGCCTTCCACGCCTTTTGCCAATCAGCTGGAACTGAATTTTGCCACCCAGGCCATTCGCAACGATCATCTGGGCCATGGGCCCTCGACCGACCTGCTGGCCATCTCGCTGAGCGCCAACGATCACATCGGGCACGCTTACGGGCCCTACAGCCCGGAGGTGGCCGACGTAACGCTGCAGACGGACCGTTACCTGGCGGCGTTCTTCAAGCAGGTTGACCAGCTTGTGGGGCTTCGCAATGTTTGGATTACCCTTTCCGCCGATCACGGCGTGGCGCCGTCGCCCGCTTATATCGAGCGGCATCATCTCGGTCCCGGGCGCCTCGACCGGCGGGTTGTGAAGGCCGCCGTGGAGCGGGCGCTCGCCAAGGCCTTTGGCCCGGGCGACTGGCTTGCCAACCTCGATTCGTTTTACATTGACCTCAACCACCAGGCGCTTCGAAGCCACCACATCAGCCTTGCGCGCGCCCAGCGAATCGCCGCGCAGGCGGCTATGTCGGTTCCCACCATCCGCGTGGCTTTTACCCGCACGCAATTCCTTACCGGGCGGCTGCCCCACACGCCGCTGGCTCGCAAGGCGGCCAACAGTTACAATCCGGTGCGCAGCGGAGATGTGTTTATGGTCAACGAGCCTTTTGCCGTGGCCACCAGCAGGATGCACGGCACCACCCATGGCACTCCCTGGAATTACGATGCGCAGGTGCCGCTGGTTTTCTGGGGCGAGGCTTTTAAGGCGGGAACCTACTCGACCCCCGTCGAGCCCATTGATTTGGCCTCGACGCTGGCCGCGGCGTTGGGCGTCACGCAGCCTTCCGACGCGCAGGGCCGCCCGCTCACGCTGATCCTCAAGCCGCAGGGACGGTAGCGAAGCTCTGCGGCCTGAGAACTTTTTCTCCTCATGTCGGCAGGTTGGCCTTGCCTACGGCAGACTTTCGCCGTTGCTCTGGCGCGGGCTGTTGCTGGGCACGCCCCAGTGCATGATGGTGCCTTCGGCCATGTCCATCGGGTCCAGATTGTGGAACCATCCGTGTTTTGAGAGCGTGTCCGGGTAATCGTGGATCAGCATCCCGGGCTTGTTGATGGGCAGTATTTTGGCGATGGTGGCGTCGGGCCGCGCCACAAACGATCCCCAATGGGAATAGGGCGCCGACGAGTTGTTGCAGATGGCCCACATGCGGTTGTCGGCGCAGCGCGTCGGCACCTCGCGCACGTTGAGCGTGTCCAGGCAGTCGGGGCCCTTGCCCCGCGCGTTGTAGAAGGAGTGGATCATCACCTTCGCGCCCAGCTTCCGGTAGGCAAGGTAAAGCTGCGGCCAGCAGACGTCGTAGCAGATCGCCAGGCCCACCTTCACGCCGCGAATCTCGTGCGTCACCAGGCGGTTGCCGGCCGAATAATATTTCTGGTCGCCGGTGGGATTGTCCGGGTTGTTGTTGCCGGTCAAAAAGCACTTGTCGTAGCGGTTCACAATCCGGCCTTCAGGATTGATCAGGTACTGGCAATTGGTCGGCTTGGTGTTGCGGTCCAGAAAATGCGACGACCCCAGCACCAGCCACATCTTCAGTTCGCGGGCCAGCGCCCGCAGCCGCGCGTTTTCCTTGCGCAGCGTCTCCCAGTCGTAGTGGTCGAAGCTCTTGTAATCCACCCCGGCGTAGCCGGAAAGGCTCGCTTCCGAGGTGTGCAGCAGATGCGCTCCCGCGCGCGACGCCTCGTGCAGGTAGTGGCGCACGTACCTGGCGTTTTCCGCCGGATGCGCGCTCACCGGAAACTGGCAGGTGGCGATTCGCAGCTTGACGCCGGGCTTTGCATCCTCTGCCGGGGCGCTTTCAGCCGCCGCCGCGTCTGGCGCGGACCCCAGCGCCTTCAGCCCCGCCGCGCCCGCCAGCGCCTTGCCCGTGTTTTTGATAGCCTCCCGCCGCGTGATCTTTTCTGATGCCATGGGATTGCCGCCCCCCTCTTTTGAGTGCTTAAAAAACACTCCGACAATAACCCCATGCC
>CAYWMN010000140.1:0-9429 GCA_964459065.1 uncultured Acidobacteriota bacterium | reverse complement strand
GCCGGCTACCGATCGTCGCCTTGGTGGGCCGTTACCCCGCCAACAAGCTAATCGGCCGCAGCCCCCTCCTCAAGCGACCCTTGCGGGCCGTTGATCCCAGCAGCTTGTGTTGCCGGGATGTTATGCGGTATTAGCCCGAGTTTCCCCAGGTTATTCCCCGCTCGAGGGTAGGTTAGCTACGTGTTACTCACCCGTTCGCCACTTTACAGGTGCGACTGTATTGCTACAGCCACACTTTCTCGTTCGACTTGCATGTGTTAGGCACGCCGCCAGCGTTGATTCTGAGCCAGGATCAAACTCTCGTTTGAAATCGGCTTGCTTGCGAAAGATCCGAAGATCCTTCGCATCCTAATATTTGGAGCTTCTCCCTCCGGGTTAGGAGGAAGAAAAAGCCCTCACCTGAAAATCAGGATCGGGCCATCGCTCGGCTTCGCACTTTGTCCCGAAGGACTCCGTGCATTGACGTGGCTTGCTCAACTCAATTGTCAAAGAACTCACTGACCGGCCTTCGGCCGGCCGCCCACTCCAGGGCGTTCAAGCAGCTTGCGCCGCTTTTCACTCTGAAAGAACTCGTGTGTCAGAGCAATTTCTCAGTCTACAGAGCAACTGGCTGGTTGTCAATACCCTTGCGCAACTATTTTGCAATTGCTCTTTCCTGAGTTCGATTTCATTATCCACTAAAATCGGTGAATACTCAAGAGTCAGTTTCAAGCGGCGCCGCCCCGCGGCGGGATTTTTCTGTTGACTGGGTGCCGTGGGGCCGATAGATTTAGGGTTCGCTTGCTGGCAGCGAATCACGCTTTGGGGCGCCGCGATCTTGAATCTTTCGTATCAGATGCAGCGTGCTGAAGCGCCCGCGTGGAGGATGCACATGAAGCTAGGTCTGCTCACAGTCTTATTTGGAAAACTCTCCCTGGACGAAGTCATCAAGAAAATCAAGCCGATGGGGATCGAAGCCATCGAGCTTGGAACCGGCAACTATCCCGGCGACGCCCACCTGAAGCTTGACTGGCTGAACTCGCCCTCCAAGCTGAAGGAGTTCAAGCAGAAACTCGACGACCAGGGCATCACCATCAGCGCCCTCAGTTGCCACGGAAATCCGCTCCATCCGGTGAAGAAGATCGCTGAAGCCCATGCCGAGACCAGCCGCAAGACCATCCTGCTGGCGGAAAAGCTTGGGGTGCGCAACGTCAACGATTTTTCCGGCTGCCCGGGCGATTCCGACAATTCAAAACATCCCAACTGGGTCACCTGCTACTGGCCGCCCGACTATGCCGATACGCTGAAGTGGCAGTGGGAGAAGAAGGTGATTCCCTACTGGAAAAAGCGCGCCAAGTTTGCGGCGAACCACGGCGTCCGGATCGCGTTTGAGATGCACCCGGGATTCGTGGTCTATTCGCCCGAAACGCTGTTGAGGCTGCGGGCGGAGGCCGGGCCTGCGCTGGGCTGCAACTTCGACCCCAGCCACCTGTTCTGGCAGGGCATTGATCCCTGTGCCGCCGTGCGGGCGCTGGGCGATGCCATCTTCCACGTGCACGCCAAAGATACCAAGCTCTATGACGCCAATTACAAAGTGAACGGCGTGCTCGATACCAAGCCTTACAGCGATGAGAAGAACCGCGCCTGGATCTTCCGCACCGTCGGCTACGGGCACGGCCGGGAATTCTGGACGGACCTGATCTCAACCCTCCAAATGGTGGGTTACAACGACGTGCTCTCCATCGAGCACGAAGACAGCCTGATGTCGGTCAATGAGGGTTTGAGCAAGGCAGCCGCCTTCCTGAACAACCTGTTGATCAAGGAAAAGCTTACCGGAATGTGGTGGGCGTGACGCGCCTAGCGGAGCCTAACACTCGAGGACAACTGAAGGAGGAACAAGATGCCAGAAGTTAACGTTGCGCTGATCGGGCACCTGTTTATGGGCAAGGCTCATTCCAACGCCTACCGGCAGGTCCGGAAGTTCTTTCCAGGAAAGCTGGTTCCGCGCATGAAGGTCATTTGCGGCAAAGCCAGTCCGCAGGAGTTGGAAGCCGCCGCGCGCACGCTCGGCTGGGAAGAGTCTGACACCAACTGGGAAAGGGTCGTCGCGCGCAAGGATATCCAGATCATCGACGTTTCTACTCCGAGTTTCCTGCACCATCCCATGGTGATCGCAGCGGCCAAAGCGGGAAAGCACATCATCTGCGAAAAACCGCTGGCGAATTCGCTGCGCGAAGCCAAGGAAATGCTGCGCGCGGTTCAAAAGGCCAAGGTCCTTCATTATGTGAATTTCGTCTACCGGCGCTGCCCGGCGGTCGCCCTTGCCAAGAAGTTGATTGAAGAAGGACGCCTCGGCGACGTCTATCACTACCACGGCGCCTATCTGCAAGACTGGATCATGGACCCGAATTTTCCGCTCGTATGGCGGCTCGACAAAAAGACCGCCGGTTCGGGTGCGCTCGGCGACATTGGAGCCCACGCGATTGATCTGGCCCGCCACCTCAACAGCGAACTCACTGCTGTGACAGGGCAGCTGACGACTTTCATCAAAGAGCGGCCTCTCCCGGCGACGGGTGAAGGCGCCTGGGGCGCCAAAGGCTCGAAGGTCAGGAAGGGCAAAGTGACGGTTGACGATGACGCGAACTTCCTGGCCCGGTTCAAGAATGGAAGCGTGGGAGTCTTTGAATCAACGCGCTTTGCCGGCGGGCGACGGAACTCCAACACGTTCCAGATGTACGGCAGCAAGGGAAGCCTGGCCTTCAACCTGGAACGCATGAACGAGTTGGAGTTTTACGACTGCACGGATAAGCCGGGAGTGCAGGGGTACAAAACCATCAGCGTCACCGAGGGCATCCATCCGTACGTCGGCAACTGGTGGCCGCCGGGACACATCATCGGCTACGAACATACCTTTGTCCACGCGGTGCATGATTTCCTGACCTGCCTTGAAAAGGGCCGCATGCCGAGTCCTAATTTCGAGGACGGAGTCAAAAATCATATCGTGCTCGACGCGGTTGAGCGCTCCGCCAAGTCCGGCAAGTGGGAGAAGATTCCAGGCAAGTAGGAAGGAGTCCGAAGCCAGAATGGTGGACGTTCGATCGAGCGGCAAAGTGGCTCCCGCTTGAAGCGAGTCGCCTTCTGCACGCGTATTCAAAGGCGGATCTGAATTCCGGCTTCGGACTTCTGATTTTCAACACGGGAATAGCATGTCTTACTTAATGGGAATTGACGTTGGAACGACGGGCACGCGAGCGGTGATTGTGCGCCCGGACGGGCACGTGGTTGGCGCTGCAACGGGCGACCATCCGCCCATGCTGATGGCCAAGCCCGGTTGGGCCGAGCAGGACCCCGAGGACTGGTGGGAGGCCACCACGCTGGCGGTGCAGGGAGCGTTGAGCGAGGCGGGCCTGAAGGGATCGGACATCGCCGCCGTGGGGCTATCCGGCCAGATGCACGGCGTGGTGCTGCTGGATCGTGCGAATGCCGTGCTGCGGCCCTCGCTGATCTGGTGTGACCAGCGCAGCCAGGCGCAGTGCGACTGGATCACGTCGCAGGTGGGCTCCAAGCGGCTGATCCGGCTGGTTTCCAATCCTGCGCTGACGGGCTTTTCCGCTCCCAAACTTCTCTGGATTCGCGACCACGAGCCGGCGGTTTTTGACCGCGCCGCGCACTTTCTGCTTCCCAAGGATTTCGTTCGCTACCGGTTGACCGGCGAGTTTGCCACCGACGTCTCGGACGCCTCCGGAACGCTGTTGTTTGACGTCACCCATCGCCGCTGGTCGAAGGAAATGCTCTCGGCCCTGGACCTTGATTCCAGCCTGCTTCCGCGGGCCTACGAATCGCCTGAGATCACCGGAAAATTGACGCGGGAAGCCGCCCTGCTGACGGGGCTGGTTGCCGGAACGCCCGTGGTGGGCGGTGCCGGAGACCAGGCCGCGAGCGCCGTCGGCAATGGCATTGTGCTGTCCGGTCTCACTTCCGCCACGCTGGGAAGCTCCGGCGTGATGTTTGCCTACACGGGCGATCCCAAGCTTGATCCCGGCGGCCGCATCCACACTTTTTGCCACGCCGTTCCCGGCAAGTGGCACGTGATGGGCGTTACCCAGGGCGCCGGCCTTTCGCTGCGCTGGTTCAAAGACCACTTTGGCATGACGGAAAACTGGTATGCGGGCCTCACGGATGTCGACACGTATGACCTGATTATGAATGAAGCCGCCAAGGCTCCCGCCGGATGCAACGGGCTGTTGTTTCTGCCTTACCTGATGGGAGAGCGAACGCCTCACCTGGACCCGGAGGCACGGGGAATGTGGTTCGGATTGACGGCGGCGCATACCCGCAGCCACTTGATCCGGGCGATTTTGGAAGGCGTCGCCTTCAGCCTGCGCGACTCGCTTGAAATCTTTAAAGAACTTGAAATTCCCGTGGAGCAGATTCGGGCTTCCGGCGGCGGCTCGCGCAGCTTCCTCTGGCGGCAGATCCAGGCGGATATATACGACAAGGAACTGGTGACTCTGAAGACGTCGGAGGGTTCGGCTTTTGGCGCCGCCCTGCTGGCCGGCGTGGGGGCCAGGACCTACGCTTCGGTCGAGGAATCGGCCCGCCAGGCGATCCAGATTCGCGAGTGCCTCTATCCGCGGCTGTCAAACCGAAGCGTCTACGACCGTCTTTATGAGGTTTACCGAAGCCTTTATCCCGCCGTCCGTGAGATGGCTCACCGCCTTTCAGAACTGGCCGCCGACGCCCCGTCCTAAGATCGCCCGGCATCGCCTCAGCGGTGCGCCGCTCCGGCGAAGCTTCCGGGCACGGCAGCCTTTGAAAATTCGTTTGAGAAAGGACTTCCTATGAGGTTCGGTCAGCGTATCGGAATTTTTACCATCGCTCTTCTTCTATTTTTAATCCCCGCAACCCTTGCCGCTGCCAATTACTCCGTCGTCAAAAAGGATGTGGATGGGTACGTCACCTACCATCTGCGGGACGCGGGGCGCAAGATGGACGTGGGCATCGTGCCCGGAATCGGCAACTTTGTTTACCAATTCAAACAGGGCCGCAACAACATCCTGATTCCCGCCACCTCGCTCAAGACTTATGCGCGAAACCGCGGAATCGACTGTGGCATCCCGATGTTGGCTCCCTGGGCCGACCGCATCGACCATGACTATTATTATTTTCAGAACAAGAAATATCTGCTGAATGGATCGCTGGGAAATTTTCTGACCACGCCGCCCTACAACTATCCGATCCACGGCACGGTGGAGTTCAACCCTCACTGGAAAGTGATCCGGCAGGGAGCTTCTGAAGCTACCGGAGCCTACATCACCTCGCGCCTGGAGTATTACAAGTATCCCGGGCTGATGGAGCAGTTTCCTTTTGCGCAGGTCTACGAGATTACTTACCGGCTGAAAGACGGCAAGCTTGAAAACACCACGCGCGTGATCAACGTGGGCAAAAGCGCCCTGCCGGTTTTTGTTGGATATCATCCTTTCTTCCGGCCGGACGGCCCGCGCGAGGATTGGACGGTTTCCATCCAGGCCCGAAAGCATTGGAAGGTGAATAACTACAAGGCCTTGATTCCGACGGGCGAAACCGAACCGACGGATGATTTCCTCCCGCACGCCCAGCGGTTCACCCTGGGCAAGAGATTTTTTGATGACAGCTTCTCTGACCTTGTGCGGAACTCGCAGGGCCTGGGCCGCTATTGGGTGCAGGGAAAAACTGAGAAGGTGGAGCTGGTTTTCGGCAAAGGATTCAACTTTGGCCACGTCTGGTCGCCCCCGTCCAAAACCCTGATCTGCCTGGAGCCCCTCACGGAAATTACCAACGCTTTTAACCTGAACCACGAAGGGAAATACCCGGGCCTGACCGTGCTGGGGCCGGGGAAAACCTATACCGCGCACTTCTGGGTTGTTCCCAGTGGGTACTGAATTCCCAGCCATAGAACTGAGGTCATTCCATGAAGAGATTTGCCCGTGTTTCCGGAGTCCTGATTTTACTTTCGCTCTTCTCGGTTCCTAACTTTTCGAGCGGAGCGAAGGGCGCATCGGCCGCGGCCGCTGGACCTGCGCTGTTTTCCGCCACCCCGGCGATGGCGGCTCCCGCGCCGTCTTACGCAGCAAGGCTTGAGAGGACCGAGTACAAAGGATGGAAGGTTTATCTTTTGACGAACGGGATCATCAAGCTTTACATTGCGCCGGAAATCGGAGGCCGCGCCATCCAATTGCAGTTGGGCGGCCAGAGCTACTTTTTCGTGAATCCGGAACTGGCCGGCAAGGTTTTGCCCGAAAGCCAAAACAACCTGAAATCCGGCTGGGCCAACTACGGCGGCGACAAAGTGTGGCCGGCGCCCGAAGGCTGGATGAACGATGCTGAATGGCCCAGCATCCCTTACTACATCCTCGACGGCAGCCGCTTCCAGTCGAAAATCGTGAAGCAGACTCCCCAGGAGGTTGCGGTCCGAGTGACCAGCCCGCCCGATCCCCGGACCGGCGTGCAGTTTGTTCGCACCTTTCACGTCTACGCGGGAACCACGCGCGTTCAGGTGGATCAGGTGATGCGCAACATCAGCCGGCGCCGGATTCGCTGGGGCATCTGGCACCTGATCCAGAATGACGCTTCGGACCTTCACGATCCTTCCAAGCCCAATCCCGATCTTTACGTCTACGTGCCGATCAATCCCCACAGCCGGTTTCGCCGCGGCTTTTACAATCCCTACGGCGACGTCCGCAATCCCAGTTATCAGGCCATTGATAACGGCAAGATGCTGCGCGTCCATTACCGCTATCAGGTGGGGAAGGTTGCCGCCGATTCAAGCGCCGGCTGGTACGCGGTGGAGAACGGGCAGAAGAACATTTCGCTGCTGGAGACCTTCAAGTATTTTCCCAATAAACCTTATCCAGACGACGCCTCCGTGGAATCCTGGAACGATGGCCCCGGCACCATTTCCCGGGGATCGTTCTTCCAGACGTTGACGAATAATCCGGCCGAGACGCCTTATTTTCTTGAAACCGAGGTCATCAGTCCTTACGCAACGCTCGATCCGGGCCAGCAGTACGAATTCACGGTCCATTGGGCTCCCACGCGCTCACCCAATCCCATCCGCAACGCGGTCTGGGCCGGTGTGATCAGCCAGCCGTTTTCCGCCAGGGTGTCGGGCGATCAGATCGCCTTAAAAGGAGTGTTTGGAGTTTTCGTTCCCGGCAGCCTTGAGGCGGTCTTTTACGGCCCCGTGGGCCAGGAGCTTGCCCGAAAAACCCTGCAGCCGGTGGACCCGCGGAAAATTGTGCGCCTGGATCAATCCGTGCCGCTACCCGCCAAAGCCTTCCGGGTGAGCCTGCGGGTGATGGATGCCCAGGGCCGCAACTGTGGGTTTCTGGGCAACGTGATCCTTCAACCGGGCTTGCGGCAAATTTCTTCCGGGCGCTGACGGCCGGTTCAGTTCGCTTGTGAGATGAAGGCCTCAATTTCATTCCAGGTGGGCAGCGAGGGCATTGCGCCAAGCTTGGTAACGGCCAGGGCGCCGGCGGCGTTGGCGTAGCGGATGGCCTCATCCATGCCCACGCCTGCGGCAAGTTTTACCGTCAGCGCCGCGCTGAAGGCGTCTCCGGCGGCGGTGGGATCGACGGCTGCGATCCTGTAAGCCGGGAAGTGTTTGGCGCCTCCGGAATCGACCAGCATCGCTCCGTCGCTGCCCATCTTCACCACCACCGTGCGCACGCCCAGGCTGAGAAGTTTTTCCGCAGCTTTGCGGATGGCTTCGCGGCCCTCAACCGGCTGTCCGGTCAGGGCTTCAAGTTCCGACTCATTGGGCGAAACAATATCCGCCAGCTTCAGGATCTCCAGCGAGCACCTTCGCGCCGGCCCGGCGTCCAGGACGGTCAGTTTGCCGGCCTTGCGGCCCGCGCGCAGCGTGGCTTCAACGGTTTCCGGAGGAATCTCCAGTACCGTGAGAACGGCGTCGGCCGCGGCGATAGCGTCTTGCGTTTTTTCAACGTCAGCCGGCTGAAGAGTAAAATTCGCTCCCGGATCAACCACAATGGAGTTGTTGCCGCTCGGGTAAATGGCGATAAAAGCGCAACCGGTGGAGCGGTCCGGATCGCGCCTGATCCAGCCCGTTTCAATGCCGGCCGTTTCAAGGTTGCGGAGCAGAAAGTCTCCAATAAAGTCGCTGCCCACGGCGCTGATCAGGGAGACTCTGGCTCCCAGGCGCGCGACGGCAACGGCCTGGTTGGCGCCTTTGCCTCCTGGAAAGAACTTCAGATTCGACGCCAGCAGATTTTCTCCTTCTTTGGGAGTCCGCTCGGCATTCACAACAATATCGAAATTGTTGCTCCCCGCCACCACCACTCGAATGTCCTCGATTTGTTTCACGGTTTGCTCCTTAACTCTTGAACGGATCGGCCTCGCCGGCCGGTGGCGCCAGGCCGCAAAGGCCTTACGACCTGCCCCTGGCGCCAGCTTTACTCGTCCGGCCTTTTAGCGTATTCTCAGGCCATCAAGAGTTTCTCAAGAGGGAGTGCGTATGGGCAAGACAAAACAAGTCTCAGTATGGGTTGAAAGCACCCCCGGACAGCTTGCAAAGATCAGCAGGGCTCTCGCCAAAGCCAGGATCGACATTACGGCCTTCACGGCTTACGGCACGGGAGGAGAAAGCCCCATCCGGATGCATGTCAGCAGTCCCGCCAAGGCCAAGAAAGTGCTCCGCAGCCTGGATTTCCGGGTAACGGAAGAGGATGTTCTGCGGCTCACGCTCCCTGATAAGCCCGGCAAACTCGCGGAAGTAGGCGAGCGCCTGGCAAAAGCGCACATCAACATCGACTATGCCTACGCTTCCGTTACTAAAGGCGGGAAAAAGGCCGATCTGATTATGGCGGTTTCCGATCTTGCCGGGGCCGGCAAGGCGCTGAAAGACCTTTAGCGGCAGAAAGATTTTTGTTCCCGAATCTAAGCGAAGGGGTAATGGCCCAGTTCGAGGGCGCGGTTGGCCACCTGCCGCTTTAACCCGATAAGATCCGGCGGCGTGCGGCGAAGCAGCCGGCGCAGGATCGCAAGCTGCGCGCGCAGTGTATCGCCCTCGGCGATTCTGGCCAGCGCCCGCCGCGCTTCAATTTCCATCTGGTCGGCAGCCTCAAAGGCGCACACGCGTGTGACATCGGCTTCCCGGGCACAGGCTTCGAGCGAAGTCTTGCTGATCTTCTTCCGCGTGCGCAACAGAGCGCTTTCCATGGCGTAGACTTCCATCACCAGATTGCTGAGAACGCCCACCACTTCCTGCTCTTCGGCAAGCTGCTGAAGGTATTTCTGGACAGCGCTTCCGGCTACCAGCAGCGTCACCTTCCTGGCGCCTTCAACCAGCGCTGCAACGTCCGCCAGCGGTTCCTCGTCGTCGATCTCCCGCCCCGAAGGCATGCTGAGCACCTCGCCCAGGAGCTTTTGCGCGGCGGGGATGAGGCCGAG
>CAYWMN010000139.1:8559-9431 GCA_964459065.1 uncultured Acidobacteriota bacterium | reverse complement strand
TTCAGAATTCATAATTTAATTCAGCCGGATCCGGTCAACACCGTCCCAGCGCGACATGTCCGAAAGGATGACCTTGTCGCCCACGGTCAAACCCTTGAGCACCTGAACCTGGTTCACCGACGCCTCGCCCAGTTTTACCTGGACCCGCACGGCCTGGCCGCCGCCATCGATTTCCTTGAACAAGCCCACCGTGCTGTCAGACTGGCCGAAAGCCGGGCGGCCCACGTAAAGAACGTTGCTGAGGTGTGAAATCTCAATGGTTCCGTCCACGCTCAGATCGGGCCGTGCGCCTTCGGGCAGTTTGCCGCTGAGCGCCACGTCCACGGTGACGGTTCCATTCACCACCGCCGGATCAATGCGCACCACCTTGCCCGGCACGATGCCGTTGTGCGTGTCGATTTGGGCGCGCTGGCCGAGCTGGATATCCTTGGCCTGCGTTTCGGCAATCTGAAGCTGCGCCTTCAGCTGGGTGGGATCGACCACCTTGGCGAGCGTCGCGCCCGCGGCCACCTGCTGGCCCACTTCCACGGGAATATCCGTCAGAATGCCGGAATATCCCGCGCGCACCAGCAGGTCGTTGACCTGTCCTTTTTTCAATTGGTACAACGCGCGGTCCTGCTCCACCTTGGCTTTCTGCGCCCCAAGCTGGCTTTGGAGTGAAGCGGCAAGCGTCGCCACCCGCTTCTTTTCAATCGCCACCTGCGAGGCCAGCCCGTCCGCCTTCGATTTTGAAAGCTGCGCCGTCAGGTCGGAAACAATACCTTTCGCCGCCAGATGAGCGTCGACATCGGTCTGCATGCGGGCCTGGTGATATTCCGACTGGAGGTTGGTCAACGTGGATTGCTCGTTCAGCAGATCATTGTTCAGCTTGG
>CAYWMN010000139.1:0-8549 GCA_964459065.1 uncultured Acidobacteriota bacterium | reverse complement strand
CGCCGTTTGAATTCGCGTGTGTGGATTATCGCCGCCGATGTGGACGAAGATCCGGCCCACTCGCCACTGCTTGCCTTCGTCGATGTGGTAGACGAGGTCAACCTTGCCCGGCTCTTCGAGATAGACGATCTCCGGCTGGATGTCGGCGAAGACGTAACCCTGACTGCCGTAGAGGTCCTTGAGCCATTGCAGGTCGTTGTTCAGCTTGGCCTTGAGGCTTTCGAGGTCTGCTTCATCGGCTTTCATCGTCCACTGGGCGTTCTGCGCCTCCTGCTGAAGCTGCGGGTTGGAAAGCTGCAGCAGCGCGGTATCGGGCGTGACCTTGACGCCGGGCAGCAGAAATCGCCGTTCCACGCGGCCTTCGGTCACCGCCGGAATCCATTGGATTTGCACAGGAACCAGCGTTCCCAGGCCGCGCACCTGGACGTCCATATCTCCGCGTTTCACGATATCCGTCCACACGGTTGAAACATCCACCGAGGGCGGAGCAGGCTTGAGTTTTGCAAGGCCCACGGTGACGGCGATGGCGATCGCCAGTCCAATCACGGCGAAAACCGCCATCCGGATTCGCCGCCTTCGCGCCACGCCCTCTCGTTTTATGTCCATGATGTTCCTCCGCCAATCTGCTGCGCCGAAAGCTACGCCTAGGGATTGCCCGCGTCGCCGGGAATATTGGCAGGATGGGGTGCGGTGCCTCGCACCGCGTTCGACAGCTCAATATGATTCCGGCTGAGCAGTGTTCCGGTGGCCTGCTCGTAATTGACCAGAGCCTTGGCGTAGGCGGCGCGCGCCTTGACCTCCTGGTTTTCCGCCGTGCCAAGCTGCGTCTGCGAGGTGATGACTTCATCCACCGTGGAGCGCCCGGCGGCAAACTTGTCACGGGTCATCTCAAAAGTCTGCCGGGCGAGCGCCGCCACCTTGATCGCCGCGTCGAGCTCGCCTTTGGCTTCATGCACCTGGGAGACGGCCTTGCTGACGTCCCACACCATCTGGTTGCGCGCCTGCTGCAGCTTCATCTCCATCTGGCGCTGTTCCAGCAAGGCGCGCGCCGCGTCGGCCTGCGCCTGCCGGTTGCGGAGGGGGATCGACAAACTGATCCCGTAGCCATAGCCGGGATAGCGGTTATGAAAAACCTGGCTGAAGGCCGGACCATACGCTCCTTCCTGCCCTTGTGGCGAAAAGGCCGCAAAAGCGTTGAGCGAAGGCAGCAGCTCGTTGTGCGTCGCCTTGATGGTGATCTGCTGATTTTTTAAATTCACCATGGCTTGTTCGATTTCCGGCCGGTGGGTTGCGCCCTTACGCAGCGCCTCGGCAAGCGTTGGGATATCGTCCGGGTGCGGATTCGGCAGGTGATCGACGGGATTGACATCCACGGCGGCAATCCGGCCGTTGAAGCTTCTTGAGACCAGCGACTTCATCGTTTGCGAATCCTGTTCAAAGGTGTTCTGAGCGGTCAGCAGGTCCTGCTGCCGGTTGGCCACGTCGAGTTCAGACTGCGCGACGTCCAGCTGCGCCGCCGCGCCGATTTTCTTTTCTTCCTGATTGTCTTTTAAGAGTTCTTGCGCGTAGCCCAGAGCCTCTTTGGCCACGTGAATGTTTTCCTGATCGGCCAGCAGGTCATAATAGGTGGAAATGACCTTGGTCACGGTGTCGATTACCTTCTGGCGGAAAACGCTCTTTGAAAACTTCTGGTCGTTTTCCGCGATGCGGATAAACTGGGCATTGGCGCGCTTCCCGAAGCCTCTTAAGAGGCTCTGCGTGATCCCGACCGTATAATTGGATGTGATATCCGGATTGAATAATTGTGTTGTGGAGTTGGTGGTCTGCCGGGCGCTGAATATGTTGAAGACCACGCTCGTGCCCGTCAAAAAGCCCTGCCCATAGGTGGCTGAAGTGTAGCTTGTGTGTGCGCTGACTACGGGAACACCGGTAATGGCCAGATAATTCAAAGGCGTCACCGTGTAGCCCCAGGCGTACTGGACGCTTACGTGGGGGTCGCAGCAACTGGCGCCTCCAACGCTCGGAATGCCCCCTCCAAAAGCGCCGCCCGCGCCACCGCCGCCCGCACCGCCACCGCCTCCCACGCCGGTGCCGAGGGCTCCTCCAAAAAGCGTCTGCGATAGGGTGGCCCCAGCCACGCCGCGCGCCGCTCCACCGGCTTTGGTACGCAGCAGGTCCGTTTGCGCAATCGGCAGGTCGTAACGCGCCACGCCAATATCGAGATTGTTCTCAATCGCCAGCGCAATAGCGTCCGCAAGCGAAATGTCCAGCTTGCCATCGCTGATCAGTTCGTCGACGAGAGATGAGTTGGCCAGCCTTGTCCTGGGAACAAAGGGCGGGGAATAGGGCGCGAGAAGATGCGAGAAGCTCGCGCTGCGCGTGTAATCGTAGAGCGTGGCTTCGGCTGGCTTGGAAGAATGCCGGGCGGCTTTTTGCGCCGCCAGACCCGTAACCGGCAACAAGAGAGCCAATCCAAGCGCCAGCACCGGCGGCACAGCCAGCCTTTTGTTTTCCATTTTTTCTCGAGTCCTTTGCCGGTGGATGAGTAGAGCTGAGGGATGTCCTGCGTTCTGCGTGAGGCGTTGCTTTCGAAGGTCGATTTTGCGCGAAAGGTCCATGGCTGATCCTGATTGCCGGTCCGGAGCGCCGCCCCCGTGGGCCGGCTTCCCCTAGGCATTCGACAGCAAGAGGTTAATGCCGCTTCTCTAGAATGTCAAGGGGAGAGTTGAGTTATCTGCCCAGGCGCTCGAACCGTTCCGTTGACGGGGCAGGCAAGCGGCTTCGGTGTGTTCGAACCGTGGAGGCCTCTTCGGCCCGAACCTCCTGTCGCCGCCCGGAGCGGGGCGTAGTAACGGAACAGCCCTGCGCGCTGGTCGTGGGAGTGCCCTGGGTCGGCTTGCGGGCAGCCGCGCCGTCAATGGGCCTTCATTGCTAGGCTACAATAAGGCTGAGAGGCTGAAATGGGATTTTTGGGACTTTATGGAAGGGAAGTGTCTATTTGTAACTTATTGATAATACAGTTGATAATAGATCGCTCGGAGTGCGATTCAGATTTTGTGTTTCAATCGGGTACAGTGGGTAAATATTACCGGACCTGCTTTTCGCCGTTTCCCCTCAATCAGCATCAGGGCATAACTAGCGGTTGGAATGACTCAACGAGGGCGTTCGACCCTGCTTGGGCTTGGGCGGCTTGGATACGTCCAGCAACACGAGCTTGCCGCATTTCCAGCACATCAGGTTCACTCCGCTTGGCGATATCCATAATCTTCCCTGATCGCAGTACGGGCACTCGTCCCCATTTTGTGGCCTGCTCGATTGACCATTCAAAGTGGGGGCAGTATACCCGTTTGTCAGTGAGAGATCAAACCCTTCCGGAGTTGTTCGGTCCCCTGGTCCAGACGGTTATGGAGATAAGTCTCGTAGAGCTTGATCTTGCCCTTGAAAAGGCTGATGCGAAAGGCAGCGATGGTCTGGCTAACGATGAATCCTATCGCAAAGGCTAACACGATCGTTCCCATGTCTCCTCACATTCCTGCGGTCGCTGCTGGGAGTTATCTATCTCGCGCGATGGCCGCACTGTTTAAAAAGGAACCCGCTGCCCGACGCATGAAGGGTGAAAAGTCGCTTGGAGATGTGAGCCAAACACTGAACGACTCAGCAATATCCTCGGATAATATCGCTCCGAATTCCCCCTGGCGATTTCATGATAACTCACTCGATGCTGCGGCCCTGCTCACGGGATCCGTGAGGTCAAAATCAACGAATGCCGCGCTGCTTTACACAGCGCAAGCAGACTGCCAAAGTCGGCTTTGTTTGCGTCTTATGTTTCTGTAGCTTAGCCTGTTTAGAGAGGATTAATGCTTGGGTTCTGAGTGCAACTTTGGGATGGGATGTGAAATTTTTTCCGCATCCCAGGCCGCAGTGCCGTGCGTTGGGCATCAGTCATCTCAAATCTCTGATCTCTAATTCCAGACGGACTGAGGCGAGTCAATCGAACCGCACCGGCTGAGCAGGAAATAAACCTCAAACGTGGGTTGCAATTAAGGCTGCTCCCGCGTATGCTGCCTGCGCTGGCCGTTGCTGATTACGCGGCGGGAGCTGGCGGCAGGTTGCGCCGAGTGCAGGCGGGAAGGGTTGAGAGAAGTGCTGCGACGCAGGATCTGAACAAAATTTCAGGGGTCAGGGGAGTAGAACATGTTTGTTCCCAATGCCTATAGTGTTGCCCTGATAATGATGATTCTCAGCATGATTTGCTGGGGAAGCTGGGCCAACACTCAGAAGCTTTGCAAGAACTGGCGATTTGAACTCTATTACTGGGACTACATATGGGGCATTCTGCTGGCCACGGTGCTGGTGGGATTTACGCTGGGCCGAACGAATCCTGCGAGCCCCGAAAGTTTCATGACGAATCTGGGCGCGGCGGATGGATACCATCTGCTGATGGCCTGCCTGGGCGGCATCGTTTTTAACGCCGGGAACATTCTTCTTGTGGCCGCAATTGCGATGGCCGGGATGGCGGTGGCCTTTCCCATTGGCATCGGCCTGGCATTGGTCATTGGGTCAATCCTCAATTACATTCTTGCGCCGGCGGGGAATCCCGTGCTGTTGTTCGGCGGAATCTTTCTGGTTTGCGTGGCGATTTTCCTGGACGCTCGCGCCTATCGGAGGATCTCTCCGGACCTTAAAGTGGGCACCAAGGGGATCGTGTTGAGCCTTCTTAGCGGGATTGGGATCGGACTTTGTTATCCCTTCGTTGTAAAAGGGATGACCGGGCCGCACCACCTGAACCCTTATACAGTGGCTTACGTTTTTGGGATCGGCGCGCTGATCTGCACGGTTCCGCTCAACTATTTCATGATGCGAAAGCCCGTTTCGGGAACTCCCGTCGCGCTGGTGGATTACTTCCGCGGGACGAAAGCCTTGCACTTCTGGGGAGTGCTGGGAGGCGCGATCTGGGCTGTTGGAACGATTACGAATTTTGTGGCGTCCTATGTGAAAATGGTTGGCCCTGCTACGTCCTATTCGCTGGGTCAGGGAGCAACCATGGTGTCAGCGGTGTGGGGCGTTTTTGTGTGGAAGGAGTTTGCACAGGCCGATCAGAGCGCCCGGCGCTTGCTGGCACTGATGTTTATCTTCTTCATTGCCGGGCTTCTTTGCGTTGCGCTTGCTCCGATTGTGAAGTTTTAGCGGGCGAGAGAGCTGAAATCTATATCCGGGGTTGCGTCTGCGGCACAGGCTGCTCTTTTTATTTGGGACCGGGGCAGGGAGGTACTCATGAAACTGAACGCTTGGAAACTGCTGGTAGCGGGAATGCTGATCTGCGGATTCCTGCTCTCTGCGCAATTTGTGAGCGCCGCGCAAGGAAGCGCCAGCCCTCCCTACAATATCCTTTTGGTGACCCCGGATCAGCTGCGGGCCGACTATATGCATACTTACGGTTATCCTTATCCGGATACGCCCAATATCGACCGGCTTGCGAGCGAGGGAACGGTGTTTACCCATGCGTACGCGGCGGCGCCGTGGACCACGCCTTCGTTTGGTGCCATCCTGACGGGGCTGTTTCCAACCGTTCATGGGATGACTCTTCCGCCCTATGAGAGCTGCGGACCTTCGATCACGCGGCCGCTTACTGGCGGCGCCATTCCTTCGGTTCCTTCGTTTCTGCTGCTCTCTCCGCACAAACCCATCATCCCTGAATTGCTCAAGCCGCATGGCATGGTGACGGCCGCTGACAACGCCAACTGCTGGTCCATATGGGACGTGGTCACGCGGGGATGGGACAGTTTCAAGTTTTTTCCGGGTTACCAACTGCCGGTGCCGGGACACGGCGGTCGGACCAGCTTCTACCTGACGGCGCCCAAGACGACCGCCTGGGCCGAGCAATGGCTGAAGGCGCATCGCAGCCAGAGATTTTTCTTCTGGGTCCATTACATGGAACCGCATGCGCCCTATAATGAACCGCCGGCGTATGACCGGTTCAAGAGCCCGGACGATTTCCCCAATCTGGACGACATCCACCCTGGGCACCAGGATGAGCTCCACACTCTTGCCAAGCTTCAGAATCCTCATGCCATTCGCCGGTTGCAACAGCTTTATGCCGGAAAGATTCTTTACGTGGACCATTACATCGGTGAACTGCTCCACACCGTCCGCGCGCTGGGGCTCGACAAGAACACCATCATTATTCTGGTGTCCGACCACGGGCAGCTTCTTTATTCCCATCCTCGCGACTTTAATACCGGCGACCACCGGTCGGTTTATGATGCGGATTTGCACGTTCCGTTGATCTTTCGGGGGCCGGGGATTCCCGCAGGCAAGCGGTTGAAAGTGCTGGCCAGCCATTACGACATTCTGCCCACGATTCTGGCTTTTGAAAACCTGCCGCCTCCGGCTCGCACGGACGGCGTGAGCCTTAAAGGCATTATTGAAGGGACTTCATCCAAACCTCCGCACCATTACCTCTATGCGGAAGAGAGCGTCCTGACGCCGCAATATTCCATTCGGGATGTCCGTTACAAACTGATCGAAACCATGCGGACCGGAAAGATTCAGTGCTTCGACGAGGCGACGGACCCGAGGGAACTTCATAGCATCTGCGGACAAATTCCCAGGGAATCCGCCAAGCTGAAGGCCGCACTGGACCAGCATATCCAGAGCCTCATCCGCCAGGCAAAGTCGTACCCGGACTGGAAGAACAACATCGGGCTCGCGGTGCTGGAGCAAAGGGATTCGAGATCGCTCAACGCGCTGGCTCCGCGGCAATTGACGGTTGCGCCCTCGGGCAGCGTGGATTATCAACTGACGGGGCGCCCGTGGGAGCTGGGCCACAGCCCGAACGATTCAGGCCGGCCTGTCTATTGGGCGCCGCCGGGACCTGGCGACGCCTACATTCTTTGGCGGTCGGATACGCCGCTGACTGGCGAGTACAACGTCTTGGTGCGTTATCGTGGAACGGGCGTACCGGGATTGAAGCAAGCTGACGATGCGGATTACATTGTGCGGTTCAAGGGCGGCTCGCTGGCATTTCCCATCAACCAGAATCAGCAGCAAGGCGAGTGGCGTTTGCTGGGACGTTTCCATGACCCGCTTTCTGTGAAACTGACCAACCGCGCTGACGGAGCCGTGGAGGCGGGCAGCGTCCGGTTTGTGCGTCTTGATAACCGTGCAGCGCCGGGATCGCCTCGGTAAGCGACAGACCTCCGGCGGCCTCGAACAAGTATGCAGGCTAAGCCGAGCGGAGTGGAGCCTTGATGATTCAAAATAGAAAACCCTGGATTGTCAGCCTCATCATCGCAGGCTTTGTGTTCATGTGGCCGGTCCCGCAGTCTTTTGCCGGGACGTTGAAGCTTGCGGCAACGCCTCCCATGGGGTGGAACGATTGGTATCAATATAAATGCACGGTCAGCGCCGAAGTCGTTCGGGCCAACGTGGATGCTCTGGTGCGAAGCGGGATGCGAGCGGCCGGCTACAAGTACGTGAATATTGATGATTGCTGGCAAGGCAAGCGTGACGCGCAGGGGTTCATCCATCCGAACAGCCGCTTTCCGGATATGAAAGCTCTCGCGGACTATATTCACAGCAAGGGACTGAAGTTCGGGCTCTATTCCTCGCCTGGCCCCACAACGTGCGCCGGCTACCCGGGCAGCTATCAGCATGAGAAGCAGGACGCGGAGACTTATGCAAAATGGGGCGTGGATTTTCTGAAGTACGATTGGTGCAGCGCGGGCAAGGTGTACCGGCCCGACCAGATGCAAGCTGCCTACAGGAAAATGCACGACGCGCTCGTCGACACCGGCCGTCCGATTGTCTTCAGCCTTTGCCAGTATGGGCTGGAAGGCGTGTGGCGTTGGGGCGCCTCGGTGGGCGGCAATATGTGGCGCACAACGCCCGACATCGGAGGCGATTACAACCGTATCTCGCTGTATGGCTTCATGCAGAACGGGCTGGGGAAATTTGCCGGGCCGGGGCACTGGAACGATCCTGACATCCTGCAGCTTGGCCTGGGTAGGCTCAACCACAACGAAGAGCTTACTCAGATGAGTTTGTGGTGTTTGCTGGCCGCCCCGCTGCTGGCCGGGAACAACCTGACCAGGATGAGTGAGGCCACACTGAAGATTCTGACCAATCCGGAAGTGATTGCCGTGGATCAGGACCCGAGGGGGATTGAAGGGCGCCGCATCTGGCAGGAGGGGCCTCTTGAAGTCTGGGCCAAACCGCTTTCCGGCCACCGTATGGCCGTCGGTTTGTTTAATCGAAGCGAATCGCCTTTGCCGGTCACCGTGAGCTTCAAAGCGCTGGACCTGAAGGGTGCGGTCCGGGTTCGGAACCTCTGGGAGAGAAAAAACCTGGGTGTGTTCCACGGGCATTACACCGCGCAAGTTCCACGCCACGGCGTTGTTCTTCTCAAGTTGCAATAAGAGAACTTTGTTGCGAACGGAGCCCTCAAGGCCTCAGCTCTGAGGGAAGGAGTAGACTTTGGACCATCACTTCTGGCTTGGGATGGCGATTATCTTTCTCGGCGGTGCGCTGAACGGCAGCTTTGCGCTGCC
>CAYWMN010000138.1:0-9488 GCA_964459065.1 uncultured Acidobacteriota bacterium | reverse complement strand
TGTTCTGTCGGTTGCGGTGGTCTTCAAAACCGGACCTCGCAACTCGCTGTGGCCAAGGTTTCCCAAAAAAGAGTTGATGCCGAACTGGACCCCCTGCGCACGGTTCTCAGCGGACTGCGCGGGAATGCCGCGACCTCCCGCTTGCGCGACGCCGCTGGACCCCAGCACCGCTAACCCCGGCAGCGCCGTTCCCAGCGTCCGGAGGAACTCCCTCCGCGAACCGCCCGATGGCGGGCCTTCCTGCTTTTTCATCTGTGTCCTCCTCAAGATCGCCCCCGGCCGGGACCCTTCACCGACCGCCTGGACGAACGCATTGTGCTAAGACGCAGCTTGCCGGAAGGCATCGAGGATCCAGCGGTCTTCGGCCTGGTTGTGGCGAAGCACGTAGAAATTGCCGTCGTCCGCGCGGACCTTAAAGCACTGGTATCCGGGTCCATACCACTGGTCCAGAACTTCCTGCACTTCAAATACAGGCGCGTCTTTTTGCAAGCGCCTGAAACGGCAAGGCCGTTCATCCGCCTTATGCCCGGCATAACATTCAACGTGAAGTTCTAATGCCACGGGAAGGTTTTCGCCTCCGGCTAAATCAGAAGCTCCCGGCGAATGGACTGCGCATACTCGTTGGCAAGCGAGACCGGCTGAACGGCAATTCCGCCCTCCTGTAGAATGCCCTGCGAAAGGGCCGCCGAATCATCGCCGGGTTCCGCCAGGCCCTCAACCACCGCGGTCAGTTCGGCGGGCTCACTCCGCCGCACGTGTTCCATGGTGTAAACCAGCACTTTGGCCAATTCGACATCCCGCTGAAGAGAAAGCGCATGAATCAGCTTGATGTGGCCGTTGGGCTTGCCTGCTACCTGCGGCGGGCGATAACCGAAATCAAAAGCAAAAGGATCGCCCGGCTGCGTCCACCGCGCCGCCGGAATGCCGCGCTCCAAATGCTCCCACAGCCCGGCATGAACCAGCGAAAGGCGCAAGCGCTGCTTGATGCGCAGCCGCGTGTCAACGCGAAGCGGCCCTTCGATGCGGGCGCCGACATAGCGATCGAAGAGGCTCTCGATCTCCGCTGCCGGGTCGCGCAGCAGGCAGGTCCTGGCCGGAGAAAGCTGCACCAGGTTGGAAAATGACTGCTCCATCCAGTTGAGATAGGAAGGCAGCTCCTCGTTATGATCTTCGATCTGCTGTTCGAAATCCTGCTGCAGTTCGCGCAGAAAATCCAGGTCGGCCTGCGGATGAAAGCGCCTGACGCGGCGGAAATCGTCCGTGAACAGGCAGCCCAGATAGTTATCCTGGGGGCTGTACAGGAACATCCCGATGTTGATGGACTCACCCCGCACCGGGTCCGGCACATAATGCACCAGGTAGACCGAACATTGTTTCAAGTTGTCTTCGTTCGCCATGGGCTTTAAGGCTTCCGCTGCGTTTTCCTTCCAGCTTTAGTTCCAATTCGGGAAAGGCGCCAGCGAACAGTTCTTGGCGTCAATAATCAGTTGCCGCAACCGCCGCCGGCGCGCATAGAGCCGTTCCACCAGGTGCGACAAATGCTGCGGCTCGCCGCCGCACCACTGCTCCGGGATATCGCGAAGGCCCTGTTCCAGTTCCGTCGCGCTCAGGTTTTCAATGCGAGACAAGTACGGCTCAAACGACTGCCACCCGCGCACTTTTTCGTAAACCAGCCGGCGCGGGTAAAGGCTGCGGGCGGGACTATCGGGGAAATTCCATTCCCCGTCATTGAAGCAGAATCCGTGATCAATCAGGGTGGCGGAATAACCGGAGTGGCTTTGGTCGGCATCGCGATGAAAGATCACCTGGCGGCCGTCACAGTTGCAGGTCCACTTGTCCAGAACGTAAGCGCCGGCAAAGGTTGACGACAGGTTGCCGACCCGGCGGAGCAAGCGGTCCGGAAGAAAATCCACCACCAGAGTGCCGCTGGGAGCGCCCGGGAAACGCGATCCGAATTGCAAGCCCTCCACGCAAGGTTCCTGCCGGGCCGCGATCTCAAACTGAAGAGGCGGGCTGCCGGAAATCAGGTTTTGAGAAACTTCAACAAAGGCCCGGCCGGCGACCGGCAGTCCGATCAGCATGGCCAAATGGCTGGTCAGCATTTCATTCGCCAGGATTCGGACGTGTTGAGGATTGTTCCGGAACTTGACGACGTAGGTGTGCCCGTCGTTGCAGCCCATCAGGAAGGGCTGCGAACCTCCACGCATGCGACGGATGAATTCGACGGCAAGAACTTTCCGAACCTTGGCAGGAAGTCCCGGCCCCGGCTTTGGAACCCGTTGCAAGCCGGGAGCGCCACCCCTCCGGTCCCGATCCTGAGCCGAGATGTCCCTTCCATCGAACCGATTCAAATAGGAATCCTGGCAGACTCTTCCAGCGTCGCGGCGAACCAGGGCTCATCCCATCATGAGCAGGCAATCAGCGCCGGCCCCTGGGCTTGCTCTTGCTTCGAGAAGGCTTCTTAGCCTTTGAGGCTATGGGAGCCCTTGAAGACTTCTTGGCTTGTTTGATGGGTTTTGCGGGCCGCTTAGCTTTTGGAGACTTCTTGACTTGCTTCTTCGGCTTCGCAGCCGGCTTGGCCTTTGAAGACTTCTTAATTGGCTTCTTGGGTTTTACAGGCCGCTTGGCCTTCGTGGCTTTCTTGGCTGGCTTAGCCTGCTTCTTGGGTTTCGTGGCCTTTTTCGCTGGCTTAGCCTGCTTTTTGGGTTTTGCAGCTTTCTTGGCTGGTTTAGCCTGCTTCTTGGGCTTTGCAGGCTGCTTGGCCTTTGGAGACTTCTTGGGCTTAGCTTTCGCTTTGGAAGGGGGCTGCTTCAAGGGAGCAGAAATCAGGGCTGCTCCTGGAGCCGGCATTAAGATGGGCTCAATCGACTCGGTTTCTTCCAGATCATCGGAGACTTCTTCATTCAGGTCTTCGATCCCGAGATCAATATATTCTTCTTCTTCCTCCTCCTCTTCACGATAATCGGAGGAGAATTCTTCATCAAAATCCTCTAACTCATCTCCCGGCACTCTTTCATCGTCATCGAAGTCCATAAAGGCCTCCTCGTCAAGTTATCTCGTGTAAGGGACAACTTCCTTTCTGCCGCCGGATTTCACGGCACCGGTTCAAAGCAGCATCTGCCTAAATCCTATGAGTTCTCCGAAACGCCGTCAAGACCCGCTCAATCGTTCGAAACCCCGTAGAGAGTCAGAGTCTGGCCGGTAACAATCGCGGAGCCGTCAAGGTGATTCCAGCGCTGAATCTGGGAGACCGAGACATCAAAGCGGTCTGCAATCATCGTCAACGTATCACCCGGGCGGATACGGTAATGATAGGGGCTCCCCGGCTTCCGCCTCCGGCTCGACGCGTCAGCAATGCGGGTTTGCCGGCTCCGTCCGTTCAGATGAAGCACTTCGCCTTCATTGATCAGGGAACCGTGCAGGTGGTTCCAGCGGCGCAGTTCGGCGACAGTCACGTGGAAATGGCTCGCAATGCCGTTCAGCGTGTCGCCCCGGCGGACGCGATATTCATGGCCGCCCCGGCGTTCTGAAACGCGGCGAGCCGAGGCAGCAGGGTGCGATTCCCGCCGCACGCCGCGCACGCGAAGAACCTTGCCGGCAACGATGGTTGAACCGTGCAGATGATTCCAGCGACGCAGGTCAGCGACTTTCACGTGAAAATGGTTGGCAATCAGGCCCAGCGTGTCACCCTGACGAATCCGGTACTCGTAGACGGCCCCGTCCCATTTACCGTGGTCCCAGCTCCCATGATGGGACAATCGACTTGCTTCCCGGCCAAACAGCCGAAGCGTATGTCCCTCAATAATCGTGGTTCCCCGCAAGTGGTTCCAACGGCGCAGTTCGGCAACCCGGACGTGAAACCGTCGGGCGATAGCCCCCAGGGTATCGCCCCGCTTGATCCGGTAGTGGTAATAGCGGCCGCGGCGGTAAAGAGCCTGGCGGCCCGGCGGAAGAGGAAGAATCAACTGCGTGCCGGCGTCCGGATCATCGTTCATCGCAAGGTGGTTGGCACTGGCGAGCGCGGAGGTCCGGATGCGGTACTTGCGGGCAATCGCCGCCAGAGTCTCTCCCCTTTTCACCTGATAGGCCCGCCACCAGACGCGCTTGGAAGCCGGGACTTCCGCAATGAGCTTCTCATACTTCTTCTTGGTTCCCGCCGGAAGATTGAGCACAAACTTTGAATCATTCAACGGCGTCGCCCAGCTGAGAAGGCTCGGATTCAGGTTAATCAGCTGTTTGACCGGGCGGCCGAGCAGTTCAGCCACCAGGCGAAGGTCCGTGGGATGCGTCACCACCACGTGATCCGCTTTGAGGGGAGGATCCGGCTGAACGTCAAATCCGTAGGCGCGCGGGTCCTTGGCGATCAGAGCGGTGGCGAGAATAATGGGCACATAATTCTGAGTTTCGACAGGCAGGGCGTGGAGTTCGCGAAGCTTCCAGAAGTTGGCATAACCGGTCCGTTCAATGGCTCTCTGAACATTGAGGGGACCACAGTTATATGCCGCCATCGCCAGATACCAATCCCCAAACTCCTTGTAAAGATCCTTCAGGTGGTGCGCGGCCGCCTCGGTCGACTTCAGAGGATCTTCCCGCTGGTCAACATAGCGATTGATCTGAAGCCCATATTCTTTGCCCCGCGGGGCCATGAATTGCCAGATTCCCGTGGCGCCGGCACGCGACACCGCAAACGGATTAAAGGCGCTCTCGGCCGCAGCCAGGTAAATCAAATCCTGCGGCACGCCGTTCTTGCGCAGCACCGATGAAATCATCGGCCGGTAGAGGCCCACGCGTTCGAGCACCCGGGTAATAAAGCCCTGGCCGCGATTCTGAAAGTAGCTGAGGAATCCCGCCACATAGTCATTGGAAACCAGCGGCAAATCCGAGCGCACCGAAAGAAGCTCCTGCTGGATGCGCTTGCGGACTTTAGGATCGACGGGAAACGTCAGGCCGGCAAAAGATTCGATGGGCGCCGGCTCATATTCATGCTGGCTCAACGAATCGCCGTTCTGCAAGGTGGCGACTTCAAGGCCGTAGGTGTTCTGCACCAGCTTCTGGAACTCAGCCTGAAGGCGGGGGTTGTTCCGAATCTTGATCCTGGATTCGAGCAGGATGCTTACGGCCCGGTCAAAACACTTTTTAGCAGCCTCCATCTTCCCAGCCCGGTACTGCTGCATACCCTGCTGGTACTGGGCTTCAGCCCGCGCGATCAGAGCACTGACTGGGTCATTGACGGCCACCTTCGCGGGATGCCCGGAAGTCTCCAGCGTCGGCGAGGAAAGGTCTTGGGGCGGTGGAACCTTGGCCGTCGGCGGCTTGACGGCTACTTTTTGTTTGGATGCGCAGGAAGCCAACAGGAGCACCGCCGCAATCACCCAAACCTTTTTCACCTTTTCCATCCTGCTCCCGTCTGTTACCGAGGTTGTGCTTTCTCCCGTCCTGGAAGAAAACAACACAATAGCCCGATTTTACGAAGTGCCGCGCGATGGGTCAACTTGAAAGAATAAATCAGCAGGCGCGCGCGTGCTGCAAACTCGAGGCGGGCTCCCGGCACGCCGGTGGGCGCAGACTTTAACGCTCCTTCGCTGGCACGCCGGTGGGCGCTCAGTTATAATCAAAAAGCGTGGGTTTTGCGGGCCGGAGCTTTGCCCGCTGCCCAAACCGGGACCACCATCAGACACCCATGAGAAATCCTCTTCGCCCTCTCTATCCCTACTTAGGAAAGTACAAGAAGCGCTATGCCATCGGCTTTGCCGCCCTCGTGATCACTCAGGTGGTGGGTGTCACCGTGCCGCTGATCATCAAGGACGCCATTGACGCCTTGACCCACCGCGTGGCGCTCCAAACGATTCTTATTTTTGCCGGCCTGCTGCTGGGCGTGGCGCTGGTCAAAGCCATCTTCCAGTTCTGGATGCGGTGGATGCTGATCGGGATTTCACGGGACGTGGAATACGACCTTCGCAACGATTTGTTTGAGCATTTGATGCGGCTCGACCAGCGCTACTACAACGAGCACCGCACCGGGGATCTGATGTCCAAGCTGACGAACGATCTGAGCGCCGTCCGCAATATCGTCGGGCCGGGAATCATGTATTCCGCCAATACCGTCGTCTCCGGCATCGCCACCATCATCCTGATGGCCCACCTTGACCTGCACCTGACTCTGCTGGCGGTTGCGCCCCTGCCGCTGGCGTCGATTGCGGTCAAGTTCTTCGGGCAGAAGATTCATACGCGCTTTGAGAAGATCCAGGAGATGTATTCAGAACTGACGGAAAGAGTTCGTGAAAACGTGTCGGGCGTCCGGCTGGTTCGCGCCTTCTGCCAGGAGGATTCTGAAAACCGGGAATTTGACCGGATGAACCAGCTGTTTGTTGAGAAAAACAAGCGTCTGATCTGGATCACAAGCTTTCTGTGGCCGGCGCTTGCCCTGTTGTTTGCGGCCTCGTTCCTGCTGATTATGGTGGTGGGCGGTGAACACGTCCTTTCCGGCACGATCACGGTGGGAACCTTCGCGGCCTTCAACATCTACCTGATGTATCTGATCTGGCCCATCATTGCGCTGGGCTGGGTCACCAACATTATTCAACGCGGCCTGGCTTCGCTCGGGCGGCTTTGGAAGATCTTCGACGCCCGGCCGGAAATCGACGACCGGTTCGTTCCCGAAAATCCAGCCGTCACCCTCCGGGGGGAAATCGAATTCCGCAACCTCACGTTCAGCTACAACGGCTCACCCATTTTGAAGAACATCAACCTGAAGATTCCCGCCGGGCGGACCGTGGCGATTGTGGGCGCCACCGGCGCCGGGAAGTCGACCCTGGCGGCCCTGGTGCCGCGCCTGTATGACGCGCCTGAAGGAAGCGTGCTGGTGGACGGCATTCCAGTCCGCCATTTTCCGCTCAAGACCCTGCGTTCCCATATCGGCTTCGTTCCGCAGGAAACTTTTCTGTTCAGCAACACGATTCGTGAAAACGTCCGGTTCGGCGCCCCCGCATCTTCGCAGGAGGAAGTGGCGCGCGCCACCGAAATTTCCAATATCCTTTCGGATATTATGAGCTTTCCCAAAGGCTTTGATGTGATGGTGGGCGAGAGAGGGCTGACGCTTTCCGGAGGCCAAAAACAGCGCGTGGCAATTTCCCGGGCCATTCTACGCGATCCGCGCATTCTGATTCTGGATGACGCGCTTTCGAGCGTGGACACCTACACGGAGGAAAGAATCCTGCAGCACTTGGGCGGTGTGATGGCCGGAAGAACCACGATTCTGATTTCGCACCGCATTTCAACCATTCGCAATGCCGACGAAATCGTCGTCCTGCACGGCGGCACGATTGTGGAACAGGGATCGCATGAAGAACTCCTAGCGCAGAACGGCTACTACGCGGAGTTGTACAACAAGCAGTTGATTGAAGAATCTTTGGAGAAAGAAGCTTAATCCCGTAAATCCATGGCAGACGGACTGCACGAAGAAGAAGTTCTCGGAAAGGCTTACGACGCCCGGCTGATGCGGCGCCTGCTGGCCTATCTGCGCCCATATCGCAGAGTGGTCTTCTTTGCGCTTGTCGCCATCTTTTTCTACGGCCTGCTGCAGGCCGTACCGCCTTATCTGCTGAAGGTGGAAATCGACCGCTATCTGGACCCCTCGCACCACCACCAGCTTCCGCAATTTCTGGCTCACTTTCTCAGCTCCAATCCCCGCGTGGGCATTCTTCAAATCGCGTTCCTGATTTTTCTGCCCACCGTCCTGCTCACCTTCGTCCTGCAATTCGCCCAGACCTTCGCCATGCAGGTGGTGGGACAGAAGGTGATGTACGACCTGCGTAAGGAGATTTTCAGCCACCTCCAGCGGCTGCAGATGAGCTTCTTTGACCGCAACCCGGTCGGGCGCCTGGTCACGCGCGCCACCACGGACGTCGACGTTCTCAACAATATGTTCGCCTCGGGCGTAGTGGCGGTTTTCGGGGATTTCTTTACCCTGCTCAGCATCATGGTGGTGATGCTCGAGCTGGACTGGCGGCTGGCGCTGCTGACGTTTTCCGTTTTGCCTCTGATCGTTCTGGTCACCGTAGCCTTCCGCAAAGCCGTGCGGGAATCCTACCGGCAAATTCGTCTGGCGATCGCCCGGATTAACTCCTACCTTCAGGAACACATCACCGGCATGTCGGTCCTCCAGCTTTTCAACCGTGAAGACCGCAGCTTTGAGGAGTTTGAGCAGATCAACCGGGCGCACATGAAGGCGTACAAGGATTCCATCATGGCTTATGGTCTTTTCTATCCTACGGTGGAATTCCTGGGCGTGCTGGCCATCGTCATTATTCTCTACAAGGGCGGCGGCATGTATCTGGCGGGCTCGGTCACCATCGGAACTGCGATCGCATTTATTCAATATTCCCAGCGTTTTTTCCGCCCCATCCAGGACTTGAGCGACAAATACAACATCCTGCAAGCGGCCATGGCCAGTTCCGAGCGGATCTTCCGGCTGCTCGATACGCCCGTCAGGATTGACGATTCCACCGAATCCCGCGGGCTCGATCACCCGGAAGGAAGCGTCGCGTTCAACCAGGTGGGATTCGCCTACCGCGACAACCACCGCGTTTTGGAGGACGTCTCGTTTTCCATCGCGCCGGGAGAAACCGTGGCGGTGGTCGGCCATACGGGCGCGGGAAAGACAACCCTCACCAACCTTCTGCTGCGCTTCTATGACGTTCAGGAAGGTTCCGTAACGTTTGACGGTGTTGACCTGCGCAAGCTGCGGCTGCAGGACCTGCGGAAGAATTTCGCCATCGTCCTGCAGGATCCCTACCTGTTCTCAGGAACCATTGCCAGCAATATCCGCATGGGCACTCCGGGGATATCCGACCAGCAGGTGCGGGAGGCGGCCCGGCGGGTCAATATGCTGGATTTCATTGAGAGCCTTCCCGGGGGCTTTGATGAGCCGGTCAAGGAACGGGGCGCCACGCTTTCCGCGGGGCAGAAACAACTGCTTTCCTTTGCGCGCGCTTTGGCTCATGATCCCAAAATCCTGATTCTTGACGAGGCCACTTCAAGCGTGGACCCGGAAACCGAACACCTGATCCGGCAAGGCCTCCAGAACCTGCTTGAGGATCGCACCTCGCTGGTGATTGCGCATCGGCTCTCGACCATTCAGAATGCTTCCAAGATTATCGTCATGCACAAGGGAAGAGTGCGTGAAGTCGGTACGCACCAGGAACTGTTGCGTCAACAGGGAATCTATTTCAAGCTTTATCAGCTCCAGTACAAAGACCAGGAGATTCCCGCCACCCTTGCCAATCCGGCCAGCGAACCATGACCCAACCTTCTCTCATCATCGTCGCCGGAGAACGTTCCGGCGAAGTCTACGGAGCGGCCCTGGCCCGGGTGCTCAACGCGCGGGCGAGCGGCCTGAAGCTTTTCGGCTGCGGCGGCGAGGCCATGCGGGACGCCGGAGTGAAAACGGTCGTTGATCTCCATCAAGTCGCCTTGATCGGCATCTCGGA
>CAYWMN010000137.1:0-9532 GCA_964459065.1 uncultured Acidobacteriota bacterium | reverse complement strand
GCCTGCTCATTCCACGACCTTGCCGGCGTCAACCAGCATATAGAAACCGGCCGAGCCGAGCGTCACCACGGCGGCAAAACCCAGGGCGTGAGTCCAGCCGAATCGGGTGGCGAGATACGCCGTCAGAATCGGTGACAGCCAGCCCCCAAATTGCCCGAACATATTCATCAACCCGGAAAGCGAAGCCGAATAATGCGGGGCAAGATCGATGCAGGTGGCCCACAGCGACGAGCAGGCAAAATAGTTGAACCCGGCTGAGCCCGCCAGCAGCAGGATGGCCGCGACGTTGTTGCCAGTATGGGCGCCAGCCCAAAGCAGCGGCGCTGAGCAACCCATTCCAACCCACATTCCCAGGCGCCGCCCGCGGCGGGCGCCCATTTTTTCAACCACCCGGTCCGAAATCCACCCGCCCAGCGGAGCCAGGATGGCAATCGCCACGAACGGAGCGCATCCCCACACCGCCGCTTGTTCCAACGAAAGCCCCCGCACTCTGATGAGGTAAATAAAGAACCAGGTGAAAAAGATGTAGACCGGGTAAGCCATGCAGAGGGCGCTCAACAAGATGCCCCAGACGGAAAGGCTCCGGAGCATTTTGCGCCAGGGAGGCGAGGGGGGACGCTCCTTCTTCCCACCCGGGTGAACCTCTGCCGCAGGGGTGTCGCCTTGAATCAGTTTGATCTCAGCAGCGTTGACCCGAGGATGCTCCTCCGGCCGGTTGGTGGCGAGCAAGCGCCATACGGCGGCCACGACAATGCCAAGCGCAGCGCAGATGTAAAACGATTCCCGCCAGCCCCAGGTCCGCATGATCCAGGCAATCAGGAGCGGCGTCAACGCCCCCCCAATGCCGATCCCCATGAACGGCAGGCTGTTGCCGACCGCCCGCTGTTCCTTGCTCAACCATAAAGCGACAACCTTGTTGGAACTGGGAAAGGTGGCGGACTCGCCGACGCCGACCAGGAATCGGATGATGGCGAAAGCCCATCCTGCGCCGATGAAGCCGGCCAGCGGCAACTCAGGCGCGATGGCCGTCAGGGCTGTGAACAACGACCACCACAGGAGCGCCATCATCAACAGGTTCCGAGGCCCAAAACGGTCGCCCAGCCAGCCGACAGGCACTTGGAAGAGCGCGTACCCCAGCATGAAGGAGCTGAGAATCCACCCCATCGCCTGCGTGCTGAAGGCGTATTCGGTCTGAATGTACTCCCCGGCGATGCTGAGGTTCAGGCGGTCAAGATAGGTAAGCGCCGCAATCACTCCGAGCAAGCCGACAATGTACCAGCGATAGTGCGTCGGATGTTCGGAGCCTTGGGCGATTTCTTTACTTTCGATTTCTTGCATTGGCTAAACCTTTTCGAGTCGAGTTGGACCGCCGATGTCGGTCGTAAACCTTCAAGATCGGCCGCGAAATTACAAAATGCCGAATATAACGCGAATCGCCTTGGTTAGGGAAAAATCATTTGCCATCCCCAGCGAGCACGGGAACACTCCGGGCGCCGTGGACGCATCCTTTTGCAATACCAACAGCGCAGCCTCTGTGACTTATCCCCTGCGCAGGAATTGGTCTTCGATGGCCTTCACCTTGGAGAGCCGGCGGACATGGCGCTCTTCACCGGTAAATTGGGCCCCGAGAAAAGAGCGCGCCACTTCGTGAGCCAGGGCGGTACCGATAATGCGGCTGCCCAGCACCAGCACGTTCATATTGTCATGTTCCACGCCCTGGTGCGCGGAATAGCTATCGTGGCAGATGGCGGCCCGAATGCCGGGCATTTTGTTGGCAGCCACCGAAACGCCAACGCCACTGCCGCAGATCAGCACTCCGCGGTCCGCCTGACCGTCAATAATCGCCTGTCCCACCGCCTGGGCATAGTCCGGATAATCATCGGAAGGCTCCTCGTGATGAGCTCCCAGGTCCAGAACATCCTGGCCAAGTTTTCGGAGCGCACTGACAAGGTTCTCTTTCAAAAGGAACCCCGCGTGGTCCGCGCCGACCGCCACTCGCATGTTGTTTTCTCCTTGCCGTTCCGGCCGGAGTTGGGCGCTTTCACCCGGCCAGGCTTCACCCGCGTCTCAATCCAGCACGAGGGCGAGCTTCAATTTGCCAACAATAAAGTTCATCTCGAAGTCTGTGAGACCTGCAGTTCCTGGTTCTATCTCCTGGACCGCGGCCTCTTTTTACGCCCGGGAACAACCAGGGGGTCAGAAGCAGCCCAGCGGCCCAGCCGGAAACTGCGGTCGTAACCATCCGGAAGGTTTGCAATCGTTACGGTCACCGTGCCGCTTTGGTCACACGTATAGCTTTCTTCCGCTTCACGATGCCTGTCGTGGTTCAAATAAACAACAGGAAACCGTTCCAGCTTGGAATTGTTTCGAAGCGCCGGATCAAAAGGAAACCGGATATCGTCCCAGAAGGTAATGTCTCCAGCCGGGCGGCCATCTTCGGTCAGATAGCTGCACTCCAGGTAGCGAAAGTGGCCGATGTTATGAACCGGGCAATATCGCCGGGAATTGACAATGGGAGGTTCCGAAGGACCCGGCAGCGGAGTTCCTTTGGTAAACAGCGGGTCGAACACAATATGACGGCCGCCTTCGGCTTCGCGCCAGACTCCAAAATGGCGCGTGAATTTGTCCCGCAGAACGTAGCCCGCCGTCGCATCCGCCTGAATGGCGAGGCCAATAGCCGTGGCCGCGCGGGTAAAGGCGGACCGGCGCACCCGCCGCCCAAAAATCTCCCGCAGCATCCGGGCCACCAGCGGCAGTTCGCTGCCGCCGCCGGTCATGTAGAGCGCTTCCAGGCGCCCTTCCCCGCCCCGCGACGCCTCGGATTCGCCGGCATGCGCCGACAGCAGGTCTTCTGCCGCGTGCAGGGTCTCCTCGACCAGGGGCCGGCAACGCTCGTAGAAATCAGCCGCCGCCACGGTTACTTGCGGCCACGCGGGCCTGACGCTTGCCAGATCAATCACAATCTTGCGCGTGTTGGGATGCAGTCCTTCTTTTTTCAGCCGGCATTCTTCATGCAGGCGGAACAGTTCCGCCTGAGAAATGCTGTCCTGCTCGGCGGCGCCGATCGCGGCCGCTTCAAGCGCCAGCCCCGCCAGCGCCTCATCAAAGTCGTCTCCGCCGAGCGACGGGATTCCTTCCGAGGCCATGACGGCGTGCTCGCGTTCATCCAGCTCAACCAGCGAAGCATCAAACGTTCCGCCACCCAGGTCATAGACCAGGATGCGCATCTTTTCAGTGAATTGCCGGCGGGTTCGCTTGTGATGGCCGAACTCGATGCTGGCGGCCGAAGGCTCGTTGAGCAGCCCCAGCACCTGAAAACCCGCCTGGCGGAAGGTTTCCACGGTTAGAAAACGCTGATTGCTGTTGGCGTTGGCCGGCACGCCCAGCATCACTTCAAGCGGCTCATCCTCGCCGGCCGCGAGCGTCGAGCGCTCCAGCAGGCTGGTCTTGAGCGCCAGGCCGAGTTCCCGCAGCAGCACCCGCATGGGAATCTTCTGTTCGGCAATGTGAACCAGCGTGTCAGGACCGGCGAATTCCAGTGTCTTTTTGAGAGACCGCACCACCGTCCAGCCGGGATCTTCCTGCGCGGCCCAGGCCTCCCACCCGTAACGGCGTTCGTTTCCTTTCACCGCCACCAGGGGCGGAAACCACTCGCACGCGCTGCCGTCGGGAGTCTCAAAGACCACGACCGGGTAGTTCCCACGGTCAACAAAAGCTACCACAATTCGGGTTGTGCCGAAATCGATTCCGAGTTTCATAAGCTGGTTTGGCGCTTGGGCGCGTTTATTATAACAGGTTCTCCGAGCGTGCCAGGGTAAGAGCAGCGGAGCGGATGGGGGCCCCCGGAGCGTTGTTTATCAACAGCGATGAAAGAGCCAGAAATTGCGGCGCTCGCTGTCAATCAACAGACGGGCAAGGCGAACAAGCCTTCCGCGTTTCACAGCGGTGAAATCTCCTCCTCTTTTTCCCTTTCCTCTTCATCCTGCTCAAGGAAGCGCTTCTCCAGCACTCGCCGCGCGACGTCGCGCCCTCCCAAGCCAAAGGCAATCGCCACTCCCAGCATCAACGCCCCGAAGGCGATGGAAAACGCAATCAAGACCACGTGGCGCCCCAGCCCGATTTGTTCCAGCGCCATCGTGATGGCGATAATGACGATCAGCAGGCGAACCACGCTGGCCAGCAACTGCGCGGAAGGATAATTGGCGTTGGTCGCCGCCAGCAACGTGGCGCGGGAAAAGAAGTTGGCGATCAGTAACCCCACGAACAGAACCACCAGGGCCACGAAGATCTGGGGCAAAAACAGGAAGAACCTGGAGATCTGGTCCTGCAAAGCGGCGATTTCGAGCGCGTTGATCCCCAACACGATAAATATCAGCCAGATCACCCAGAAAACCAACCTTCCCAGGAAAACGTCGGGGGGCGGCAAGGCGGATTTGCGCATCATCTGGGTAAGGCCGGCGGAATCGTAGTATTTCCGAAACCTCTTGATGGCAAAGATTCTGCAGACCAACCCCCTGAAGACGATCGCCACAACAAAGCCCACGGCGATCATCACCAGCATGGACAACAGGCGCGGCAAAAACGTCACCAGCAATCCGAAGAAGCCCGTAAAGGTATGACTCAGTGTATCCAAGACAAGGTTTCCCATATCTCACCTCATGCTTTCTGAATCCACCTCTCCGCCAGGCGGGGCTTAAGCTTTTCATAATGCTGACACAAGTTCTCGAGTTTTTCCTCGATCTCTTCCGCGTCAGCCCGCTGTTGCTCCAGGAGCACGGAGCAGATTTTCCCGCGGTAAAGAGGAGTCAACGCCTGAAGAAGGTGATCCCGATTGATAACCGTGCGGTGATAGGAAGCGGCAAACTCATAGATGATCTTCACCCACAACTCTTCCGGAAAGCTGAATGCCCTCCCGTCTCCTCGCGAGATGTTTTGGATATCCTTCAGCGTCCCCGGTGAAAGGATGGACTCCAAAACAGGCGCCAGTTGATCCACGCCGTTTTGGAACATCAAAAACATCTTCTTTCTGTTCAGCCGCCGGGGCTCGAGTCCGGAGCTGTATTCAAAACCGAAAACCGGAACCGAGCGCGCTTCGGCGCCGTCCAGCCAGTAAGATTCCTGGATTTCCATGCAGCGGAACAGGGCTCCGACAACGTGCTGGATGGCCCCGACGATATCCTGCGCGGAGCTTCTTGACGCGTGTAAATTGGGTCCGAGAAATGACTGGCACAGTTTGAACCCATCCACCACCGCCGTGGTCGTCATCCAGACTTCCGTACCGGCCGCCACCCCTCCGTCCCGCCAGATGTCTTGTTCGAGATAGTGGCAGGCCAACGGCCCTGAAAAACCAAATTCGCTGGCAACGGGCTCGCGGATTCGGACTCCGTAAAGAGCCCGGATCATGGGAGCCACAATATTCTTGATCAGCAGGCCGTCGAATTTGTGCCGATGGTAAATGGGCGTTACCAGATCCAACTTTTCCCGATAGATGGGCCGGACCAATCCCTCAATCCATTCCGGGGTGATGCTTTCCAGATCCGGCGAGATGATCGCGCACGCCTTCGCGCGCAGAAGGTCGGCGGCGGCCAGGATGATGCGGTACGCTCCGCCCAATCGCCCGTTCAAACGGTAGGGCGTGGTAATCCGGTGAGTCGTGCGGAGCGGCGTCGACGAAAGCAGGCTGCGGAAATCCCGAATGGCGGCGTTTTTCACAATCTCCGGAGTGCCGTCGTTCGATCCTCCATCGGGATTAATCAGAGCGGTGCGTTCGCGCGGAAAATACTTCACCAGACCAACTTGCACCGCATTGACAACCTGCTCAATGGTGGTGGAATTATTGAAAGTTGGGATGCCCACGAGGATGTCGACTTCACCCACCGCCGTGAGCTGCCGTATAAAATCATCTGAGAGGAAACTTTCCTCAGCCAATGTCCTTCCTCCGGAAAGCTTGCCGGCGGCGGCCCTTCCCTGCAGGACCTTAGAAACGGCGCAGCCGGAACCAGTAAAACTGATAGGGACCTAAAGTCAAAAGATAAGGGAATTCACCGATGCGGGGGAAAGGATTTCCTCCAAACATTTCGATCGGAATAAATCCCTGCCAGGAACGAAGATCGAGCTCCGCCGCCTGGGCGGTGCTGGACAGATTGTTCACCACCAGAACCCGGTTGTTTTCATACTCGCGGATATAAGCAAGCACCCGGTGATTGGCGGGTTCCAGGAATTCGATGGTTCCCCGCCCAAAAACCGGGGTCGACTTTCGCAAACGGACCAGCCGCTGCATCCAAGACAGCAGGGAATGCTCGGACCGTTGCTGCGAAAGGACGTTGACGGCCTGATAGCCGTACACGGGATTTGAAATCACCGGAGAAAAAAGCAGTTCAGGGTCGCAGGTGGAAAAGCCGCCGTTCCACCCTCCGCTCCACTGCATGGGAGTTCGGACGCCGTTCCGGTCTCCCAGATAGATGTTATCCCCCATGCCGATTTCGTCGCCATAATAGATGATGGGCGTGCCGGGCAGGGACATCAGCATTCCCGTCATCAGCTCAACCCGCCGGCGGTCATTGTCCAGCAGGGGAGCCAGGCGCCGGCGGATTCCCACGTTGAGCTTGGCGGTCTTGTTTTTCGCGTATTCGTCGTACATGTAATCGCGCTCTTCGTCCGTGACCATTTCGAGCGTCAGCTCATCATGGTTGCGGAGAAAAATACCCCACTGGCAGCCGTCGGGGATTGCGGGAGTCTGCCCTTGAATTTCGATGATCGGCTTGCGGTCCTCCAATTTGATGGCCATGAACATTCTGGGCATCAGGGGGAAGTGAAAGGCCATGTGGAACTCATCGCCGTCGGCAAAATATGGAGTGAGATCGGCCGGCCATTGGTTGGCCTCGGCCAGCAGCATCCGGTTGGGAAAACTCTCATCAACCCGCCGCCGCAACTCCTTCAGCACCGCGTGAGTTTCGGGCAGATTCTCACACGACGTCCCTTCCCGCTCCACCAGATAGGGAACCGCGTCCAGCCGGAAGCCGTCAACGCCCATCTCCAGCCAGAATTTCATCACGTTCCAGACTTCCTCTCGAACCTCCGGATTGTCGTAGTTCAAATCCGGCTGGTGGCTGAAGAACCGGTGCCAGTAATAGGACTTGGAAACCGGGTCCCAGGCCCAGTTGGACAGCTCCGTATCGACAAAAATGACGCGCGCGTCGCGGTAACGGTCATCGGTGTCGCTCCAGACGTACCAGTTCCGGCGGGGATTGTCGGTGGAACTGCGCGCTTCCTGAAACCACGGATGCTGATCCGAGGTATGGTTCAACACCAACTCCGTGATCACCCGCATCTCGCGCCGGTGAGCCTCTTCAAGAAACTGCTGAAAATCCTCCAGCGCTCCATAGTTTGGATGCACGCTCAGATAGCCCGAAATGTCGTAACCATCGTCTTTGAGGGGAGAAGGATAAAAGGGGAGCAGCCAGATCGCCGTGGCTCCCAGTTCCCGGATGTAATCGAGCTTCTGCGTGAGCCCGCGAAAGTCTCCGACACCGTCGCCGGAGCTGTCGTTGTAGGCGCGCACATGCAACTGGTAGATGATCGCGTCCTTGTACCAGGTTTGAAGCGTATCTGGACGATTCTGCATCGGTGCCACTGGCCTCACCTGTCATGAGTACGCTTGCACCCGCCGCACGGTGCGCCGCCCGCGCCGAAAACGACAGACGCAGCTACTGAAGGAAGGATTCCCGGCCGATCAAGCGGCCAACCTAGATTCTAACCGATTCTCAAACCCCCGGTCACGTCATTCATTCTTATAGCTTGAAAAATGTTGTCCGATCCCCTTCGTGCCGGCTGATCCCGCGCCGCGAGGCTGGCTCCAGGCCCCGTCCCATCGAACCTTGCAGTCGCCCATGAGTCTAAGTTAGGTTGGGGTTAACCCAGAGCAGGGCTTGAATTAAATCGGCAAAAGGCGGGAAACTCGCGGCCATGGGTAGTTTCGGAAGCCCTCGTCGTGCTTTTCAGGAGAACTTCGGTTTATCATAGCCGGGAGGGCGAGAAATCCTAACCCAGAAGGAGGACGTGTGAGGATAGCCAAGATCGGGGCCTTTTGCCTGACAATGCTTCTGGCGGCGCCATGTGCTTTTGCCCAGGTCACGAACGGGCAGGCGCCCGCGCTGCCGCGTCCGTTCATCAAACCCATCGTTGCCAACCCTTCCAGGGTAAGGCCCGTCCCGGGATTCAAGCCCCGGGCGCCCCAAGGGTTCCACGTGTCGGTTTTTGCCAGGGGATTTGAGCAGCCCCGCTACCTGGCGGTGGCTCCGGATGGCGACGTCTTCCTGGCCGATTCCCGGACGGGTGAAGTCATTGTGCTGCACGATCCCGGGCACGGCCGAGCCTCGGACCGGCGAACCGTCTTTGCCCGCAATCTCAGGCGGCCCTTCGGCATCGCCTTTCACGGCGATTACGTCTACATCGCCGACACCGATGAAGTGGTCCGGTTCCGTTATGATCCGAAAACCTCCCGGCGGCTCGGCAATCGCCAGCACATCCTGGATCTGCCGGCGAGCGGCATGCACTGGACGCGAACCGTGGTGTTCTCCCGGGATGGGCGCCGGATGTTTGTTTCCGCGGGCTCGGACTGCAACGTCTGCGTGGAATCCGATTCCCGCCGGGCGGCGGTCACGGTTGCGGACCCGGCGGGCTCGAACGCCTCGATCTACGCGAGCGGCCTGCGCAACGCCGTCGGCCTGGCCGTGAATCCCGACACCGGCCAATTGTGGGCGGACGTGAATGAGCGCGACATGCTGGGTGATAACGTGCCTCCCGGCTACTTCACTCACGTCGAGCAGGGTGGCTTCTACGGATGGCCCTACAGCTACATCGGCAAGCACCTGGACCCTCGGGTCAAGCCGCAGCGCCCGGACCTGGTGGCCAAAGCCATTGTCCCGGACGTTCTGCTCGGCCCTCACGTGGCGCCGCTGGAATCCGTTTTCTATGAGGGCCGGCAGTTTCCAGACCGATACCGCGGCGGAGCTTTCGTTGCCGAACACGGCTCCTGGAATCGCAGCATTCTTTCGGGTTATGAAGTCGTGTTTGTTCCTTTTCGCGACGGCCGGCCGAGCGGCGGCCCTGTCGCTTTCCTCACCGGGTTTGATCCCAATCCTCACTCGAGGGTGGTAAATGGCCGCCCGGTGGGCGTTGCGGTGGCGCAAGACGGTTCCCTGCTGGTTTCTGACGATGGCGGCGGGGTCATCTGGCGGGTCTCAAAAACCCCATAACAGACTTCTGGAGTTGCAGGTCCTTCGCAGGCGGCAAAGGGAAAAAGGCGGGTCGGCCGCGCCCCCACCGGGCTGCGAGTAGATTGGCTTCTTCCCCTCACGCCGAGACTGCGTTAAGATGCAGGTTTTGGCACATCACAGATAAGGAAAGAAAACGATGCCCTTTTCAAAAGACCAACTGGTGGCGTTCAAACCGCAACACGAATTCTTTGTGGGGATTGATTCGGACGGCTGCGTCTTCGATTCCATGGAGATCAAGCACAAGGAATGCTTCA
>CAYWMN010000136.1:0-9541 GCA_964459065.1 uncultured Acidobacteriota bacterium | reverse complement strand
AAGGCAATGACCACGGAATTCGGCAGGACGGCGTCGTCCCGCTCCAGGTAGGCACGGATCTCCCTGATGTGCGCGGCCACCTGGGGGCGCTGAAACCCCTTTAGCGAGCCATCTTCCCGCCGGCCGATGCGGTCGATCTGGGCGAAGCTCAGCACATCCGCCGCCCGCGCACAGAAGGCGAACAGAGTGTAGCGGTCGCTCTGCCGGGGCAGGATCGCCTGGTATTCGTACGCGCTCACGATGCCAACTGCTCTCGCAGGTGCTCGCGGAAGACGCCCATGTTGTGGATGCCCCGGCGCTTGTTGCGATTGGACCCGCGAAAGACAATGACCTCGACGCCGGAGTTCGCGCAAACGCTGCACCGGCAATGCTCCCACGGCCTGGCCTCCAGGGTGTGCCGATACTGCTTGCGCAGGGTGTCCATGTGCCGATCCAGGATCTGTTCCTCCAGGCGTGGAGACCAGTGTACGGGCCGGGAGTAGTCGATGATGGCGTCCAAGGCGGAGTCGAGAACGGCTCGTCCCTCGCTGTAGTCACGCAGCGCGGAGAGGGCCTTCGCCTCCATGCCCGCGAGGGTCTCCTGGCGCAGGCGCCCGGATTTGATCTGTTGTTTAAGGGTGTTGTTCTCGTAGGCTTGGGGGATCCGGATCGCAGTGTAGTAGGACATCGCCCCTTTGCCATTGCGTAGATAGTAGTTGCGCCGCGCGTCCTTGAAGGCACGGATCAGAGGCGAGGTAGTGTCGAAGCTGGCGACGCGGTAGCGGCTGAACTGGCCGATGTCGTCGGCCTTGGCAAATCCGAGGAGATGCATGCGAGCGTTTGGCCTGCACCGAACCACGGCATCGACCGCCTCGACCGCCTGGTGGATGGCCTCGGTCTTCAGGGGGACCAGACCGCCAATGGCCAGGTAGCGGTATCCCATCGCCAACAACCGGTGGGCAGCCTCCGCCATGCTGTCGGGTGACCATCCTTGGACCACGCCCATGGGGGTGAAGCCGTTGCCGAGCTCGCGGCTGGCGCGCAGAAACTTCTCGGCCAACTCCAGCGTGATGTCGAAGCGCAGGCGCGCCGTCTCGGACCCGCCATCGCTCCCGGTCGCGCTCGGATCGAGCTCGAAGATGATGTGGTCGATGGAGCAGCCGTGGGTGAACCCCCCGTCCGCGTAGAACTCGACGGTGTCCTCGGGCGTATAGGGAGGCGATTCCATGGCGCTGTAGGAGAAGGCCCCGCAGTCCCCCATGAGCATCATGTTGGCTTGCTCCGGTCCCTCGAGGCGCAGGAACTTGCGGGCACCCACCCGGCGGAAGCGCATGGACTGCGCCTCTGTGTACTTCCCGGGAAAGCGGTGGTCACCGACGATGGCACGCGACACCAGCACGCCGTCGTAGGGGGCGTAGCCAAGGATCTCGTGGGGATATTGGTCGTCCCAGTAGGGCCTGCGGGTGGCGGCGGTCTGGTCCTTGATGAAGTCGAAGTTGGGATCGACGTAATCCATGCTGTCGGCAAAGACGAACTTCATCCCAAGCTCCTTCGCGCCGCCGTGGCGTTGTAGTCCAACTGACAGAGCAGCTGGCTGAGATGCCGAATATGACGCGGGGTGTGCTCGACCTCGTTCCAGGCGAGCCCGAGATCCTCCCAGACGCCTTCGGTCCAACGGCAGCGAGGCGCGATGTTCTTCAACGAGTGCAACTGGTGGGTGTTGCTGTTGGGGTGAGCCATGGAGCGGGTGACGATTCTGTCCATCAGCACACCCATGGCGCGGATTCCGGCGGAGTGCATGAGCCTGCTCGACTCCGGCGGGAGTCCCCACGCGGGCAGGAACACGATCTTGACGGCGCTCCAGTAGTCCACGAGCGTGCGGTACATACCCTCGACGTCTGAAGGGCCTGTGCCGAGCGAAACGAAGGGCGCGAGCGCTCCGTTGGGATTCTTGAGGCTGGCGCGGATCATTTCGACGATGGCGCTGTCGATCACCACGGCCCTCGCAGCTTTGGGCTTTGACACCCGCTTAATGAGATCGTGGAAGGGGGAGTCGGGGTCTTCGTTGAGCATCTCGCACAGCGCGCTCGGGATCTTTCGGCCGCTGAGGTCCCGCGGGAGTTGTACGTCGACCTCGGGCAGCAGTTCATTGATCAGCCTCGGCGGCAGTGGCTTGGCCTTGTTGACCAGGATGAACTGGGCCCGGCGCGTGGCCACGTCAGGTGCTACAAAGGCCACCACCGGCACGTTCAGCCCCCCGTTCTTGGCCTTTGAGAGGGCCAGGGAACGCTGCTGACCATCGACGATCCAGGCGACCCGGCTGCCTTCGGGCCGCAACGGGATGCTCAGGGTGCCCGCTTCGCCTGCGTCCAGCGAGCCATCCGGCTTGCCCCCCCGGCTGTGCACGAAAGACACCTCGGGGGAGAGTGCCAGGATGATGGCGTTGGGGAAGAGCACGTCCCCTTGATCCAGGTATTCGACGATCCCGTTGACGTGGCGCTTGATCTCATCACGCTGAAAACCCGCGAGCCGTTCCGTGCCGTCGCGGTGAATCCTGGTGATGTCGGCGATCTGGGTGAGCATGTCACCCGGAATGAAAAAGGTGTAGATCACCTTGCCGTTACCCTGCTGGCTTCGGACCGCGCGCAATCGCAGTGTCGAGTCGGCTCCGCTGCCCACCTGCCTAAGGTTCGCTGCGCGTTTGAACAGCTGGACGAACCGGCCCTGCTCGCAGGCGATCCCCTCCTCGTCTCGCAACAGCCGCAACATCCTGGTGGATTGCCCCGAGGCGCGGTCCCAACTGGAGAGAATCACCTTGACGATCTCGTCATCACCGAGTTGCCTGCGGTTGGCCTGCTCTGGCCAGGTGAGGTCGCGCAGGCTGGCGCGCACGCGCGCGGCATCTTCTTCGGGGTCGTCGGCAAGGCCGTCCGCGCAGGCATCCTCGAGGAAGTGACGAGCCGCCCGTTGAGGAAAATCCGCCCGCGTTCCGTTAAGAGGACTGTCTGGTCCGTTGAGACGGTCGTCGTAAGGCATGACCAGAGGCCGTAGTCGCGGAGCGACGTATTCGAGGTCGAGAGGACCGACTAGACGCACCTTGCGCAAGTCGGCGTTGCCAGCCGAAAGGAGGTCCTCCTGAACCAGGTCGAGGTAGGAGCCCGGGAGGCTGATGACTATGTGCTCGGCGGGATGAGAGCCCAGGAGGTCGGCAAGGGTGCGCTTCGGTCGCCTGCGACGCGCCAGGTCAGACCACCAGAGTGCCGCATCGAAAGGCCCGTCAGTCACCTTGCGCCGGATGCTGCTGTCCGATCCCGCCGACAGGGTCAGATCATAGCCTGGCACTTCCTCGTCGCCATGGACGAGACCTAGGCCGGCAGACGCAATCCACAGATCGGCCTTGCGCGACTCCACAACAGCCAGCGCCTCGCTGAATCCGCGCCCAGCATATAGTTGCCTCGCGGGGATTCGCGGTGCCGCATTGCGTAGCCAGGCGCGCCAGGTCTTGCTGACCGTTTCCTGGGGTCCGCTGGGCAGGCGCTCCGCCTGTAGCCTCTCCCCGGGAGGAATGGACTTCCTGTTGGTACAGACAGTAACAAGAGCAAAATGCGCTTTTCTCATTTCACAACATAGCGTTATGAATCCACTACGATGGATTCTTGTGTTTTCCTTAACAACCTTTTCAGAGCTGACGCAATTTCTGATGCGAATTCTAACCCCAATCCGCGTAAGCAGCTAGGGGACAAGAACGGGGCACGCCGATGACACGGTAATGGCTTCCGTGCTCGCCGCGGTCCCGGCCCCGCGGGGGACGATCGGCGCGAGGGATCGAGAACGCAGACCGTGCATAGGGGTCGTCGCTAAGCCCGCCGCGCCACAAGTGCTCGGTTCGGGCAGATCGATTGGATCGGGATCAGAGAGGCTGGCTAACGGAGGACGATTCCGGTTGAGCAGTTGAGCGTTCCCGATCTGGCGGAATCGCACCGTCGTCCGGAAACCGCATTGTCAAAGGGGCCAGAGCAACAACGACCCAAGTTGTTGGGAACCTGCCACCGGACACACTTGCAAGGACGGATCAAGCCTTCAGCCGAGACAAAGAAACCTGCGCGAAGGCGTTGTGGTTGTGGATGCTCTCGTGGTTCTCGGCTCGCACCCGGAACCAGGTGACTCGCGCGTCCTCCCGCAACCGCACGGCGGCGTTGCGGACCATGTCTTCAACGAACACGGGGTTGTCGTACGCCTGCATCGTGAGGTAGCGCTCGTCTTCGCGCTTGAGCAGGGCGTAGACCGGGGTCGAGGCGGAGGCCTCAGCAACATCGATTAGCTCCTCGATCCAGATGATTTCGGTGGATCGGGTCTCTATGCGAACGTAACCACGCTGATTGTGGGCGCCGTAGTCGCTGATCGCCTTGCTGCAGGGGCAGAGACTCGTCACCGGCACCTCGACGCCGAGGACGAAGTCCATGTCCCCGCCATTCATCTCACCTATGAAGGCGCACTGGTAGTCGACGAGGGCCGGTACCCCACTGACCGGCGCCCGGCGCTCCAGGAAGTAAGGGAAGCGCACCTCGATGCGGGCGGACTCGGCCTCCAGGGTCGTCTTGAGATCCCGCAGCACGACCGGGAGGGTCCGCACAGTGATCTCGCCCCGGTGCCGCTCCAACACGTGGATGAAGCGGCTCATGTGGGGGCCCTTGGTGTCCTGCGGCAGCCCGACGGAGAGGGTGATCGTGGCAACGGTGCGCTGGGACTCCGCCGCCCGATCGAGCACGGTGATCGGGTAGCGCAGATCGCGGACGCCGACCTGTTCGAGCGCCACCTCGCGATGATCGGCGTGGTTCTGGACGTCCTCCAGCTCGGGGCGTGGCCGGGGATCGATCAGAGCCGAGACAAAGACGCCGTCTGCTTCGTAGAACTCCCTTTTTGCCAAACCTTCTGTGGTCATGCCTCTGTCCCCCTGGGGATGTCTCCCCTATGGGATGCCAAGGAGCTTGTGGGTCTGCAGGCTCAGCCGCCATCGAGGGTGCGCCTTGCAGTAGACCACGATATCCCGCGTGTTTGCCTCCCGATCCGGTCCGTCCATCGGCTGCAGGAAGAAGTGATCGAAGGCCAGTCGCGCGAAGCGCTCCGGCGGCGCCTTCTCCTGCGGGCAAACCAGCTTCAGCTCGTTGCCGGCCCGGATCGTAAGCTCCGCGTCCGCCTTGGGACTGACGCAGACCCAGTCGAGTCCCTGGGGCGCCGGCTTGGTACCGTTGGTCTCCACCGCCACCTGGAAGCCGCGGGCATGAAGCGCTCCGATCAGGCCCTCGTCGAGCTGCAGGAGGGGCTCGCCGCCGGTGCAGACGACGAACGGCTGAGCGGATCGCGTCGCCGCTGGGGCCCAGGTAGCCGCGATCCGGTCCGCGAGATCGTCGGCGGTCCGGTACTTGCCCCCGTTCACTCCATCGATCCCGCGGAAATCGGTGTCGCAGAACTGGCAGACGGCCTTAGCCCGGTCGTGCTCTCGTCCGCTCCACAGGTTGCACCCGGCGAAGCGGCAGAAAACCGCGGGGCGGCCGGTGTTCGCGCCCTCTCCCTGCAGCGTGTAGAAGATCTCCTTGACACTGTAGGTCATGTCGGCAGGGCGGGGCCCAGATCGCCCCAGCAGAGCACCGCGCCACAGCCTGGTGTCTCGTGCAGATCGATGCGGTCGAGCTGCGGGAGCTGGACCGCCACCTCCTCGCGCATCCACAGGGCCAGGCCCGCCGGGTCGGCGTCGCTGAGGCGCGGCAGCTCGTTGAGCAGGTGGTGGTCGAGCTGTTTGTAGACGGGCTTGAACAGTTCCTTGACGTCCCCGTAGTCCACGGTCCAGCCCAGGACCTGGTCGAGGGGTGCGGTCAGGTGCAGGCGCAGCAGGTAACTGTGTCCGTGCAGGCGGCGCCGGGGGTCGCCGTCCGGGGCCTTGATCAGGCGCAGCGCGCTCTCGAGGCGTTGCTCCTTCCAGATGCGGTAGTGCGCGCCGTCGTAGTGGCAGCCGGCGGTGGCGGTCTCGTAGACGGTGATCCAGGACAGGGCCGGCAAGGCAGGCTTGAGGCGCTTCCAGAGCCAGGCCGAGAGCATCTCGCTGGTGGGGTTCTCCAACCCCTCCATGTCGTTCAGACAGGCGTAGTCGAGCGCCGCGTGCAGCGGGGCCCAGATGTCCCCGAGGTGGTCGAAGTCGACGCCCATGTCCCCTGAGCCCAAGTCCTGATCGGCATGCAGGATGACCTCGAACCCATGCCCGTGCATGCGCCCGCACTTATGGCCTTCGGGCACGTTAGGCAAGCGGTGTGCGGCCTCGAAACGGAAGCGGCGCCAGACGTGGACATGCTCGGCCCGGTCCAGATCCGCCCCCTGGTCGCGGGTGCTCTGGATGCCGACCGACTCGATGCCCGGCGCCTCGACACACTCACGCACCCAGCGCGCCAGGTTCTCATCGGTGGGGACCGGCAGGTGCTCGTTGAGGTCGCGATAGTCGAGGGTCGCGACGCAACGGTCGAAGGCTTCCTTCAGCGCACCCGTCTCACCGCCGGGAAAGGGCGCCCAATTCGTAGGGAGCTCCGCGCGCACCCGGGCGAGGAAGCTATGTCCGTGCAGTCGTCGTGAGCGGTGACCGCCTGGGAGGATCGACACCCGCCGCGCCGCCTCGAAGGGCGCAGCGGCCACGTGGAAAAGTCGCTCGATCATGTTGCCAACCTCCCGAACCTGACCAGCAACGGATCGGGAATGCCGGCCTCGGCAAACCCCTTCGCGCGAAGCTGGCAGGAGTCGCACTGGCCGCAGGGGCGCCCGTCCTCGCCCGGGTCGTAGCAACTGCTGGTGAGCGCATAGTCCACGCCCAGCTCCGTACCCTTGCGGATGATCTCCGCCTTGGTGAGCTGGATCAGTGGGGTGTGGATCTTGAGCCGTTGGCGGCCCACCACCCCCGCCTTGGTGGCCAGGTTGGCCATCTGCTCATACGCGGCGATGTAATCTGGGCGGCAGTCCGGGTAGCCCGAATAGTCCAGGGCGTTGACGCCGATGAAGATGTCGCTCGCCTCCAGCACCTCGGCCCAGGCAAGGGCGAAGGAGAGGAAGACTGTATTGCGGGCGGGAACATAGGTGACCGGTATCCCCTCGCCCATCTCATCGAGGCCCCGGTCCTTGGGTACGTCGATGTCACTGGTCAGGGCCGATCCACCGAATCGCCGCAGATCGATGTCGGCGATGACGTGCTCCGCGAGGCCCATGGCATCCACCACACGCGCCGCGGACTCCAACTCCACCTTGTGCCTTTGACCGTAGCGGAACGAGAGGGCGTAGGGCTCGAAGCCCTCCGCCTTGGCGATCGCCAGCGTGGTGGTGGAGTCTAGGCCGCCGCTCAGAAGGACAACCGCCTTTCTCATGCTCGCACCTCACTGATCCCCGAAGAGATCACGTTGGACCTTGTCGGACGGCTCGATGGGATCGATCCGGTTGGCGAACCGCTCGATGGCGTTCAGCTCCGCCGGCGTGTAGATCACCTGTCGGCCGCGGTACTTGTGGCCCGGTGGGACTTTTCCGTCCTGACGCCACCGCCATAGGGTCTGGCGGGTGACGTCGATCCTTTCCGCCACTTCAGCCAACGAAAAGTAAATTAAGCCTTTTATTTCAATGGGCATTGTGCCACACTTGTTACATGCGGTCACTGTCTATCAGCTGACGGTAAAGAGCGTAACCAAATATAACGAAAAGTCAAAACTGGTTCGTCGCCCGCCACGCAGCCCAGGTATCCACTATGCCAACGATCACACTCCGGCTCGGCTCCGAGGTCTTTCTCGAGCACCGCGGGTGCCACGTCTTCCATGTCTACCACGAGGACGAATTCCCGGACTGTCTCCAGCACGTCTTCAGTTTCTCCCCCGAGGAAGAGGACCTCGACTGGCAGTTCGACGTGCGGGAATTGCCGGGGGCGGGAGACTCTCCGAAGGACCCTGCCGGGCTGATCCGGGAGGCCATATACGGCTACCTCGGTCGCGCCGAGCTGTTTCCCTTCGATTCCGAGCGGGGACCCCTGCCCACGGCCGGTGGCGGGCTCCCGAACGAGGACCTGCCGGATGACTGGGATCTGCTGGACTTTCTGGAGTCCGTCGACCTGCGCCGAAACCCGATGACCGAGCCTCTGCAGGAGCGGCACATCGCCGGCGCCCTGCGCTTGGTCGACCTACTTGCCGAGCTTGACTCGGCTCACCGTTAGCTCCTGGAGCAGTGGTTGAGATCCGGCCAGGGGCGTCGGCAATCGTAGCCGCCTAAGACTTCAGGGGACGTAGCCTCAAAGGATCTCCACGAAGGGGTTGGTGCGGCGTACCGACATCGCGGATGCCATCGTCACCCTATGAACCCGTCGTCCCCCACACCCTCAATGTACTGGCGGGTCCTGGGCGGGGCGGCACTTCCCGCATCAGGCGACGCGGGCATCTTCAACGTCTAGCCAACGGCAGCAGACTTTCCCTGACCGAACCGCTGTTTTCGTTGCAGACAACCTCCAGCCGCACCATGACGCGGGTCAAGCCAAGGAAGAGCACCCTGAAGCTCCTCAGATGCGCTTGTGAATCCACTCTCCGTTTTTGCAGTTCACGCGCCGCGGTTCATTCTTTCCCGGCACCTGCGGCTTCAAATAGCTCGTCGATCTTATCGAGAACCTGTACTAACTTCCGTCCTACCCAGACAGGGTAATGTCCCGAAAGGTTTTCGTACCGGGCAGGCTCAACATGATCTTTCAGGAATTTGTACTCTCCCGTCGCGCTGAGGCGGTTGTCCTTTATGTACAAGCTTCCCTTCCCCACTCCAGTCAGAAACATCCCACTGCGGATTCCAGGGATTGATGGTCCTTCGAATCTCCGGTCCCCTTGGATACCCAAGTCGCCTGTCCAGGCGAACCCCCACCGGCTAAGGCGGTCCGTGATCTCTTGTAGCTTGGGCGGTTGCGGCAGATTTCGCGAACTATTACCCATAGTGCTACCCACAATCGATTTCCCAGTGAAACAGGGCTCTTGGCAAATCACCTGCGACCGTTACTGCGAATGTTACTCAGTTCACGGTCGCTGCACACATGTAGAGTTCTTTCGGATATCCACCGAAGTGATGGTAGGGATTGAGGGGCAAACTGCGGAATACCTTCCGCCTCACGGCAAAGCCGGCAGCGTCGACTCCCACAGGTCCGTCTCCGCCTCCCGGCGCGCCGCATCGCTGTCGAGACCCTCGGACCGAGTCTGACTGCGCGCGGCGGCATCCGGTCGGGATCCGGAAAGATCAAGCTCATTGCCCGTACCGGTGAGGGCATCCAGGTTGAGGGTGTCGAGCGTCGGGAAATGCCCCGTCTCGGCCAGGATCGCCAGCCACTCGTCGAGGTTCACCCGGTCCCAGTCGACCCGCCCGAAGTCGAGGACGTTGATGCCGGTGCAGTCCGGCGCGTCGGCCTCGCCCCAACCGCGCCCAAGCTGCGGGCGGATCTGCTCGTTTAAGATCCGCGCCAGCGGGGTGTTGAAGCAGCAGTAGCTGCTCCGCCGCTCGATGCAGGCGGTGAGGA
>CAYWMN010000135.1:0-9668 GCA_964459065.1 uncultured Acidobacteriota bacterium | reverse complement strand
CGCATCTTGTCGACATGTTCGCCAAGAAGAAATTGCGCTCCCATCGCCCCCACAATGTAACTGGAAGCTGTGGCCGGCACCACCAGGCTGACGTTAGCCCAGGAAAGCAAGGCAAGCAATGAGAAAAATCCGATGGCCATCAGACCGATCCCCAGCCACATCCAACCAATCTTAAAAGCCCGCCCCAGGGTTCGCAGCAGATTGCGGGGAGTAAAGCTCGTGACCTCCCCGATCTTTTTCATGGCGAAAGAGAGGGAAATGTCTCCGCCCTCGCCGCACAGTACGATGATGCCGATGAAAAGCGCGGTCCGCAAGCTCATTCGCCCTGCCTCGTATTGGGATGCGTCCCGCCCACCAAAAAGACTCCCGCGCAGATCAGGGCGATTCCCAGCCAGCGCAGGTGCGGCACGTGCTCGCCAAGAAAGAAGTATCCCATTAACGCCACCAGGACGTACCCGGCCGCCGAGGCCGGAGAAACGTAACTGAAATCGGCCCAGGAAAGGACCAGCAGGTAAGAAACAAAAAACATCAGAAGCATGGCGATCCCCAGCCACACGGTTCCGCTGGAAAAAGCCCTGACGAAGAAATCAAAGACCGCCTGAAAGGACCCGGCATGCAGCCCTCCCAGCTTTTTCATCCCGCGGCTCAGCAAGACGTCGCCCCCTGAGCCGAATACAACCATCAGAGCCAGCAGGACGTAGGTCTTGGTCCGCAGCGATTTCGGTTCACTCATGCCCTGCCATGCACTATGGGTTCGAAGGTGGATCCGAGGCCAGGTCGACTGCCGGCGCGCTGATCGAGGAACTCTTTTGAGGATCTTTGCGGGCGAATTTCCAACGTTCGCCCCGCAGGCGGAGAAATTGCACCGCCTCGTGGTAAAGCCGCTTGCGCTCGTCTGAATCCCACAGGGCGTTCCGCATAATGCGCCAGGCCACCCGCGGACGGAAATAATATTCGTCGTAAAAGCGATTGACCGAAGCCATCATTTGCTCGAGGCCCAGGCCGGGATATTCCAAATGCGGCAACTGGTGCCCGTTCGAATCGGACATGGGCTGATCCGCCAGATAAGAACTCTGCACCATCTGGCCATACATTTCCGTGCCGGGATAAGCGTGGGCGATCGAAACCTGAATGGTTTCAGTATCCAGTTCCTTGGCAAAGTCGATGGTCCGCTGAATGGTTTCCGGAGTCTCGCCGGGCAGGCCGATAATGAAGTCGCCGTGGATGGCGATGCCGACCTTCTTGCAATTCTCGGCGAATTTTCGCGCCATTTCCAGGGTGGCGCCCTTCTTGATGTTCTTCAGAATCTGAGCGTCGCCCGATTCAAAGCCGACAATGAAAAGCCGGGCTCCGGCGTCGGCCATCGCCTTCAGAGTCTCATAGTCGCTATGAACGCGCGCCGTGCACGACCAGCGGAAGCCCAGCGGTTTGAATTTTTTGCACAGCTCCAGCACCCGGTCCTTGCGGATGTTGAAGGTGTCGTCGTCAAAAAAGAATTCCTTCGCCTGCGGAAACAATTTAAGCGCCTGCCGGACCTCCGCCGCCACGTTATCAGCCGAGCGCACCCGCCAGGCATGGCCGGACAAGGTCTGCGGCCACAGGCAAAAGGTGCAAAGGGCGGGACATCCGCGCGAGGAGTAAAAAGCCACAAAGGGATGCCGCAGAAAAGGCACGTTGTAATTTTCAATGACCAGGTCGCGTTTATAGACTTCCGTCGCAAACGGCAGCTTGTCCAATTCCTCCGTCTGCAGCGCCGGCCGCTCCGGGTTGTGCACAACTTTGCCGTCCTTGCGGAAAGTGGCTCCGGGAATCTCGCTGAGGGGTTTGCCCTGTGCGAAATCGACAACCGCGTAGTCAAACTCGCCGCGCACCACAAAGTCGATATCTTCGCTCGCCAGCAGGCTTTCCGTTGGTTTGACTTGCACCGGCGGGCCCACAAACGCCACCTTCAGGTCCGGTTTCGCTTCCTTCATCATGCGGATCAGGCGCAGATCATTCTGGAAGCCCACATGAGAGGTGAAAAGGACAACAAACTCGTAGTCGCCCGAAATGGTAACCGTTTCAGCGGGAGAGATTTTGTGAGGTGCGGCATCCAGCAAACGGCTTCCCGGCAACAGGCCCGCCGGATACGCCAGCCAAACCGGATACCAGTAGGATTCAATCTCACGCGTGGCCGGCCAGCGCGAACTGGCACCGCCATCAAACCCCTCAAAACTTGGAGGGTTCAACAACAGCGTTTTCATGACAGGCGGCATAGAAACTCCCTTCGTCTTTTTGTTCGCATGTGCAAGAGAAATTCAGGGTTCCCCATGTCCATCCCATTGTACATGAAACAGATAGTATCGGTCATCATAACATGTCTTCGATAACAGGCGCTGAACTGCCCCCGGCGCCTCAGCCAAGATTCTGTGCCCTTCCCGAAACACGCCGGTTGCCGGCCCTGATTGTCAAATCAACCTCAGGTTCAGGGCTTCAATCAATTGGACTCAAGCCGATGCAAGCCGTCGTTCGCCCTCCGGTTGTCCGGGCTCAGATCAAGGGCCGTCTTATATTGCTGGATGGCCTTCTGAACATTGCCCCAATGTTCGTAGATCCGCCCCAGCCAGTCATGGGCGGAAGCATAAGGAGGAAAATTGTCACGGTTGGGAGCACGGTCCAGGTACGATTCAAGATCCCTTTTAGCTTCAGGCAATTCCCTGCCCTCAAGAACTCTCTCCACGCCGCGGTAATAATCCAGGCGAGGATCGCTGGGTTCAATCAGGGATGCCGACCTGACCACGGCATTGATTTGCCCGGCGTTTCCCCGGGATTCATAAAAATCCGCCACCTCGAAGTAGGGCTCAACGCTCCGCGGCCTTAACTTGAGAATCGCCCGGCAGTTTTGCCCCGCAAGGTCGAACCGCCCCTGCGCCTTCCAATAATCTACACGCGCCAGATAGCCCTGCACGGCATTTCGCGAAGCGATGGCTTCAACCTGCTCCTGGGCCTTTTGCTTGCTGCCCCCCAGAAACCAGGGCGCCTCCAGGTAAAACTCCATCAGGTTGCGACGGGCTAGAAGATTGTTTGGGTCCAGCCGCACCGCCGTCTCAAATTCCATGCGGGCCTTCCGCGCTGCAAACAAGCTGTGCGCCTTCTCCGCCTTCAGGCCGTAAGCGCGCCCCAGCCACAAGTGAGAGTCTGACCAGTCTGGAGACAGCTTTGCCGCGCGTCCCGCATAGGTGATTGCACCCTCATAGTCTCCCATTTCCAAAGAACAGCGTCCCAGCCAAAAATTAGCGGGAAGGTCATTCGGCGTTTGGGCAACAATTTTCTGAAGCAATTTTGAAGCCTGAACGTACTTTCCTGCATCCAATTCTTTTGAAATCTCAGGGTTTGAAGGATAGGGGCTCGGCTCGGCAGAGCGAAGGATTCCAACCTGCACACCGAAAACAAGGACGCAAAACAGTACTGTGCACAATCTTTTTCGTAACATCGACATCATCAACCTAAAAGATAGTTTGACCGACAGGGTCTACGTTGGAACTTCGGGTGAGCCTCCGTTGTGGCGGTGCAACATAAGCAATTGATTTTAGCAAATATCATGCAGCACGCGCGAGAAGCTTTTTCGAACATCAACAACCTTTCATGGGTTATGATGCATCAATAGCACCGCAGGATACAGACTGCCCGGCCAGCGTTGCGACCGGAGTGGGAAATGTTATGCGGGGGTTATCTCTAGGAATCCGCTGGCTATCTTGACGCTGGGCGTAGACCATGCGAGGATTGATTTCGGGGTTCTGGTGCAGGAAAGGATGATGACAAAATAATGAACATAGATTCTCCGCCTGAGAACCTGACGGGTACCGACGGGGGTACCCTCTTCCTGATGCGGCCACGCGGGTTTTGTGCCGGGGTCATTCGCGCTATCGATGTGGTTCGAATGGTACTTGCCAACCTGGGTCCGCCCGTTTATGTCCGCAAAGAAATCGTTCATAACCGCTATGTTGTTGAGGAATTAGCAAGCCAAGGCGCCGTTTTTGTGGAAAAGCTCGATGAGGTGCCTCCCGGCGCCGTCGTCATTTTCAGCGCCCATGGGATCTCGCCCGAAGTGCGCGCCCAGGCTCGTGAACGCCAACTCCGCGTCATCGATGCGACCTGTCCGCTGGTAACCAAAGTTCATCTTGAGGTCATCCGCTACGCACGGAAAAATTATACGATCGTCTTGATCGGCCATCGCCATCATGATGAAGTTATTGGCACTCTCGGAGAAGCCCCTGAGGCAATCCGACTTATCTCGACCGTTCAAGATGTGGATACCCTTGAGATCCCCGATCCCAATCGGGTTGTTTACCTGACCCAGACAACTCTAAGCCTTGATGACACTGCGGAAATTGTCAGCCGTCTGAAAAAACGGTTTCCTGCCATTATCGGTCCACCCGGGCAGGACATCTGCTACGCTACACAAAATCGCCAGATGGCAGTGAAAGCGGTTGCAGCAAAAACGGACGGCATTCTGGTCGTCGGAGCCCAAAACAGTTCAAACTCCAACCGCCTGGTTGAAGTCGCCCGCCGCGGGGGAACCGCAGCCTATCTGATTGGCAACGCCGCGGACATCCTGCCGGAATGGATTCGCGGACGGCGGCGCATCGGCGTTACCGCCGGCGCGTCCACGCCTGAAGTCCTGGTGAGCCAGGTGGTCGACCGCTTAAAGAAATGGGGCTTCACCAGAGTTGAAGAAGTTGAGTGGGTTGAAGAAGATGTCCGATTTGCGTTGCCTTCGGAATTGCACGCGCAGGCAGGCAAGGCTTTATAGGGTTGTCCGGGGGATTCATGACACAGGAAGCAGAACTTGAATTGGAGCCGCCACAGGGAGGCCGTGCCTCAAGTGGTCTTGAGCTCGATATTGACCAGCGTCTCCAGGCAGCGATCGCACAGGCGACGGACCATTTGCTCTCGTTGCAGGCGCCCGAAGGCTATTGGGCGGGAGAGCTGCAAGCCGACTCCACGCTCGAATCCGATTACATTTTTTTCCTTCATGTTATCGGAGAGTTCGATCCCCGGCGGATCGAAAAACTTGCCCGGTATATCCGCCGTCGGCAGCGTGAAGACGGCGGCTGGAATACTTACGTGGGAGGCGCCTCCGAGCTCAACGCTACGGTCAAGGCCTACGTAGGTCTCCTGCTGGCCGGGGATTCGCCGGAAGCCCCGCATATGCTGCGCGCCCGGAGCCGAATCCATGAACTCGGGGGATTGGAAAATACCAACTCCTATACGCGCTTTTATCTGGCGCTGGGCGGCGCGATTGACTGGAAATACGTTCCGGCCATTCCCCCCGAATTAATGATTCTTCCCAGCTGGTTTCCTCTGAACATCTATTCGGTATCTTCCTGGACGCGTGCGATTGTGGCGCCGCTAACCATTCTTTATGAGTTAAAGCCCGCGTGGCCGATCCCGGCCGGCGAGGCCATCCAGGAACTGTTTCGGGGTCCATCCCATCACATCCCGGCGTTCGATTGGGATCGTAGCATTGTTACCTGGCGCAATTTCTTCCTGGGGCTGGACCGCCTCTTCAAGCTGCAGGAAGCCCTTCCCTGGAAACCTTTTCGAAAAACAGCGACGGCGAAGGCACGCCAATGGCTCCTCGAGCATCTGGAAAGGACGGAAGGACTGGCGGCCATCTTCCCGGCCATGGTGAATTCCGTTTTTGCCCTGGTCGCGATGGGTTACCCTTCGGACGATCCGCTGACCGTGCGCGAGATTGGACATCTGCGCGACCTGGAGATTGAAGACGAAGAAACGATTCGTCTGCAACCCTGCGTTTCTCCGGTCTGGGACACCGCAATCGTGATGAATTCCCTGATGGAAGCGGGACTTCCGGCCGACCATCCGGCCCTCATCAAGGCGGCCCACTGGCTGCTGAACCGGCAGGTTGTGGGCCCGGGCGACTGGCAGGTCAGGAACCCGGACGGTGAACCCGGCGGCTGGGTCTTTGAATTCCGTAATGATTTTTATCCCGACGTGGATGACACCGCTTTTGTGCTGATGGCCCTTCGCCAGGTGGCTTATCCGGATCGCGCCCGCATGGAGCATACCCTGCGGCGCGGAGTCCGGTGGCTTCTCAGCATGCAAAACCGCGACGGCGGATGGGGCGCCTTTGACCGCGACAACGATCACTGGATTTTGACCCGGGTTCCTTTTGCAGACCACAACGCCATGATCGATCCTTCGACGGAGGACGTGACGTCCCGCGTTTTGGAATGCCTGGGACGGTTCGGATGGCAGGCTTCCCATCCCACCGTCCAGCACGCACTGGAATACCTTTGGAAAACGCAAACCTCCGAGGGGGCCTGGTACGGCCGCTGGGGCGTCAATTACGTCTACGGGACCAGCGGTGTGCTGCGGATGCTGGAGGTCTTCGGCCTGGAGGGCCGTTCCGAAGTCCAGCGCGCCGTTCAATGGCTGCAACAGGTCCAGAATGCGGACGGCGGATTCGGAGAAACGTGCGCTTCCTATGACGACCCTTCGCTGAAAGGAAGGGGGCCCAGCACCGCTTCGCAAACAGCTTGGGCCTTGATCGGCATGCTGGCGGCGGGCGACATCAATGGCCCCTCGGTTGCGCGTGCCGTCCAGTATCTGGTGGAAAATCAGAAAGCAAGTGGCGGCTGGGAAGAAGCCATGTTTACGGGAACAGGATTTCCCCGGGTCTTCTACCTCTGCTACCACCTCTATCGGGATACCTTTCCCTTGTATGCCCTGGCGCGGCACCGAAACCTGCGGCAAGGTGAAACAAACGATGATTTGATAACTTTTTCGCCGGCAGAATTCCCATCGCAAAACGGCGGTCGAAAACGTAACAGGAGGCTTAGATGAGATTTCCGCTCAGCTTAACAACAAGCTTGAGCTCATATATTGCGGGCAAGCGTCTTCATCGAACGGAAAAGTTTCCATTGGTCATGATGCTGGAGCCTTTGCACGCCTGCAACTTGACGTGCACGGGCTGCGGGCGGATCCGCGAGTACAAGGACACGATCCGCGACAAACTTACCGTGGAACAATGCTTGAACGCCGTCGATGAGTGTGGCGCGCCGATTGTCTCCATCTGCGGCGGAGAGCCGATGATCTACCCTCAGCTTCCGCAAGTGGTCAGTGAAATCCTGGCTCGCAAAAAGCACATCTACCTTTGCACCAACGGAATGTTTATCCGGAAGAAGATCCAGGACTATAAGCCCACGTCGCGCTTTTTCTTTAACGTGCACCTCGACGGCATGGAAGAGACCCATGATCTTTGCGTCGAGCGAAAAGGCGTTTTCCGGGAGGCCGTCGAAGGCATTAAAGCCGCCAAAGCCGCCGGCTTCCAGGTTTGCACCAACACCACCATTTACAAACAGACCGACCTCAAGGAGATCGCGGAATTATATTCCTACATGCAGTCTCTTGGCGTTGACGGCCACATGTTGTCGCCCGCCTATTCCTATCTTGCCGTCCAAACCAAAGAGATCTTCATGTCACGGCAGGAAATCCAGGAAAAGTTCCGGCTGGCGACGCAAATGCTGGAACAGTACAGCCTGATGACCTCGCCGATCTACCTGGAGTTTCTGCGCGGCGAACGCGATTTGATGTGCACGGCCTGGGGCAATCCCACTTACAACCCGCGTGGCTGGAAGGGGCCCTGCTACCTGATTACGGATAAACACCACGCCACCTTCAAGGAATTCATTGAGGACACTCCGTGGGAAAAGTACGGGCGCGGCCGTGATCCACGATGCGAACATTGCATGGTTCATGTCGGCTATGAACCCTCCGCGGTTCTCGGATCAAACCGCACTCTGCCCGATACCTGGAGACTGCTGAAATGGCAGCTTGCGGGAATGCGCAAACCAAAGATTGGAAAAGCCGGAAACCATAACGGGAATGGAAACGGGAACGGACACGGACACGCAAAATGACATCTCTGGTCACCGGCGCTAATGGATTTGTGGGCAGCCATGTCGCTCGAGCCCTCGTCGAGCACGGCGATGAAGTTAAAGTCTTAGTCCGTCCGCAAAGCGACCTGCGCTCCATTCAAGGACTGCCGGTCGAAATCTGCTACGGCGATTTGCGCGACCCGGCGGCTCTTTCGGCGGCGGTTCGCGGGGCCCACCGGGTCTTCCATGTTGCGGCTGACTATCGTTTGTGGGCTTCGCGCCCCGAAGAAATTTATGAGACCAACGTTCAAGGAACCGCGAACATCCTGGAGGCGGCGGGGCACGAAGGCGTTGATCGCTTTATCCATACCAGCAGCGTGGCCACCATCGCCGTGGAGCGGCCTTATACTCTCCCTGACGAGCAGACCAAAACCGAGCTCCATGAGATGATCGGCCACTACAAACGCTCAAAGTACCTGGCGGAAAAAGCCGCCCTGCGGGCCGCCGAACAGGGGCTTCCGGTTGTGATCGTTAATCCCACAACCCCCGTCGGGCCCGGCGACTGGAAGCCCACCCCGACCGGCCAGATCATCCTGGATTTCATCAAGGGCCGCATGCCGGCCTACGTCCGGACAGGCTTGAACGTGGTTCCGGTCGAAGACGTGGCCCTCGGGCACTTGCTGGCTGCCGAGCGCGGACGCATCGGTGAACGCTACATCCTGGGCGGCCGCAACATGCTGCTGAAGGAGATCCTTGACGTCCTGGCTGAAATCACGGGGATTCCCAGCCCGCGGCTGCGCATCCCCCACGCCGTTGCGCTGGCGTTCAGCCACGCAGACCAGATCGTTTCCCGCGTCCTGAACCGCCCGCCGCGCGTCCCTGTAGAAGGGGTTCGCATGGCGCGCCATACCATGTTCGTGGACGCTTCGAAAGCACCAAGAGAACTCGGATTTGAAGCCGGTTCCGTGAAAGACGCGCTTCGACGGGCGGTCGACTGGTACCGGCAGAACCACTACGCTCCTGGGAGCCGTTGCCAGGGGCAAAAGTACAGTGAAGCGGCTTAATTAAGCTGAAGGTAAGCCGGATGAAGATCGTCGCAACTTTCGCACTGGATTGGGAGCTTCGGGCATGGCGAAGGCTTCGGGCCTTCCGGCGTGACGCGGTTCGCGAACGCGTCTTTCACGCCCAGCTCGGGGGCGCAAAGATCCAGGCGATCCTCACCGGAGTTGGCGCTGAAAATACGGTTCGCACTCTGCGCGCCTGCCTCAAAGATTCTCCGGACCTGTGCATCGCCACGGGCCTGGCGGGCGGGCTTAAAAACGAATACCGGTCGGGCGACATTCTGGCCGCAAAAACCGTTTGCGCCCAAACCCAGGCCGGATGTCTCGCAAGCGACGATCGCCTTCTCGGCCAGGCTGTTGCACAAGGCGCCAAAGCCGTGGAACGATTTATTTCTGTTCCCGAGGTGGCCCGGACAAGAAAGCGGAAATTAGAGCTGGCAGCGCTTGCCGATGCAACCGACATGGAGTCGTTCGCCGTCCTGCAGGAGATGCAACGCCGCGGCGTGCCTGCTGTGGCGATCCGCAGTGTTGCCGACGAGGTGGACCTGGAACTGATGTGTGATTTTGACCGCGCCCTTGATGAATCCGGGAAGATTCGGATGACGGCAGTGCTGGGGCAAGTGGCGCGCGCTCCCCAGGAGATTTGGCCGCTTATCAAATTTGGCATCACAAGCTCCCGCGCCGCAGCTGCGCTGGCTGATTATTTGGACGCCTATGTCAGCCT
>CAYWMN010000134.1:0-9894 GCA_964459065.1 uncultured Acidobacteriota bacterium | reverse complement strand
CGGATGACCTTCTGCTTGTAAGGCAGACGCTCTAACCAACTGAGCTAACCGCCCTCTGGGTTGGCGCAACGTCGGTGCATCCTGGACCACTGCACGCCTGCCTTGACACTATCAACACACAGACTATACACTAGGTGGTTTGAAACGGTCAACCGCCGTTCGGTTCAACTATGTACTTGCGACGAGAATACGTTGCCTATATGGGCAAACAGCTGATGCACCGCCTCGAAGAGGAGGGCCTGGTTCAGTTTGACCAGCCGGAGTATGTCAACGAGGTTATGACTCAGGTGATTCTTGACGAGCTCAGCGTTGAAGATCGCATCAACGACGAGGTCCGCAGGATCCTTGAGGAGCATACGGACCAGATGCGGCAGCTGGGTGCTACCTACGAAGATGCTTTCAAAGCCATCAAAAAGCAGATCGTCCGGGAGCGAAAAATTGTCCTCTAGAATTCACGCCGGTTCCATGATCCCATGAAGCTTTCCCACGAAAAAATTATTCAACTTTCCCACCGTGTGATTTCGGCGATCGAGGCGCTTGACGAAGTGGAGATTTTCGACGAGCCCAACGCCATTCGCCAAGGAGCGGTTCGAATCCTCACGGATTTGATCAACCAAGAAGATAAGCTTGAACAGAGCGCCCGCCAGCGAATCGCTACCCACAAAAGAACCATCCCCGAGGGTGGCGCGGAGTGGGAACTCCTGTTCCGAAAATATTACTCGGAAGAACTTCAAAAGTTGGGCATTACTCCTCTTGAAAGACGCACGTAGCGCTGTTGGGTCTCTGTAAGGCTAACTGCGGCTTTCATCCGTCCTTGCGCACCGTTCAGAGAAGAGGTTAGCGCTCTCCGCTTGGCAGGCAGGGCGCCTGCGGCCAAAGTGGAAAATCAGCGCTGAGCGTGTTAGTCACGACGCTTCAGAACCGGTGGTTGGTCGTCTGCCGGCTTCCGGTTTCCGCTTGGCTGGGCCGTTTTCGAAGTGGGCTTGCGCCTTCGCAAGGTCGGTCCTTCTTCGCCCTTTCCCATTTTTTTTCGCAGGGTCATCACGGTTTCCAGGCGCGTCTTCACTTCGCTGAATTCGGACGTGGTCACAAGATAAGAGTCGCGTTTGGGCAACAGCGACTTAATTTCTTCTTCAGCCTCGATGATGCGCTTTCCCGTGGGCGGATGGTCTGCAAAGATTGTTGGAACACTTCCCGGGTTCGTCCGGTGTGCCTGGACGATCTTGCCGAAAAACGCCACATACGCGTTGGGATCATAACCCGCTTTATACAGATACTGAATCCCCAGGAAGTCAGCTTCGGCTTCGTCGTTGCGGGTGAATTTCAGGAAGGCCAGAGGCACTCCATTCATATAGGCTGCCATGACCCCGTAATACAAAGCCGCGGACATCGGGGTGAAGATCAAGGGCAGCATCGCATACTGCAGAATGGTCCGCTTGGTCATGCTGCTGGCCCAATGCCGGGCCGCAACGTGGGCAATTTCATGAGCGATCACGCCGGCAAGTTGGTCCTCTTCGTCGGCGGCCTTCAGCAGACCCGTATTGACGTAAAGGAAGCCACCGGGGAGCGCAAAGGCGTTGATTTCCGGAGAGTCAATGACTTTTACCGTCAGTGGAATCTTTAAGTCGGAGTTTCGAGCTACGTTCTGCGCTACACGGTTAACGTACTCATTGATTAGCGGATCTTTAAGGATTCTTGCGGAGCGATCGATTTCCTGGGAATAGCGTTTGCCAATCGAGATCTCTTTTTCCTCGGAAATGATGCTGCGATGGGCTACGTCTCGGTTTCCAATGGCATTGACGTCGTGCTTCTTGTCAGCACACCAGCCGGGAACGCTTCCAGCAACGAGCATGATGAACAATCCTGCGGAAAGGATTCTAAGGTTTCTCATCGAAGCTCTCCTGGTCGTAAGATGATAGCGGACTTTGTTAGAATAAGCTTCGCATTCCCAGGTTTGTTCCTTGTGCCTATACTATTATTATAGATGTGTTTTAAGGGTTCGGCGATGCAACAGTTTCGTGGCGTCAGCTGCCGGATCTGTTTTCTAATTGCAGGGACTGAAACCAGTTAGGCTACAGAGCCCAGCCGTACCTTGACTGGAGGCTGCAGGCAACCCTTTTGTTTGCACTCGATCGGGAGGCTTTAAGGTTGACTCTCTAAAACAGACACGGTAGATTTGCCTCGGAGATGATGTCAGAATATCGTTTTCAGGACGATCCTTTCAGAATGTGAGATACTGTTTCGATGGCAGTTGCAAAGGTACAGGCAGGGCAAGTCTGGCGCTTCGACGCCACTGGCGAGAGTTGGTTGGTGACGAAAGTTTATTCGGAGGCTTTTGCTTCGTATGCCATGCTTCGCAAGGTCGAACGCACAGAAGATCTGCGCCGCGTGAAAGTCACGAACTCCCCGGAGGGGTCTGTCCTGAGTGGCTTTACCTTTACGCAGGGATCGGAAGAGTTTTAAGACAGCCGTTTTCAGTGTTTCTTTACACCCTTCATTGTAAAAGTTGTTTTTGAACGCCCTGGAGTGCTTCCCATTATGCTTTCGACGGCACTTAATCTTATAGGCCTCTTTATCATTTCCCTTATATCCGGGTCGGGTTACCTGGGGATCGTCCTGTTGATGGCCATCGAGTCGGCTTGCATTCCGCTGCCGTCTGAAGTGATCATGCCCTTTTCAGGTTATCTGGTCTCAGCCGGGCGCTTCAGCTTGATTGGAGTGGCGCTGGCGGGCGCCGTCGGCTGCAATGTGGGATCGATCATCGCGTACTACATTGGTGCGCGGGGCGGGCGGCCCCTCGCGGAGCGCTACGGCCATTACGTCCTGGTGACAAAACACGATCTGGAACGGGCTGAACAATGGTTTAGCCGCCACGGTGACTGGGCCGTTTTTTTCGCCCGCCTGCTTCCCGTGGTTCGAACCTTCATTGCACTTCCCGCCGGGATTGCCCGCATGAATTTTGTGCGGTTCAATATTTATACTTTTCTGGGTTCATTGCCGTGGTGTTACGCTCTGGCTTACGCCGGGATGAAGCTGGGTGAACACTGGAAAATGCTCGGGCCCTATTTTCACCGTTTCGACACGGTTTTTATGGTTATCTTGGTTGGGGCGGCTTTGTGGTTTTTCCGCAACCACTGGAAGAACCGTTTGACGGCTGACTAATTCTCCCATCCCACAACAAACCGCCGCTGGGCGGGTAACGTTTCAACGCCTGAGAAACTAAATCGATTTTACGGGCAGCGTAACGATGTCTTCGACGGCCGCTACTTCACGGGTGACAAACGGCTCGCCGTAGCGCACGCCGATCATCAATCCAAAATGATGGGCAAGGGACCCCAGTCTTTCTCGAAGACCTTTGCGGGAAGGGAAGAGATTCTGAGTTTCTTTCTGCGGTGAGAATTGCGATTGGTAGGCAAGAACAGCTTTCAGCTTCTTGTCGAATTGCGCGGTGATATCCACCACAAACGTTGGCCGGACCGACGGCACGTAGAGGCTTGAATAAATAATTTTGTGAGGGCGATAAGCCTTGCCTTTCAGCGGCAGTTTTGCCAGGCCCGCTAAGAAGCACGCTTCGTAGCCGATTTGCCCTGTCGTGTAATGATCGGGGTGCCGGCCTTCCCAATAGGGAAGAATAACGGTGCGGGGACGCAGGTCACGGATCTTCTGGGCGATCTTTAATTTATATTCCCGCAGGTCCTCGATGCCGGCGTCGGGGAAATAGAGATTCTCACGGTGGACCACGCCCATCACTTTCGAAGCACGATTCGCTTCGCGCTCTCTTAACGCCGCGCTTCCGCGGCTGCCGGACTCTCCCGCGCTCAGGTCGATGAGTCCGACGCGGTAGCCTGCTTCAGCCATCTTGACGATGGTGCCGCCGCAGGTTAATTCTGTGTCATCACGGTGGGCCGCGATGGAAAGTACGTCGAGGTGCATGGTGCGTGAACCCTTTCTGAGGATTATGGGCGAGGGGCAGCGGAAATGACGGGATCCTCGTTCTCCACTTGTTTCAGGAGTTGGATCAAGCGCTTCTCATCCAGGTGATGTTTAAAAGCCTCCTGTCCGTTAACAAAAATCACTGGGATATCGTGCTTGAAATTTCGATAAGCGGTCTCGTCCTCCAGAATATTGACTTCGCGCCACGCAAAATGGACTTTTTCAGAGAGTTTTGCCAGTTGGGTCTTAACCTTCTCGCATAAACAGCATGAAGGTTTGGAATAGAGAACGATTTGCGGAATTGACATTTAAGTGAGGATCCTTTTGTGTGATTCCTTCGGTTTGCCCGGCTCTGCTTTGGGAAAGCGTCTTGGGGTTTCGCCTCCAAACGTGAAGCAGCCCGGCACGCTTATTTTTTCCTCCTCCTGGATTCTAGGGGGAATGGCGAGCATTGGTCAAGTTTCCCAGCCAGGCTGAGAGCAGCCGAGACGATGGCGTTCAAGCCCGGCGCCGGTTTCGCTTGATTCTTGGTTTGTCTGGTGGCATAAATAGCCATTCGTGTTCGCAAGGATCGATGATGACGAAAAAAGCTCAAGATGGTTCTCTCGGTGGTCAAGTCGCGCTGGTTACAGGGGCGGGGCTGCGGATCGGCCGGGAGATTGCCCTCGCCTTAGGGCGGGCGGGAGCTGACGTTATCGTGAACTACAATAATTCTCGGGAAGCGGCGCAAAAGACGGTTGAAGAAATTACGGCTTTGGGAGTCCGCTCGGCGGCCCTTCGCGCTGATGTTTCCCGTCCGTCACAGGTCCGCCGAATGTTCGCCGCGGTTGAAAAGCGGTTTGGGCGGCTGGATACCCTGGTCAACAATGCCGGCATATTTTTCCCCGCCTCCTGGGATAAGCTTACCGAAACGCAGTGGGACCGCATTCTGGGAGTCAACCTGAAAGGGCCGTTTTTTTGCGCTCAGGCTGCGGCGCAAATCATGCAACGGCAGCGGCGGGGCCGAATTATCAACATTTCGTCTCTTGGCGGGTTGCAGGCGTGGCCTGACTACGCGCATTATTGTTCCTCAAAAGCAGGGCTCATCATGCTGACACGCTGTTTGGCCAAGGCTCTGGCTCCCAAGATTTTGGTCAATAGCGTTGCACCCGGCACGATTTTGTTTCCAGGGGAAAAAGTCGGACGGACGAAGGAACGAGTAATTCAAGCAACCCCGCTAAAGAAAGCCGGGAAGGGCCAGGACATTGCGTCGATGGTTCTTTATCTTGCAAGCGGGAGCGATTTTATTACCGGGCAGGTTTTTGTTGTGGATGGTGGCAAATCGATTCCCTGAAGACCTCGCGGCCCGCCTCTCTTCAGCCCGCGTTATCCGCGATTTTCTGGAACACGCTCCGCAGCCGCTGCATTGAATGGGGCTCTCGTCCATACCGGACTGCATTGTAGAGAAGCGTCAACTCCGCTATTTGCTTCCCCAAAGGTAAATGGAGCAGCTTGCCGGCAAATTCCTGGGGAGTTTCGGCTGCACCCTTCTGATAACCTCGTTTTCCCATAAGGCTCAAGAACCGCTCGTAGGTCATCGTTGCTTCTTGCGGACTGAGGAGTCTCTGGTGACTTCGGCGAGCCCACGCCCAGTGGAATCGCATCTCGGTCAGGCTCCACTTTCTTCCGGCAAGAAGCAGGGAGGCCAGGAGGCTGCAGGCAACCAGCACGAGGAGAGCCTTGTTGTTGATGAATTGTCTGCCAAAGCGGGAGGGCTTCCCGATCAGCCAGAGCCTGAGAAGGTCAAGGTGGCGGTGAATGCTATGGTGAAATCTCCGTGAATTCCACTCCATGCTCTGCGCGATCTGAAGCTGGTGGGAGAAGTCGTAATTGATGATCCATGTGGTCCAGAACAGCTCCATGGTGTCGATATAATCAGTCCAGGGCGAGGCGATAGCGGGATTTGGATCGGGCGGCGTTGGGTCAAATGGAATCCAGCCGTAATGAGGGAAATAGACTTCCACCCAGCTGTGAGCGTCGCGATCCCGTATGATAAAGTCCTTGCCGAACCGGTTATAGGCGCCGGTCTGAAAACCGTTGACCAGGCGGGCGGGAATCCCCAGGGTTCGCAACATGACGGCCATGGCCGAAGCGAAGTATTCGCAATAACCCTTTTGGGAAACAAACAGAAAGTTCGGGATCGGATCAGAAAGCTGGCTCCTTGGCGGATTGAGTGTGTATTGGAAACTGTTGCGCAGGTAACCTTGGATAGCCGCAGCGCGATCGTAAGGGTTGGTGGCGTTGAGGGTAACTTTTTCTGCAAGCTTTCTAACTCTGGGGTCGAGCCGTGGCGGAAGGCTAAGGTAGATGTTTCGAAAGCTGCTCGAAAAGCCGCCTCTGTCAGCGCGCAGCAGGGCGGGGCTGGGAAGACCAACCTGTGACCAAACCTTATACTGGATCGGCGAAAACAGATGCTGTGAATCGTGCAATGAACCGGTTCCATCCACGGTCAGCAGACGCATCCTGCCGATGATTTCATGCGGAACGGCTGCGGCAAACAAGACGTCGGACGAAATGGGTGAAAGCAAAATCCGATAATGGAGGAGACGCTCAGGGCGATTTGCGCTGCCCGGCTGTGGCGGAAGGATGAACCGTTCCTCTGCGGCCGGCGGGAGCGGGGTCTGCTGAGTGTTGTCATTGTACCAGTGCGTGCCGTCGAAACTGTCGAATGCCACGCCCCGCCATTTGAGACCCTGAAATTGGCGAGGGTCTCCGTCTGGAAGAACCCGCATCACGACAGCCTTGGAACGCAGGATTCGGCCGATATCGCCCAGATCAACGCTTTCTGAGAATCCCGTAATATTCTGTGGTTTTGTCCCCAGCCCCATCAGATAGCCGGAGCGGTAGCGTGGAATCGCGAAAAAGAGTAGCGCCGCGAGCGCAACCATTCCCAGCGTGAGTCCCACTGTCGTTTTCCCAAGGGCGCGCTTAAGCGATGAAGGGTTTCGAGAAAAGACCACAATGGGACTTCCGCGAGATCGATCCATGGAGCGCTTGATTTCATAACAGATGAGGCTGGAAATGACGAAAACCGTATAGAGGACGAAGAAGGCCAGGTAAGTGGTATTAACCGTCAGAATCGCGCTGGACAGGATCATTAAGAACGAGAGCATTGCAAGATAGGCATCATCGCGGTGCGTGCGCGCGGAAAACACCTTGATGACGGTTGTGAAAAGGACTAAGTGAACCGTGGCTTTCAGCATGCTGTCGAGGAGGGTTCGGCCGGCGGAGAAGAGCAGGAGATCCAGCACAAAGAACAAAAGATAGAGTAGAGCGAAACGATTCACCGCACGAGGCGAAAGGCGCAGGTCGCGTTTTTGCGTATAACCCCACAGCCGCACAGCCAGAGCCAAACTTACCAGCGCGACGGAAACAATGTCCAGGCTGCCGGTTGAGGCCAGCGTTGCGAACCCTGTTGCCAGCATGAGCAGCAGTGAAATTTCAAAATAACGATCGATGCTCGCCGGGGTGGGGGCGCCGGACACTGCAGGATGATGAGTGGCGTGGGGGCTGGCTGCGCTCTTTGCCATGATTCCACCGCGAATTGAAGCGAGGATATTTCCTTTCCGTTCTGGGCCCGGAAACTCAGCCGGAACCGCCAAGTGCCAAAGCGTCAGTGAATATCGTTCGCTTTCTCAATAGCGTCCAGGTTGGATTTCCAGTGGGCCGGTAGTTCAGAATGCTCTCGCATCATTTGCACAGCTTCCTTTATCGACAGATCATGGGGAACTCTTTCGAAGCAGCAGCGGATCAGCCTTTCGTGGACATGAATACTTTTGAAGATTAATTCCGTTCCATCGAAATCCACGGAAAGCAGTTTCTGATGCCACGCCCCATCCTGTCCTTTTGATTGTTCCATCAGAAAACGCCCGCCCTTGTATAAGCGCGCCAGAAAACCCCACCCGATGGTCACGTCCTTGATCAGCGTGCCGTCAACCTTCACCATCCGCTGGCTGGACGGATCAATCCAGAGTTCGCCCGCCATGCCTTCCAGGACAAGCGCTTGCCTGGAACTGGGATTAAATCGCGGATTGGGGCGGAATTTGAGGTGAACATAGCCGAGCTCACTTTTTCCCAGATAGGTGTAGATGAACGCCTGCGGCATATTCTTGATGATACTGTCGCGGCGTTTGATGTTTTGCTGTTCATCCTTCAGCCGCGATTGCCGGAACCGCGCATCCGTCGTCAATTTGGAGAGCAGTTGTTTATTCTTTTGCCTCTGTGCTAGGGATGGTGATTTTCCATTGACGGTTAGCAGGTGCGATGCGATGCCTTGGGAGGTTTGGATTTCTTCCGCTGTTCGGGAGCCATCAGGTGATATCTCCCGGTTGATATAGCGGTAATAATGCGAGGGATGCTCGCTTGCTTGCAATTCATTCCAGGCCATATTCTTGACTAGCTTGTGAATGTCAGGATGAGATTGTGCTTGAGGGGTATTGGCGGACGTCGCTGGGAGGGCTGGTTGAGCGATAGTCAGAAAGCTCCCGAGCAAGCAGAGAACAAAATTGCGGGTTAATTTCAATTTTAGATTGGAACGTTGGAATCCGTTCGCCAGGATCGGGTTCATGGAAGAACTCCTTACTCCTTTTCGATCTGTGCTATAAAGGGCGGAACGCTGCATTTCAAGCTTTCTGCTGATGAAAGATGAGAATGCCATTTCTTGTACAATACCGCGAACTGTATCCTAATGTCCGTGGCGGCGCAAACAACATCTGTCCTTTTCGAGTGTTTTTCGTCGTGAGGGTCAGGGCTCGAATCGGGGCCGCAAGGTCCCGGGGAGGTAAGCATGAAGAGAGTAGGGTTTGTCCTGAAAGTGAAAAGCGACAAAATCGAAGAATATAAACAACACCACCAACAGGTGTGGCCGGAAATGCTGGCTGCCCTGCGGCGTTGCGGTTGGCATAATTACTCGCTGTTTATGCAGCCGGACGGCACGCTTTTTGGGTATTTCGAGACGCCAAAGAATTTGGATCAGGCGGTGGCGGATATGGCTAAGGAGGAAGTCAATGCGCGGTGGCAAAAGTTTATGGCGCCGTATTTCGAAGCACTCGACGCCTCACAGCCCGACGAGAGCATGAAAGAACTGGAAGAGGTTTTTCACCTCGACTGAAGGATGAAGGGACAACCTTCGCAGCCCGCGGGCGCAGATCCACCCGAACCGGTGTGTGGCAGGACAAGCGGAAGGCCAGAACGGACCTTCAAGCTACTTAATGTGCCTTACTCGCAAGTTGCTGGATGCGCGGTCGGTAACCAGTTCCGGATGTTCCTTTCGAAACTTCTCCGTAACGTTGCATGACCAGCAAACCGGCTCGCACTGCTCGAACAATTCCGGCAGCCTTTCCGCTGGAAACTCATTCCAGAAGATCGACTTCTTTTCGGGCGTCAGCAAGGCGGGCTTATGGTCGACCCACCATTCGCTGACCTCGCCAATGGACCTTCCGCAATAGATGCAACTCTTGTTGCTAAACCATTTGATCACGATGTTCCGGACCAGACAGTCCTCCGGCGATTGCTCAATTTGGCGGAGACAATCCTGCCCACAGTCCTTGTGCTCAGGCCAGCGGGAACACGTACTGAGCTGCATCTGCGGGTGGTGAAGCAGAGCTTCGCGGGCGGCGTGTTGGGCATCAAGCTCCACTGCAGCCGTCTGTTGATTTTCCGGGCAGGTGACCAGCCGTTTGCCCCTGAGTTCAAGGTATGCCCGCAAGCTTCGAAAGGTCCGATAGAAGAGGTAGCCAAGCGCCGACGCTCCGAGGATGATGATGACCCAATAGGTTGCATCGCTCATCGGGACCCTCCTTTCCTGATTTACATCTAGCAACAACGATCATGGAATGCTGTGATGGAAATCACATCCCAATGTGTTTTGGATGGTGACGCTGGGGGGACAATTTAACGGCCGTCTGAACGCGCGATATTCCA
>CAYWMN010000133.1:0-9951 GCA_964459065.1 uncultured Acidobacteriota bacterium | reverse complement strand
AAGTCCCGCAGGCGCTTTTGCTGCTCGGGAAGCGAAACCAGATTAACGAATTCATCGGGGTCGGCCTCAAGATCGTACAGTTCGCGCTGGGTGGGGAAATCCGGCGTGGGGTGCGTGTGGTAAACGTACTTGTATTTTCCGCGCCGCACCATGACGTATCCGGATGAGATGTTGTGCGCGAAGTATTCGCTCACGGCCAGATCCTTCCAGGCGTGATCGCGGTCATCGAGCCAGGGAACCAGCGAGTGGCCGTTCCAGTCATCGGGAGTCTCGGCTCCGGCCACATCGGCGACGGTTTGCACCACGTCGACCAGGCTGCACGCGCCCTTCCGGCGGTCTCCCTGCGCCCAGCGTCCCGGCCAGCTGATCATCAAAGGAATGCGGGTGGAGGTGTCGTACATGCAGTTTTTCCACCACAGCCCATGCTCGCCCATGTTCTCTCCGTGGTCGGTGGTGTAGATGATCACGGTGTTGTCGGCGTCGGGACTTTTTTTCAAGGCTTCCAGCACGCGGCCGACGTTGTGGTCGCACCACTCGGTAAGGCCGTAATAACATTCCCGGCCTTCCATCACCGTGCCGGGGTCCGGGTTGACCAGCCCAAAGCCGTGCCGCAACTGCTGATAGTTGAGCGGCTGCATCTCGACATGGCCCAGCGGCAGGCGCGGCGGCGCGATGCGCCCGCGGTAGGGAGCGCGGAACTTTTCAGGAACAGTCAGAGGGAAATGCGGAGCCAGGAAACCGACGATGAGGAAAAAGGGATTGTCAGTGGCTTTGCGGTTGGCCAGAAATTCGCAAGTCTTGTCGCGGACTTTGCGGTCGTGGTCCAGGGTTCCGGACATTTCGCCGGAATGGAAGCTGCTGGCGCGCTTCCACCAGCTTTCGTAGTTAATCCGGGAGTCATCGGGCAGGCGCCGCTTCTCTTTGCCGGTCTTCGTGCGCTCGTTGGTCCAGAAGCGTCCGACCTCGGTGAAACCGTAGTTGCGCGTAGCGTCATAGTGCATCTTGCCGATCAAATAAGGTTCGTAGCCGCTGCCTTTGACTACCCGGGCAATGGAGGGGTAGTCGTTGCTGGGCAGCCAGCACTGGTTGCTCCAGGCGCCCGTGCGGTTGACGTATTTGCCGGCCGTGATGGAAAGGCGGGAGGGAGCGCAGAGCGGCGAGTTGGTGTAGCAGTCGTCAAAAACCACGCTGCGCGAAGCCAGTTCATCAAGGTGGGGGGTGCGAATGACGCTGTTGCCGTAGCAGCCCGTCACGGAAACGTTGTGCTCGTCGGAAATGATCAGCAGAATGTTGGGACGCTTGGAGGTTTGGCTGCGGGCACTGCCTCGGGCGGAGGCCAGGCCGGTCCCCAGCGCCGCCAGCGAAGCCGTTCCAATAAACTGCCGCCGGGAAACGCCCGTTGGCTTGTCATCTTTATTTTTGAGGTCCATCCTGAGTGTTCCTCCTGGAGTGTCTCGCGCCGGCTCATCCATAGGCCCGCGCGCAAATTCTACCTTGGCTGCGGCGCCAATACAATTTGTAGATTGACACGCCGCAGGCGCTCCATTGTAATACGACTCTTCCGGCCAGGTTCGCAGGGCGTCCTGCCGGGACGCCGCAACGTCAGAATTTTGATGGGCGTTTGAGGCGCTGTTGATTGCAGCAGGAGCGACTTTAATATCACCTCGTGAATAGGAGCAATGAAATGTTTCGAAAGATAAGGTTCTGGATACCCGGCGTTTTGGTGGCGGCAATGGTCTGCCTGTTTTCCGGCGCGGGGACTTTGCAGGCTTCATGGCAGCAGTGGGAGGGGATGCCCTCCCGCAGCCACCCATTCTGGTGGGCGCAGATCAGCTTCACCCAGCCGCACAACGTTCCGTGGGGCGAATCAGTTTTTCAGAAGCTCGCCCAGAGCGGCATGAATGGCGTGGAAATCAATATGGACTGGACGGCGCTCGAACCCCAAAAAGGCCATTACGATTTTCAGCTTCTTGATCGTTACCTGGCCGAAGCCGCCAAAGCTCATCTGAAGATTTACTTCTTGTTTTGGGAAAGCCGGGGACCGGGGTGTCCTCCTCCATGGTTAACGGCGCGCGATATTTCGAGCGACGGCGTCAAAGCGTCAGAGCCGCCCTGGTGGGGCGCGGCTTCCCGAAAGGCCTACTTTGATTACGTGGCCCACACCATCGACCACGTCAATAACAATCCCGGCTTCGGCGGCGTTTACCCGGCCTATGGATGGCTGGATTCGGAGTGGGGACCGATGCCCAAGGGATCGCACGGGGTGACCGGCTACGCTCCCGCCGACATCAAGGCCTTCTACCGCTGGCTTCCTCGTACTTATAAAACCATCGCCCACTTCAACCATATCTGGCATACGTCATACAAATCCTGGAGCGACGTGCCGGTGGGCAGGCCGGGTGATCCGATGTTCGCTCTGTACCAGCGCTTCCGCCAGTACAGCGCTGAAGAAGGTTTCGGGGCGGTCACGCGCCTGGTGCGCGAACACACCAAACACACCCTGATCTTTTCCTGGGGAGGGGGCATTGACGGGAAGATCGGGCCCACGGTGCAAGGCAATGGCCCGGACATGTTCTTCCGCCTGGCCAAAAAGTACCACGTGATTGTCAATTTCGATTGCTCCAATGCAGCGGGCATTGCGATGGTGTTTAGCGGCCTGGGCCGCCACTATCACGTTCCCATGATTAACGAGTGGACGCCCTGGAGACCGCCGGACGTGCGTCCGGAGATTCCTCAGTGGCTGGCCCACATTGGGCTCTTCGCGCCTTATGAAGTGGGAGAAGATTTCTTCATCTACCCGCCGCCGGCCTGGAAGGTCGGGTTTGCGGATGGGTGGAAGGCCTACTGCAAATGGCGCCCAACCTTAACGAAGGTCATTCAGGGAGTGGCGCCCGTGCAGCCCGTGGCGGTGATTGTGCCGCTGCGCAAAATCTCACTCAGCACGAACCTGAATCCTTACCCGAACCTGAAGGCGGATCTGGCCCATTTCTGGCGGCGCTACCATGTATTGCCAGACTATATTTCCGACGATCTGGTGGCTCGGAAGACGGTTAACCTCAATCATTACCGGGCTGTCGTCGACTTGGGGAACGAAGTCTCGAGCCTGCCGGAGCTCAAAAGCTATGCCAGAAATCACCCGGTGCTTAAAACGCTTGCCGAGGCCGTTCCCTATCTTCACCCTTACGTAACGGTTACTCCCAGGCACGACCACCTGGAGGTGGTGCCGACGGTGGAGGGCTCGACGGTCTGGCTGGCCGTTGCCAACCGCAGCCTGCACCCCTACGCTGGAACCGTGAGTTTTGATCCCGCGGCGTTCAAGCTGCACTCGGCGCCGTCCTACAGCCTGACCAACGCCAGAACCGGCCAGACGGTTGCCTCCAACCGGAACGCCCGCGGCGATATCCGCTGGAGCGTGGACATGCGCCAGGGAGGCCTTGAAATCCTCAAGCTGAACCTGGGCCAGGCCGCCGGAAAGTAAGAGTCCCGCGCGGCGAAGTCTAGTAGCCCGGACCTCCGCTTTTGACGTCTGCGGGTTTTCGCAGCAACGCGGTGAAAGTCCGCAGACCGCGTCGGCGGCGGTCTGCGCTGCGGTGTGCGGTGAGGACACCACGCCGGCAAAAAAGCCGCCGATAGAAACATCCGCGCTGCCGCTTGCAATGAGTTTTGGAAAAATATGGAGCCGGCGAGAGGAATCGAACCTCCGACCTACGGTTTACGAAACCGTTGCTCTACCGACTGAGCTACGCCGGCCTAAGGCGTGGAATGCTTTGTGTTTTCTCCCGCCGCGCGCCTGCCGCGCTGACAACTCCGGACCGCACCGTCGGTGACTGGCAGCGATTCGGAACCACCCGGCGGGAAGTTTTGATTTCCCAGGCGACAATCCGCCCTGCGAAGCCGCATCCAAGCTTCTCACCTATCCTACCTGACATGTCCCTGAATCATCAAGAGGGCTGTTGCGCTGCTGCCGCCTTCAGGCGCGAAAGTTGCATCATCTTGCCCGTTTCAGTTCGCTCCTTGGGAAGAGGGGATGTTGTCAGCGAGACATCACTTGCGCCCCGATGGGTTCATTTTTCTGACTTGATGGAAAAAGATCGGCGAGTGAGAGCGAGGCCGGAAGTCAGTATTTTTCCCGGCAGATAAAAAGGCTCACCCAACAGGCGGACGGTATCCGTCCAAGCCTGTGGGTGAGCCCTGAGAGGAGAATAGAAAGGCGGACGCGCCCCGCCATCTAAACTCGGATGGAGTGTAATGAAAATCAGGAGGTGATGTCAAGCAAATTTTCCGAAAATATTTGGCTTATAACTTATTTATTTACAGTTACTTGCGAGGGTCCGACTTTCGCCGAAAATGCGGAATCGGGGGCCGCAGAAACACCTGAATTGGCCTCTTTTGGCTCCTAAGTCCAGCGCCTAGTATTGGTTAGTGCCATTTCAGGTTGAGACGGATGATCGAGTCCTCGTAGCCCCGGGCCCATTGCGCCTGCGGGAACCATTTTGACACCAGCCGCCGCCCCAGGAAGATCATGACCCCGGCGGCTACCGCCATGCCGATCAGGATCAGAATCAGCAGAATATTGCCGATAAGCAGTTGGACCATCTGTACGGTGATAGGTTTGCCGGGAGCCGGCGCATCCCAGCTGACTTGCTGTGAAACGCTCAACCTGCCCATCAGATTGTCCGCAACTTTCTCTGAAGGAGCGTTTTGAACCATCAAGACATAGGTTCCTTCGCGTTTGCCGTACAGGCTGCCGGAGCTTTGACGCTGATGGGCGTCCAGCAGGTGCGACAACGAGCCAAACCGCAGTTTTGCGATTTGCGTGGTGGGGTAGCTGATCAGGAAAAAGTGCACGAGTTGTTGGTTGATCAGGTAGGCGGCGGATTGAATCTCGGCCCCTTGTTCAAAGCCCACCAGGTCGGTGCGGAAAAAAGGCAAAGCTCGGTGGGCGGCGATGGGACTGAAGACGTATTTCTCCGAACCGGGAACTCGTTCCTTAACCGGCAACGGAGGCGGAAGAAGCGCCATGGCCTCCGCTGGGGAAGCTTGGCCGCCGATGGAAACGAGCAGGGTCGTGAAATCCTGGTTGGACATTCCGGCAGGACGCTGAACGCGGAGAAACACCTTGCCCCGGGCCATGAATCCCCACTGCGGCGAGATTACCGCCAACTCCATTCCTTTGGGCTGGGTCATGCTCTTATTCTGGTAGAAAGTGAGAAGTCCGAACGCGGAGGACGGATCAGGCGTATCTTCAATGACGGCGTGAGCCTGGATGGGTCCCTCCTGATAGGTCCGGACTTCGACCGATTGGACCCCGTATTCGCGGTCCACCGCCGGTTCGCCGCCCCACTTGCCAAGGTCCTCCAGGCTGATGGTTTTGGAGCTTACGGTCTGCCATTTGGGCTGCGCTGTAAGATCGATAAAAGTAGTGCGCTGCTGCGCCGCCAAGCCGGCGCTGACCAACAAGAGAGCCCCTATTGGCGTGCAGAGGGAGATGAGGAACTTCATCAGTTTTAGCATAACAGAAATCAGCCGCGCCGGCTGATGCACTTGTTAGCGCGTGCGTTGCGCCACGCGGATGGTTCCCAGGTTATCCATGTACTTGACAATGCCCTGGAACAGGGCCTTGGCGATGTCTTCGCGGTAGGAGGCCCGGCGGAGCAAGCGTTCGGATTTGGGATTGGAAAGGAACGAGATCTCGGCCAGGATGGAAGGCATGTTGGCGCCAATCAGGACAACGAAAGGCGCCTTCCGAACACCCCGGTTGTGAATGCCGTGCGAGATTCTGGACATGTCCTTGTAAAGATCGGTCTGCACGTCGCGGGCGAAGACGCGGGATTCCTCCACCTTGTCGCTGAGGGCGATCTTCTTGATCAGCGATTGGAGTTGATGGACGGATTCCTGCGATGTGGCGTTTTCACGCGCCGCAATTTTCAGAGCTGCGGGGTCGGTGGTGAAATTGAGGTAGTAAGTCTCAATCCCGCGCACGTAATGATCGGAACTTGCGTTGGCGTGAATTGAGATGAAAAGGTCGGCGTCCTTTTCGTTGGCGATCGCGGTCCGCTCTTCAAGCGGGATGAACTTATCGGTGGTTCGCGTCATAATCACCTGGCAGTCGGTCCGGGTTTGGAGCAGCTTGCGCAGGCGCAGCGCGACATCCAGAACCACGTTCTTTTCTTCCAGCCCCGTCGGGCCGATGGTGCCGGTGTCATGGCCGCCGTGGCCGGGATCAATCACAATGCGGGCGATCTTGAGCCCCAGAGCCCGGGTCAGGGTTCGCGCGCCGTTGCCCGTGAGCGAAGGCGGCGTGACCGGGATGGGAAGCTTGTCGGGAAGCGGGGGAGCGGACCGTTGGGATGCCGCAAGCTTGGTTGTTGACTGGCTTTGATGCGGCCGGGCCGGTGGATGGTCCATGCTGCGTTCAGGTGCGGGGCCGGGCGCGGGGCTGGGGACGGCCGGATGCGGCAAAGGTTTTGCAGATGCTTCAAGGGGCGGCCTGGATGTGGTTCGATGGCGCGCAATGACCGTTTCTTTTGCGACCGGCTTGGCCGGGTTCCTGCGTGCGCCGTGAACGTCGATGATCAGCCGGAAAGGATTGGGCAGCGGAAAGACGGAATAGTCCTCCACGTTGGCAACGTCCAACACCACCCGCGTCACATGGGGCTGGAATTGTCCCACGCGGATATCCCGCAGAAAATGGCCGTCGATGGTGTGCGCTTTGCGCAGGAGCGACCGCGCGACGCGGGTATTGGGCAGATCAAAGACAATGCGGTCCGGATGAGTCAGCCGGGTGGCGTCAAACTTGATGGGGGCGCGCGCCCCGATCACCACGCGGGTGTAATTGGGACCCACCCAGTCGTGAATGTCGGTGATCTCCACGTCGCCCCGCGGCGGGCTTGGGGAGCGGCTGGCGGCCGCCTCGGTTCGGGGTTTGCGGCGCGACCGGGCAAGTTCCCGGAGCCGTCTTTGGGCCTTTCGCGCTTCGGGAGAGCTGGGATAGGTGGTGAGAAGCGACTGATAGGCTTTCTTCGCCTGCCTGGAATCGTGAAGATCCGCAAGGTACAACTTGCCGAGGCTCAGGCCCGATTCGCGGGCCATGCTCGACCCGGGATATTGATCCATCACGTATTGGTAGGATTTTGCGGCATCCTGAAAATAGGATGGGTTGGAAAAAACGCGCCCCATTTCGGCATAAAGATCGCCCATGGCCTGGGCGGCGACCGGCGCTTTGACGTACGCGAAATCGCTCCAATAGACGTGGCGGAACTCCTGAATAACCTTGAAGTATTCCGCTTTGGTCCGCGACCGTAGTGGCTTGGATTCGAGCTCCCTCTGCAGCCGGCGGGCGCGTTGGTAGGCAGCCTGGGCGAGCGCCGGATGGCGCGTCGAGCCCCACAGCAGGGTTCCGGCCGCAAGGGCCACCAATCCCACTGCCAGGACCCCCAGCCGAATTGGAAACTTTTTGACGTCGATCATCAATCGTTCAGTTGCTTTCGCCCCTCTTCAAGGTTGCCGATTGCCCCAGCAACCCGGCGCTCCCGGATCACGGCTATTCCACGTTGGTAAAGTGGACCACTCCGGATGAATCCACGTATCGATAAATGGGCGCTACCTTGCTTTGATGCCGGCCGGCCGCGGGCGCCGAGCCCGATGCCCGGGAATGGTAGAGGTGCGTTACTTCCCGCACGTAATGCTCGGTTTCAGGAATCGCCGGAATGCCTCCGGAACGGATCACGGTATTCTCGCCGGCATTGTAGGCGGCGAGCGAAAGCGGCAGGTTGCCGCCAAAAAGCTTGAGAAGATATTGGAGATAGCTGACGCCGCCTTCAATGTTCTGCTTGGGGTCAAAGGGATTTCCCACGCCATAACGGCGGGCGGTGGAGGGAATCAGTTGCATCAGCCCCATGGCTCCTTTGGAAGAAACCGCGCTGGGGTCATAATCGGATTCGGCTTCGATAATGGCGCGGACGAGCTTGGGATCAATCTGGTGGCGCTTTGCCACCTTGCGCACGATGGAGTCAATCCTGGCCACCGCGGGCGAGGGAGCCTCGGTAAATTGCCAGGCGCTCGGTTGTTCCGAGGGTGTGTTGGCGTTGATATAGACCGTGCGGCCGGACTGATTGGTGACGGCGGCGATGTCGCTGCCCTGGGACCGGGATGAAAACAGGAAGATTCCTGCCAGGAGGAAACTGCAGGTGATGACGGCCGGGATTTTGGACTGTTGGCGGTTGCGCATTGAGCTCCCGGCTCCGCTCGCGCGGAGCAACAGAACTCATCCCCTCCTGCCGTACGGTCGCAAGCGACCGTGGGCACCCCCATGCCTTGCGGCTTTGCAGAACGGCCTGGCGCTAACCTCCGCCGCCTTCCCCGCAGGCGGACGGCACCGTCCAAATCTGCCCGATTATAGGCTCTTTTCGCCCGTCAAAACAAGCGGAAAATGAGCTTTTTGGCGGATTTTGCCCGCGCCGCACGGGACCCGCTCCGGCGCCGGGCGAGAGGACAACTTCTGTTTCTATAACATCCTTTCAACGATTTCCGGCACGGCTTGGAGGCAAGCGTCCAGCTTGCCGGGATTCTTGCCGCCGGCCTCCGCCAGGTCTTTGCGCCCCCCGCCCGAGCCTTCCATGATGGCGGCGGCTTGCCTCACGATTTTTCCGGCATCAAGCCGATCGGTCAGGTCTTTGGTGACGGCGGCGATGATGGCGGGCTTGCCCTCGGCTCCCGCCGATCCCAGCACGATCACGCCGGACTTGATTCTGGGCCGCAGGGTGTCCACCATCTGCCGCATGGCGGGCCGCGACGCGCCGTCAACGAGCGCCGCCACCACGCGGACGCCTTTGACTTCGCGAACCTGGTCGAGCAGATCGGCGGCTTCTGAAGCCGCGCGCTTCATCTGCTGCGCCTCCAGCTGCTTGCGCAGTTTCTTTTCCGATTCGGCAAGCTTCTCGGCCGCTTCGAGCACTTCGTCAGGCTTGGACCGCAGCGTTTGGCCCACCATCTCCAGCGTTTCGTCAGCCTTGCGCAGATGCTCCAGCACGCCCGTGCCGGTGATGGCCTCAATGCGCCGGGTGCCGGCCGCCACGCTCGATTCGGAAACGATTTTGAACAGGCCGATATCGCCCGTGCGCCGCACGTGGGTGCCGCCGCAAAGTTCCTTGGAAAAGCCGCCGTCGGCAACCGAGACCACGCGCACCTGGTCGCCGTACTTCTCCCCGAACAGCGCCATGGCTCCGGAATCGACGGCCTGGTCGATGCCCATCAGGTCGGTTTTGACTTCTTCATTTTTAAGGATGTGCTCGTTGACCAGATCTTCGATATCGAGCAGGTCCTGCTCACCGAGATCGGCATAATGCGAAAAATCGAACCGCAGGCGGTCGGGCGCCACCAGCGAGCCTGCTTGCTTCACGTGCGTGCCGAGTTCGGCTCGCAGCGCCGCGTGCAGCAGGTGCGTCGCGGTGTGATTGCGGCGAATCGCGTCGCGCCGCTCGGCATCCACCACGGCCGTAACTTTGTCGCCCACGCGCAGCGTATCGCGCGCCACGGCTTTGTGCGCGATCAGTCCGGCGACGGGCCGGTAGGTGTCGGTGACGTTGGCGACTTCGTGCTCGTTTCCGGCTGCAAACAGGCGCCCGACGTCGCCCACCTGGCCGCCCGCCTGCGCGTAAAACGGCGTGTGGTCGAGAACGATTTCGATTTTCTGTCCGGACTTCGCTTCGGCGATCGCCTCGCCCTTCAGCACCAGCGCCGCAATTTTGCAGTCGGATGAGGTAACCTGCGTGTAGCCGTCGAAAACGGTCTGCTGCTTTTCGCCAAGCTGCTGGTAAATGGGAGCCGCCGTCTGCTTCTCCGCGCCCTTCCACGAAGCCCGCGCGCGCTCGCGCTGCTTTTGCATTTCGGCTTCGTAACCTTTGCGGTCGACGGCAAGGCCGTAGTTCTTGACGATGTCTTCGACAAAAT
>CAYWMN010000132.1:7024-10034 GCA_964459065.1 uncultured Acidobacteriota bacterium | reverse complement strand
CCCTTGATCTCCAAAATCTTACGCGCCATGGAGTCCGGCATTACATTTTCGCCCAACCCTAAAATATAGGAGGAATGAGGAGGCTGAATCATCAGATCGGCCCCGATGCCCTCCGTCCGGTGAACCTTCTCCTCCATGACCCCGGTCGCCAGCCCCTTGATCACCAGCCCCAGCAACAAGGCCACACTGATCATCCCCATCGACAGCAGCATCCTGATAGGATGGTGCACAAGCTGCCTGAACATGAGTTTGATCAAAAAACCCTCTCCAAAAACCGGGAATCCATTGCGCCATCTTATGGCGTCTCAATAAATTATCTCATGCCGATTGGATGTGGTTCAAAGAGGATGGGTTGTGATTAAAAAAATAGACCTCAGGAATTAAGGCCTAAAAGGGGGAAAGTCGCTCTTCGAAACACCCCTCTAAAAGCCGGGCTTGCAGAATAGTTCCAGGAATGAATGGCCGGGAGAACCGGATCGTGCTCCGCGCAACAAGAGGTCGCGAATGATTATCCTTCTGAACCCACCGTGTGGTGAACAGCCATCTTCTTGGCCAAAGCCAATAATACGCTGCGATCGGTCGGCGAAAGGTGCTCCTGAAGCTCTCGAAACTTCAACAAAAACCGGGCTTCCGCCCCGGCGGCGCCTTCCTGATGCGAAAGGTGTTCGAGCGTATGTTGAGGGGCATTGATCTTCTGTGGGGGGTCCTCGGAGAGATAGAAAAGCATGTAAAGTGGCACGTCAAAAGCTCCAGCAAATCTCTCCAGAGTCTCAAGCGATGGAACCGTATGGCCGTTCTCGACCCGCGAGATGTAACATCGCAGCAAGCCGGTACGTTCTTCGATGTCGCCTTGAGAAAGCTTTCGCTGCTCCCGCAGGGCTCGGATCCGCTCACCTATTCCCATCGCTCAAACCCTCCCATACCGGCCGCCTTTTCCCAGCTACCGATCCTCCACATTTCTGGTACAGAGTATGCGAAGTCAAGAGCTTCAGGCAAGACTACGGGGGTACTAGTACTGAAGTACCAGAAACCAGACGCCTCATTTCAGGAGGGTCTCCAGCAGAGCCATCCGGACGAACAGGCCATTCTGGGCCTGGCGAAAATAGGCGGCACGACGATCCTGGTCCACTTCCATGGCAATTTCGCCAAGACGGGGCAGCGGGTGCATGATGATCGCGTCAGGCTTCATCAGTTGCAAAGACGCCTGGTTGATCACATAGACATCACGGCAGGTCTCGTAATCAGCGATGCGGTCACCGAAGCGCTCCTTTTGAACCCGTGTCTGATAAACCACATCAACCTGCGGCAGAACACGGTCGAGCCCTGACTCTTCGGCAAACCAGATTCCACGCTCCCGCAAATGCTGAAGGATGTCTTCCTTCATCTTCAGCAACGGGGGAGCAACAAAGTACATCTTAATGTCCTTGAATTTGCTCAACAGATAAGCAAGAGAGCGGACTGTGCGCCCTTGCGCCAAATCACCCACCATGGCGATCTTGAGGCCGTCAATGGATCCAATCTCTTTCCGAATGGTGTAAAGGTCAAGCAGGGCCTGGCTCGGGTGCTGGCCGGCTCCATCGCCGGCGTTGATCACGGGCACTCGTGAGACCGCCGCCGCCCGTTTGGCGGCTCCCACTTCATTATGGCGGAGGACAATAACGTCCACATAGCCGTTCATGATGCGGATGGTATCCTCGAGCGTTTCGCCTTTCGCCACCGATGAAAACTCTGCGGCGTTTTCGGTTGAAATGACCCTCCCGCCCAATCGGTGCATGGCCGCTTCAAAGGAAAAGCGGGTCCGGGTAGAAGGTTCATAGAAAAGCGTGGCCATCAGACGGGAGTGGAAGTCATCCGTCCCTCCGCGGGCCACAACGCGCTCCATCTCTTCAGTAACCCTAAACAAATGATCCATCGCAGCCAGGTCAAACTGCTGAGCTTCGATCACGTGATGCAACTTCATTGCGGCTACCCTCCGGTTGGCGGTCTGGAAATCGCGGTCATGAGCGCCATCGCGTTCCGTCCGAACATATCGTGCCAGGATGGTTAGCGTCAACCCACGGAGCCGCTTTCGCAACCGAAACATTGGTTTCGGTTGCCTTTCAATGAAGGAGTTGAATCTCTGTCTTTCATCACCAAGGTCGCTTAGCTTCTCAAGGGCATTTCGATTGTTTCCCATTTGCCGTTCTCACTATTTTCAGCATTGAAAGTTAGTCCCAGGTTCAAACGACCCCGTTTTATTCCCAAGCGCCTTCCCTGCTGAGGCCCTCCGGCGATGTGTTGTTCTGTGGAATCAGCACGTTAGCCTTTCTCCGCAGACGGCGGACTCTCAAAAAACAATGGAAAGACGTTAGTTCCTCTCCTGCTCGAGGGCAGAGGATTTCGCCTCGGCCTCTAACGCTTTGCGCCTGGGCTCCGATAGTAGACAGTGAATGCGATGTCTACAGTTGGAAGCAACCGCCCAGCCGAAATCAGATCCACCCCCAAAGCACCTTGGGGTAGACCTCGATTTGGTAAGAGCGGGAAGGAAGCTGCGGTCGCATATCTTAAAGGCAAAGTGGTCACAAGCGGGGAAGCAACTGAAGCTCCACTCGGTTCCCACGTTTGAAGAATTGACCGGTTGATGGAAGTTCAAAATGGGTGACCAGGGATCGGTTCCGGTGGTCTTAGTCGTTGACGATGAAACCCCCGTCTGGCAACTCTTGGGAGAAAAGCTGGGCAGAAGCGGGTTCAAATGGCGTGGCTGTTCAAGCGCCGAAGAGGCGCTGGGCTTGTTGGCGCAAGAACATTTTGATGCGGTCATTTCTGACTTGAAGATGCCTGGGATGACCGGGCTTAATCTTCTGGAGGCAACGCGGGAAAAGTATCCCCACATCGCATTTCTGATGGCCACCGGCGAAGACGATAGCCGCGTGGCCATCCAGGCCATGAAAAAGGGCTCGGATGACTATCTGGTTAAGCCGTTCCATTTGGATGCGGCGGTAGGAAGTGTCTGGCGCGCTCTTGAAAAGAA
>CAYWMN010000132.1:0-7014 GCA_964459065.1 uncultured Acidobacteriota bacterium | reverse complement strand
GACATCGCCCTTAAGATACTGAGGTCGCGCCTTCTGGAAATGGAACTGGAAAAATATCGTGACCACCTGGAAGAGATCGTCGACCAGAGAACCCGCCAGCTCCAGATCGCCAGCAAGAGGATTGAACGCACCTACGACGACACCTTGGAAGCTCTGGGAGCGGCTCTTGACTTACGCGATACCGAAACCGCCGGACACTCGCGGCGAGTGAGCCTCTATTGCCTGGAAATCGCCCGCGCGATGGGTTGTACCATGGAACAATTAAAGACGATTGCCCGGGGGTCCTATCTGCATGACATTGGAAAGATCGGGATCCCGGATGCGATCCTGCTTAAGGAAGGGAAACTAAACCCCGAAGAAATGGCGATTATGCAAACCCACGTCCGAATCGGTTACGAACTCCTCAGCCATATTCCCTTCCTCGCGACGGCGGCGGAAATCGTGTTGACGCATCAGGAGCGGTACGACGGAACGGGCTATCCGCAAGGCCTGGCCGCTGAAGAAATTCCCCTCGGAGCCAGAATTTTTGCGATTGCGGACACCTTGGATGCCATGACCTCCGATCGCCCTTACCGGCAGGCACTCCCATTTTCTGTGGCGCGGGATGAAGTCACCCGGGAATCAGGAAAACAGTTCGATCCTGATGTCGTCCGGGTATTCCTATCCACTCCTGAACAGACCTGGGGAAACATCCGGAAAGAAGTGGCAGGCGTACGAGGACGCATAAGCAACATGGGAGCAGGAAGGCCCGGCCCCACTGTCGAAAAAGTCAAGGTGCAATAAAGCCCGCCCGCTCGGTCACAATCATTGTTGACGATGTCCCAGAATGTCCGCGACACAGTCTCGAAGCACCCTTCCCCGGCGCCCAGACTGTTTTTCCACTTTGGAAGCGAAAAGAATCTTCTGAATGATCACCCTGTAATTTTGGAATTCGCACTCCTCCGGAATCAGAAGGTGGTCACTGCCGTAAATCTCGCCAAAGCGGATCTGTTTAGCCTCCCGGTCAACTTCCGCGTCCACAACGCGACCGACCAGTGTGCCTTTCTGATAAATCGCGTCCTGCGCCCGGTCCGATGCGCTTACGGCCTCGCCTTGCTTTGCTTCCCCCTTGATCCCAACTCCTGGTTCTTCACTCACCGCTGGTGGCTCCTCCTCATCGATCTTCTTGCCTGAAAGATTATTCCAGACAACAACACAAGTATGGCTCCGACGAAGCGATTGAAACCGTGAGGGAAGGCCTTCCCTCCGGATCTCCCGCTGCCTTTGCCAAGCCAACACTATTTTAAAAACAAAGCTACGGCCTTGGTCAAGACCGCCGAAAAAGAGAACAGGGACAACCCAGGCTTGCTTAGCGCCCAAAGAGCGCGATGATTTGAGCTTCGCCAAGAACATGACCTTTCATCGCATTGAGCACTTCCTTTTCGGAGGCGCCCGGCGGGAGGTCCAGTTTTTCATCCAAAGCGTAGAGCTTGAAATGGTAGTGGTGGGCCGGGCCCGGTGGCGGGCAGGGCCCCCCATATCCGGTCCACCCAAAGTCGTTTTTCCCTTGCAGCCCTCCTTGGGCAAGATGATTTCCCTTGGGCACATGGGCAGGCACCCCTCGCAACCGACCGGCGAGATTATAAACAACCCAATGCACCCAGGTACCTGAAGGCGCGTCAGGGTCGTCGACCAGGAGAACAAAGCTTTGAGCGCCGGCCGGAGGGTGCAACCAGGATAGAGCGGGCGAGAGGTCCGCCCCTTCACAGGTATATTCCTTAGGAATCTTTCCACCGTTTTCGAAGCCCGTACTCTTCAATTGGAATCCGGATGGTTTCGGAGGATTTTTTTGCGCAAGTCCCGCGGCGGGACGTCCCCACCATGAGGCGCAGATCAGTAAAACCGACAGAACAAGCCCGCGGTTATCTGAAATCCTGGAGGCCACGCCCTCAAACCAACGGTAGGCTGGACGCCAGCTCCGGCGCATCGCGAGGATCACCCTCCATCTCCATGAAATCGGGAATTCAAATTCTTCGATGATTGTATATCAGATGCCGGCAGACGAAGGGCGGGAATATCGACCGGGCACCTGGGGCAAATGTTTCATCCCACAAAAGGAACCCGGCTAATTCCAAACTCCTCTCAAGATGTTGGGTGAAACTGACGAATTAGAGGTAGGACCTGGAATGAAACAAAATCTTGAATCGCCCAGGCTGAGCGTTGCCTCGGTGCAGGGGTATAAAGGTTCGAAAAACGAATCGATATGACCGATATCGGACTTGTTCGACATAGGGCCGCGTCGCTGCTCCTCTGGTGTGTGTTCTTGTGCTTCTACGTTGGAGGAGCAGGGATCCTGCTGTTAGGGTTGATTTTTACCTGGCAAAGCTGGTGGATTGCATTTCACCACCACGCTGCCATGTCCTCCCTGGTCGTCAAATCAGCGGAAGTTTTGCTGCTGGGCGTGGGCCTGCTGCTGGTTTTAATCATCCCGCTCATCCAATTCCGAAGCCTGCGAAAAGATACCGCCCGGCAAAAAGATCAAAGATTGCAAATGGAGCAAAATGAACCCATCGTCAGCTAGCGCTTCATACCACAAAACCACGCCTCATGAACTGATAAGTTTTCCTCGTGTCCTCCCTTAAAAGCAAAACGTCCTGCCGCTTGTTTTAAGCGGCAGGACGTTCTTTTTGCACCTGACTTTCGACTTACTGGGCTCTCCTGACCGTCCGCAACGACGGCTTATTCCTCATATGCAGGACGTTGGAGTCAGGAGCATTGTGTGGATAGTACGGCGTAGGCCGCAGGTTGTTGGGCTCCAGCACCGGATCGACGCGGCGATTGGTGGCCAGGCGATCGGTCACCCAATGGCGGACTTGCTCCGTCCGGTTAGGATTGGCCGACTCCAGTTTCTTAACCTCCGAGAGGCTAAGATTCTTCGTCCATCCAAAAGCCTTGATTTCGATCAGATCCTCAGGAACCCCTTTGCTGACCAGGTAGTTCTTGACGATCTGCCCGCGGCGTTCCGAAAGCAGCATGTTGTAGTGGCGCGGGCCACGACGGTCAGCATGGGCTTCAAGCAACAGCCGGGAATCAGGCTCGGCCTCATGGTGCTTAATGAAAGTTTCCGCCAGTTTATCCAAAGCCTCCCGCTGGCTGCTCAGCAGACCGTCATGCGAATGGCGCCGGTCAGGCCAGTCGGTTGGGAAGAAGATGCTGGCAAGGGCCACCTTGACGTGGGCCTCCTCGATCAGGCCAACGATATGCAGCGTGGCGGTCTCGGTTTGGGATCCGCCGCAATCATTCGTCGCATGCAGCGTATAGGTATCGGTTTCATCCACAGGGCCAGTACTGGTCTGCTTGGGAGTCGGGGTAATCGTCTGGCTCCCATTTTTATCCACCGAACCCAGAGGATCAATGGATACCGATTGGGCGCCCGTCGTGGACCATGAAATCGTCGCCGATCCCTGTTCGACCACTTTATTGCCCACCTTGTGGTAACGAACCTCGCTGGGACTAATGCTGAGCGAGGCTTGAATGGCGGAATCGACGTCCACGGTAGCGCTTTGTTTGACAATGCCACCGGGGCCCGCCGCGGTAAAGTCATACGTGGTTGTCTGTTTCGGTGAAACCGATTGAGAACCGCTGGCGCCCACTTGGCCGATCCCACTGATCGTGTTCTCCACAGAGTCGGTGGAAGACCACGAAAGCTGGGTAGCATCACCGCATTTCAGTTGAGTGGGACTAGCCGAGAAATGGGCCTTCACCGGGGCAACCGCCACGGTGGTGGTGTTGATCCCCGCCTTGAAGCGGGGCAGAGATTTAATCTTTGCACCCTTCGGCCATGGCTTGGTGGTGGTTGCTCCGTTCTTGTTGACATGCACGATGACCCGTTCATTCGGCTTGACCGTTACGGAACCTTCCCAAATTTGATCGCCCCACCAGGTCACGTCCATCTGATAAGTTCCGGGTGGAACAATGAGCTGCTGCTTGAAAAGGAAGTTATTGTTAAACTCGTCAACATGGCCAACAAAAAACGCAGGAGTTTTCCCATTTAACAGAACGGCTGCGTGCGGAGGAGCCCCCTCAATCTGAATGCGACCCCAGGGCGAGGAAACCGGCCCGCCTTCTTTCACAAGCTTGATATCAAGCTTGGTAACCTTTCCCGCTTGCAGGTTGACCTTCTGCGTTTCGGTCTTATACCCATAGTTGTGAACTGAAACCGTGTGCTCGCCAGGGGGAAGCCACACCGTACACATCGCGCCTAACAAGCAGTTGCCTTCCTTGAGTGCCGCACCATCAACGAAAAGGTAGGCTTGATTGGGACTAACATGAAGCCTCAATTTCGCCTTGTTCCCCCGCGGGAACGCAGGAGCGACAACTGCGAGCATTATCAAAAGCGCCATTCCAGTCGCTAGAGAAAGAGTGCGTCGCGGGTTCATCAGGTCAACCTCCGTATCTCTTGAATATATCCTCAAATGTCTGTGCCCCATCCGCTCCGAGGCTACAGAAAATCCCGTTGCCAAGGCTATCAGCAATGCTGCCGGATGTCAAACGATAAGATATATCAAATAAACGAAATAGGTAACCAAGGTTAACCTTACTTTGAGGCCGGAAATTCTTCTCGCCAACGCCACCCCATGCCGATGATTATTCCGTCAATGCCTTGTCCAAACGGCTGGCCGGTCAAAAGGCAGGATGTCCTTGCTAGTCACCGGGAAATTCTACCTGGACGGCCTTCGAAAGAGCGCCCCACGGCCCCGTCAAGCAAACTCTCCCGCGTTGGCGAGCTTGGCCAGGCCCACCCTCGAATCGCCTCCACCAGGCGACCCTGACAGTCATCCTCCAAATGGCCTCTAAACACAGTCCCTAAACCAACCGATATTAACGAAGTGGTGCTTTGCTGGATCACTCAAACGGGGACCACTCGCCGGCTGCGGTCACCGTATCAATCTGGAGAGAAAAGCGAATGCGAACTCACTCGGACGGGTTCTCACTGGTGGAACTCTTGATCGTCGTCGCCATTATCTTAGTCCTTGCGGCAATTGCGATCCCCAACCTTATCCGTTCCCGCGAAGCCGCCAATCAGGCCTCGGCCGTGGAATCGCTTCGAACACTGAACACGGCTGAGTTTACTTACTCATCCACCTATAGCATCGGGTTTAGCGCCACTCTTGGCTACCTCGGGCCCCCGAATAGCGGCAGCCAGGCCAGTTCAATAGGGGCGGGTATCGTTGACGACGTCCTCTCCGGCAAAGCCGCGGGCGGAGCGGCAACCATGACATCCACAAAAAGCGGCTACAAGTTCACATATTCTCCGGCGTCGGCAATCGGGGGAAGGATCGAAGCCTATGCCTTCAATGCCGACCCCTCAACCCGCGGCGTCACCGGAGGAAATTCCTATTTTATCGACCCGACGGGCGTCATCCGCCAGAACAGCACGGCTCAAGCCAGCGCGGCGGACTCAGCCTTCTAGATTGCTTCTGCCGCCGGCGGATCGCCCATCCCGTCCAGACGGCTCCCCCTTGTAAGCTCCAGACGATCAAGATCCGGCCTAAGAAGTCCTCTGTCGAAGTCCCTGAACAATCGCAACTCCATAAAAAAAGACCCCGGCCTCTGCAGTGTCTTTAGAGTACACAATCCTTCCGGGGACAAAAATGTTCGCCTGGTTAGGAGTGTAAGGGAATGCCGCCTGAATCAGCGCCCCAACTTGATACCGCTTGCGGCTCCTGAAGCAAACCCCTCCCTTCGAAATGTCCACGGTCTGGGTAACCTCCTGCCCAAGTTGAACGTCTCGGACACAAGCGGCTACCTGCATTCGAAGCCGCTTTTCTTTGCGCTTATCGGACGCCTCCTGGGGTAACGGGCTTGCGGGGTGGTTGGCCTCCTGTTCACTGTCGAGTTGCTGCCGCGCGGCGCTGGCTGGAGCAGGAAACCAGGTCGTCGCATTCGAACACCGGTCACAAAAAATGGAAAGCCGCTGGTTGGCATCCAAGACCTCGGTCTCAGGCACATCGAGGTAGGTCACCCTGCGCGTATGGCAACCGCCACATTCCAGCAGGACACGCGCGGCAGCCTTTTCACTCTCACTCAACTCCGCAAACTCGATATCCCACAGATTGATCGCCGGGTCGAGGAATGCAATACCGTAATAATGTTCCCCGGATTGCCCCTCGACTCGCCCCACCACACGCGCCGCCGCCTCCTTGCCGGTTAAAGGGCAGAGTACCGTAACCTCTTGCTCAGGAGACAGGACGCGTGCCAGGGCAATCATGGCGCCGTGCCTGCTGATCAGGACGGTTCGCGTTTTGTCGAAGAAATTAAAACACGTGGCATCAGTCCCCACAACTTCAAGGGGGAATTCCATGGATACCCGGTCGCTGCGCCTTTTTACTGAGGGTTCAACTTTATCTTCCTTGCCGGGAGAAGATCCCGTTTTTTTCTTTTCAGCTAAGTTTTTCGTCATAGATTTTTCCCGAATCAACCAACGGATACACCACCGGCACAGGTTCCGGTACACCTTCAAGATCGGCCATTCATCGGAAGAAAATGATGGGTTTGATGAATACAGATATGAACCGCCGGCCGGCGGGAACCGGCCCGCCAACAAGCTTCTTGCAGCTAATTTGAAGAAAACAGCCTGTTCAGTGCGTGCCGAGCTCTGAAAAAGTTTAGCTGGACTGCATTTTGAAGAGAGTGATAGAAATATGACCTGCTGTTGTTAGCAGCCATGGCGGGAGACATTGCGAAAACAACGTTCCCAACCAAGCCGGCGCGACTTCCTGGCCAATAGCCTCACGGGGCTTGCAGGCACCGCCCTGGCATCCCGGTCGGCCGGCGCCGGCAGAACCTTGCCGGCCGAAAACACGACGTCAGGATCCCCTCCGGACCCGACCAACCCGCCCCGCTTGCGCGGCTTGATGGTTGATGCGGCGCGGCTCCCTGAAGATCCCGCCTATTACCGGCGGCTCATTGAATTCTGCCACGACTGGTACCTATATGCGCTGCTCATTTCTCTGGCGTACGATCAGGGCTGCG
>CAYWMN010000131.1:0-10064 GCA_964459065.1 uncultured Acidobacteriota bacterium | reverse complement strand
CCGCCCGGACGCACTTTTGCGACGAGCAGGCGCGCGTGTAGTCGCGCTTCTCGCGGCCGAGAAAAACGTCCTTGAACTGGTTCATGCCGGCGTTGGTGAACAGCAGCGTCGGGTCGTTGGCCGGCACCAGCGATGCCGAGCGCACCGGCCGGTGGCCGCGTTGTTCAAAAAACTCTAAAAAGCGTTTTCGGATTTCGTTGGAAGTCATAAAAATTCTGAGTTCAGAGTTATGAGTTCTGAGTGCTTCCTTTCTTTTGTCCGCGCTTGGTGGTCAGGATGATTGAACCCAGGATTCGAACTAACCCGTCCGTCTCGCGCAATAGCGGGCTGAGTTTCGTTTTGGCGATAATCTCTGACTCTCCAAGCAGGCGAAGCCAGTATAAGGTTTCCCGGGCTTCTTTTTGAGCGATGCCCAGCTTGTGCGCAAAATCAGCACGACTCTCGGCGGATTGAGCTTCTTCGACGTTTGCACCAACCGAACAGGCCGCACGGAGAAACTGCTTGCCGATCACCCACCCTGCGATATCCTTTTGTTTCTGCACGTATTGGAAAAGCTTGATCGCCCGCAGGGAAAACGCAAACGCACGCTCACGAATCCTGAGCGGCTGCTCATCTTTTGACGGTCTGCGCATTTTCCTGCTGGCAGTTATGCTTTCCGTCAATTTCCCCACGCCTCATGCCCAGAACTCAGAATTCATAACTCTGAACTCTTGCGGTTATCCTTCGGGATCACCCTCGGTTAGGTTGTTGGGTACCGCCGGTTCAAGTTCGGGCCGTGAGCGGACCACTTTCATAATATCATCAGCGCGGAAGCCGCGGCGAATGAGGCTTTGGCAAAGGGAGGCGAGCCGGGGGCGGGTGAGAGGTTTTCGGAGGGTGCGAATCTTCTTGTCGACGGCCTGCTCGAGCAGCGTGCGTTCGCTGACGGATTCAAAAGCCTTTTCGATGGCGCCGTCAATCACGCGGTGGTCGACGAGCTTGTTCTTCAGTTCCCGCCGGATGCGGTAGGGTCCGTAGGAACGGTTCCTGGCAAGAGAGCGCGCATAGTTTTCCGCAAACTTCCGGTCGTCCAGGTAGCCGAGCTCGCGCAGCCGGGCAATAACGGCGGCAAGATCCGTGGCGGGAAACTTTCTTTCGAGCGCGCGGCGAAGCTCGGCGACGGCGTAGGGGCGCCGCGCCAGCATGGCCAGGGCCGTTGGAAGAGGCTTGGGGGGGGCGGCCTTAGGTCGCAAATCGGTTCCCCTTGCTGGCTTTTTCCATCTCATCGCGCGCGGCGTCGGTGGTGGTGCGAATGCCCCCGATGCGCAGCTTGAACTCATCGGCATTTGAGGCGTAGAGCAAAGCGTCCTCGAGTGAAATCAGGCTCCGGTTATAGAGATCGTAGATCGACTGATCGAACGTCTGCATGCCGTATTGCGAAATGCCGGAGGCGATGGCTTCGCGGATCAGACGCGTCTTTTCGGGATTGATGATGCAATCGCGGATGTATTCGGTGGTGATCAGGATTTCCACCGCCGGGACGCGGCCGATGCCGTCGGCTTTCCGGATCAGGCGCTGGGAGATGATGGCTCTCAGCGTGCTGGCGAGCAGCAGGCGAATCTGCTTCTGCTCGGGAGGGGGAAAGACGGCAATGATGCGCTGAATGGTTTCCGTGGCGTCCAGGGTGTGCAGCGTGGACAAGACCAGGTGGCCTGTTTCGGCCGCCAGCAGCGCCGTGTGAATGGTTTCGAGATCCCGCATTTCGCCTACCAGAATAACATCCGGATCCTGCCGCAGGGCCGAGCGCAACGCTCCGCCGAAGTTGGCCGTATCCACTTGTACTTCCCGCTGGTTGACGAAAGCTTTCTTGTCGCGATGCAGAAATTCGATGGGATCTTCAATGGTAATCACATGGTCGGTGCGGTCGGAATTGATGCGGTCTACCATCGCGGCCAAGGTGGTGGTCTTGCCGCTTCCGGTGGTGCCCGTGACTAGAACCATTCCCCGTGTTTCCAGGCAGATCTTCTCAATCACTCTGGGCAGAAAGAGTTCTTCCAGGGTGCGAATCTTGGTGGGAATAACGCGCAGCACCATGCCCACATTGCCGCGCTGCTGGAAGATGTTGACGCGAAAACGGCCCAGCCCCGCCACGCCGTGGGCCATGTCCATTTCGGCATTCTCTTTAAATTTCTGCTTTTGCCGGTTGGTCATCATGCTGAAGGCCATGGACACCATGTCTTCGCTTGAGATCCGGGAATATTCCTTCAAAGACCGCAGGATGCCGTCGACCCGGATGTAGGGGAAATTCCCCACTTTCAGGTGGAGGTCGGAGGCCTTGTTCTCACAGGCGGTGCGTAAAAGTTCATCGATTTGCACAGCGAACCTCGCCGGCCCCGCTTCTGAAACGGGGGCAAGATAGCACACCGCAATCCGGCTGTCAAAATGGGGTTGCCATCCGGCGGACCGGTGTGCCGGATGGTTATTTTATCGACCTTCAATCCGGGCTGCTTGAGCCCCGGGAGGGTAAGGAAAAGCAGCGGCGCGAACCCCGCCTCGCCCTGCCTCCGGGTCGCTGTGCTGGAATCTGAGCGTGTGGAATGCGCGGTCAGCGCGAGGCGCCGACCGGCTGATTGGCGTAAGTGAGCCAGCCGTATTTATCTTCCGCCTGGCCCTGGACAATGCTCATGAAGCGTTCCTGAAGCTTCCGGGTGATGGGTCCGGCGTGGCCCTGGCCCACCACGATCCGGTCAACCGAGCGGATGGGGGTGACTTCAGCGGCGGTGCCGGTAAAGAAGACTTCGTCGGCAATGTAGAGAATCTCCCGCGGCAACTCCTGCTCAATGACCGGAATGCCCGCTTCTTCGGCCAGCGTGATGACCGAAGAGCGCGTGATGCCGGGCAGGACGGCGGAGGCCAGCGGCGGCGTGAAGATTTTCCCGTCGCGGACAACAAAGATGTTTTCTCCGCTTCCTTCGCTGATGTTGCCGTTGTGGTCGAGAGCAATTCCTTCCACGAATCCGTTGCTGATGGCTTCCATTTTGATCAGCTGGGCGTTCATGTAGTTTGAAGCCGCCTTGGCCATGGACGGCATGGTGTTGGGAGCCATGCGGTTCCAGGAGGAGATGCAAACGTCAACGCCTTGATTCAGAGCTTCATCGCCCAGATATTTCCCCCACTTCCAGGCCAGCAGATAAATCTCCACCGGATTATTGAGCGCGCTCACTCCCACGTCGCCGTAACCCCGGAAAATGATCGGGCGGATGTAGCAGGACCTGATGTTATTGACGCGAATCAGGTCGATCGTCGCCTGGCGGAGTTGTTCGTGCGTAAATTTCGGTTCGACCCGGTAGATCTTGCAGGAATCGAGCAGCCGGGTGATGTGCTCGCCAGGCCGGAAGATCGCGGCGCCCTGGGGGGTCTCATAGCAGCGGATACCCTCAAACAGGGACGAGGCGTAGCTGACCACGTGAGAGGCTACATGAATCGTCGCGTCATTCCAGGAAATAAACTTGCCGTTGTGCCAAACCTTCTCAAAGTAATCCACAGGCATTGATTTTGTCTCCACGTCCGGCCTCCAGGCAGCGGAAATCCGCTTGCCACAAGCTACAATGCGGACAAAAGAACAGGATGTATTATATCATGAAGATGTAGAAGTTGGACGGGCTTGTCCAGGGCGTTTTGACGGCCATTTGACCAGGAGAGAGGATTTGATCAGATTGCCGGACCGAGCGGCGCGGTTGAGCCAACCGCATCAGGCGAGCGGCTTTGCCCTGTGGGGTCAAGCCGCTTTTCGCGGGCCAGGCGAGCAAGAGGCTGGAGCCCATCCGTTGCGGCGCACTGGCGTGCCGCAGGGCGGCTTTGCATGAAACTGGCAAGTTGACACGGCGAGGGGTTGTGCTATACTGCACCCTTGGGCTACGGACGGTCCGGAGCTTGCGGACCGCTTGATTCCTTCAGGTGTAAAAGGACCACCTCACCGTTCTCTATCAATCTTAACAGTTGCGTTCGAGGAATTGTGGACTCTGAGACTTGTAAAAAAGAGTTGCTCATCGAAATACCACCCGACATTGTACGGCGTGAGTCCGAGGCTGTGACGGCGCAATACCGCCGCGTGGCGCGCATTCCGGGTTTTCGGCCCGGTCACGCACCCGCTTCGCTGATTCGCCGGCGCTTTGAAGAAGATATTCGCAATGAAGTTGCGCAGACTCTTCTGCCGAAATACTTTGAGACGGCGGTTAAAGAACAGAAGGTCTCGGTTGTTGGGCGTCCGAATTTTGCGGACGTGAAATTCGCTGACGACCAGCCGCTGACCTGCACGGCCACGTTTGAAGTCCTTCCGATATTTGAACTTAAGGATTATAAAGGTCTTGAGGTTGAAAGAGAGCCTGCTGAGGTGACCGACGAGGATGTGGATGAGACGCTCCGGCAATTGCAGGACCGCGCCGCCACTTTTGAGGTCGTCGAAGACCGTGCCTCGGCCGACGGAGATTATGTGCAGGTGAACTATCACGGAAGCGACGCCGGCAAGCCGGACGCGGAGCCCCTTGACGGAAAGGACGTAATGGTGCACCTGGCTGGCGACGATGCCGTGGCGGAATTTACCCAGAACCTGCGGGGTACAAAGGCCGGGGACGTCCGCGAATTTCAAGTGGCCTACCCTGAGGATTATTCCGCGCCTTCACTGGCCGGCAGGACGCTCGACTATCGGGTGGAGGTCCAGGGAATCAAGAAGAGAGTGGTGCCTGAACTGGACGACGAATTTGCGAAGTCCGTGAGCGAGTTTAAAACCTTTGAGGAACTGAAAGCGAAGGTTTCAGAGAATCTTCGCGAGCGCAAGAAACAGGAAGTTGAAGCCCGCGGAAAGCAGAAATTGCTGGATCAGCTTGTCAGCCTCCACGAATTTCCCGTTCCGGAGTTGCTGGTGGATGCGCAGGTTAACGCGCGGCTGGAACGTCTTTTGAGCAGCCTTTTCTCGCAAGGGGTTGATCCGAGAAGTGTTAATATTGATTGGCAGAAGATTCGCGATGATTCCAGGCCGGAAGCCGAAAAGGACGTTCGGGGCTCGCTGATCCTGGATAAAGTGGCCGAGGCTGAAGGGGTTGAAGTTTCAGAGGGCGAAGTGGATGAAGTGATTCGTGATCTGGCCCAGGAACGCCGGGAGCCGCCGGCTACCGTTAAAACACGCTTGACACAGAACGGCAGCCTTACTAAAATTAGTCAGAAGCTCCGTAATCAGAAGACCCTTGATCTTATCTACCAAAACGCTGCGACCCCCGCGAAAAGCGATTCCGTGCGCCCTCAGGAGGAAGCCTAAGGCTTGGGGTGGCGAGAAGCCTTGAGAGACCCGCAATGACATTGATCCCCATGGTGGTTGAACAGACGAGCCGGGGCGAAAGAGCCTACGATATTTATTCCCGGCTTCTCCGCGACAACATCATCTTTATCGGCACACCCATTGACGACAATATCGCTAATCTAGTGACAGCCCAGTTGCTGTTCCTGGAGGCGGAGGACCCGGAGAAAGACGTTTCACTCTACATTAACTCTCCCGGGGGAGTGGTGACGGCCGGCATGGCGATTTATGACACCATGCAGTTTATCCGGCCCGATGTGGCGACGATCTGCATCGGCCAGGCTGCGAGCGTGGCAGCTCTGCTGCTTTCGGCCGGAACCCACGGCAAGCGTTTTGCCCTGCCGAACTCCCGCGTCCTGATTCACCAGCCGACCATGGGCGGACTTTCCGGCCAGGCGACGGATATTGACATCCATGCCCGGGAGATCCTGCGGATTCGGGCCAGCTTGAATGAGATTATGGCGAAGCACACTAGTCAGCCCCTGGAAAAAGTGGAACATGATGTGGAGCGTGACTTCTGGATGAGCGCCCAGCAGGCGCAAGAATATGGCATTGTGGATGAGATTATCCAGAAGCACAAGTAGTCACGAAAGGAGCCTAGCTTGAAACGTCTCGTTTCTGACGAAATCCTCCGTTGTTCATTTTGCCAAAAGACTCAGGATGGCGTTGGGAAATTGATCTCCTCTCCCGGCGAACATCCCCGTGCCTACATCTGCGATGAATGCGTGGCGGTTTGCAACACCATCCTGGAGGAAGAGCAGGCCGAACGCGTTCCGACGGCTCAAGCCAAATTGCCGCGCCCCGCGGAGGTCAAGCGCTTCCTCGATGAGTATGTGATTGGTCAGGACAAGACCAAGAAGAAACTGGCGGTCGCTGTCTACAATCACTACAAACGCATCATGCTGACCAAGGTCCGGAACGATGTGGAACTGACCAAGTCCAACATCCTGCTGATCGGGCCGACGGGCACCGGGAAGACGCTGCTGGCTCAGACCCTGGCGCGCCTTCTGGAAGTTCCTTTCGCGATTGTCGACGCCACCACTTTGACCGAAGCCGGTTACGTTGGCGAAGACGTTGAAAACGTTATTCTGAAGCTGCTCCAGAACGCTCAGGGCGACGTTCAGCGGGCGCAGCAGGGCATTATCTATATCGATGAGATTGACAAGGTTTCCCGGAAGGATGAAAACCCGTCGATTACCCGGGACGTCTCCGGAGAAGGCGTTCAGCAGGCGCTGCTGAAGATTCTGGAAGGGACGGTGGCCAATGTTCCTCCCCAGGGGGGACGGAAGCATCCGCACCAAGAATTTACGCCCGTGGACACGACCGACATCCTGTTTATCTGCGGCGGAGCGTTTGTGGGGCTTGAGAAGATCGTCGAAAGCCGGATCGGAAAGAGAGCCTTGGGCTTTCATGCGAGCGCCGAGAGCCCGGCAACGGCTTCGGACCAGCGAAATATCGAACTGCTGGAGCAGGCCCAGCCCCAGGACCTGATCCACTATGGTCTGATCCCGGAGTTCATCGGTCGGCTTCCGGTCTTGAGCGTCCTCAGCGACTTGGACGAGCAAGCCTTGATGAAGATCATGGTGGAGCCGAAGAACGCTCTGGTCCGGCAGTATCAACGGCTGTTTGAGTATGAAAACGTCAAGCTGCGGTTTACCGATGAGGCCTTGCGGAAAATTGCACTGCTGGCGATGGACCGGAAGCTGGGGGCTCGCGGCCTTCGCATGATCCTGGAAGACTTGATGCTGGACTTGATGTACCATCTGCCCAGCCAGCGGACGCTTCGCGAATTTGTGGTGACGGAAGAAATGGTGGTCAAGAACGAAATCGTTTTCGATCCCACACTCTTTGAAAAGGCGAGTTAATGGAATCTATGTTTTCAGGTCGTGAAAAAGGCGAGACCCGCCTGTTCCCAATGATGCCGATTCGGGATGTGGTTATCTTCCCGTACATGATGACTCCCTTCGTGGTGGGGCGTGAAAGCTCGGTCCGGGCGCTTGAAGAGGCTCTGGCGGGGGATAAGAAGATTTTTCTGGCCACCCAGCACGATGCCTCGGTGGATGACCCCAAGCCGAACGACATCTACCAGGTGGGAACCATCTCCAATATTATTCAGAGCCTGAAGCTGCCCGATGGCAACATCAAGGTGCTGGTTGAGGGCAGCGACCGTGGAAAGGTTGTGAAGGTCTCCAACGACGACGGTTTCTTCCGCGCCACGGTCAAGACGGCGGTCTTCCGCAGCGTCAGCACGCCCAGCCTGGAACAGCTTGTGCAGCGGGTGGTTTCGCTGTTCGAGCAATACGTCAAGCTGTCACAGAGCCTGAACTACGAAACCATGATCGCCGCCGCCAAGGTGGACGAGATCGGCAAATTTACGGACACTGTGGCTGCCAATCTGAATGTCAGCATTGAAGAGAAGCAGGAATTGCTGGAGCTGTTTGACCCCGTCGACCGGCTGACGCGTCTCGCCGATATTCTGGATATCGAAATTGAAAAGCTCAACGTCGACCGCTCCATTCAGGGCCGCGTGAAGCGCCAGATGGAGCGCGCTCAGCGCGAGTACTATCTGAATGAGAAGATCAAGGCCATTCAGAAAGAGTTGGGGCGCAACGAAAAAAACGAAATCGAAGAGCTGAAGAAAAAGGTCGATGCCGCCGGCATGACCAAGGATGCCCATGAAAAGGCCCTCCAGGAGCTCAAGCGCCTGGAGTTGATGCCGCCCATGTCGGCTGAATCGACGGTGTCGCGCAATTACCTTGACTGGCTGCTGGCGGTGCCCTGGAAGAAGAAATCCAAGGAAATCCGTGACATCCTGCGGGCCGAAAAGATTCTGGAAGAAGATCACTATGGGCTTACCAAGATCAAGGAACGCATTCTCGAGTTTCTGGCGGTGCGCCAGCTTGTGAAGACTCCGCGCGGGTCGATTCTCTGCTTTGTGGGTCCTCCGGGAGTTGGCAAGACGTCGCTGGGCCGCTCGATTGCGCGGGCGACGGGCCGGAAATTCGTGCGGCTATCTCTCGGCGGCGTCCGGGATGAGGCGGAAATCCGAGGCCATCGCCGGACTTACATCGGAGCGCTGCCCGGGCAGATTATTCAGATGATGAAGAAGGCCGGAACCACCAATCCGGTGTTCCTGCTGGATGAAGTCGACAAGATGAGCATGGACTTCCGGGGCGATCCCTCCGCAGCCTTGCTGGAGGTGCTGGACCCCGAGCAGAACGGCAGTTTCGCTGACCATTATCTGGACGTCGAGTACGATCTTTCCAAGATTTTCTTCATCACCACGGCGAACGTGATCCACACCATCCCGCAGCCCCTTCAGGACCGGATGGAAATCCTGCGGCTATCCGGCTATACGGAGGCCGAGAAGCTGGAAATTGCCAAGCGCTTTTTGATCAGCAAGCAGCGGGGAGCGACCGGCCTGAAAGAGAAGAACATCACCTTTGAGGATGAGGCGCTGGTGGGAATCATCCGCAATTATACGCGGGAAGCCGGCGTGCGGAACCTGGAGCGGGAGATTGCCAATATCTGCCGCAAAGTCGCCCGGAAAGTGGTGCAGGAAGGCCGCGAACTGAAGATCGTTGTCAAAGCCGAAAACCTGCAGGAATACCTGGGCGTGATCAAGTTTCGGGATAAGCAGGCCGAGGAGAAGAACGAAGTGGGCTTGGCGACGGGCCTTGCCTGGACGGAAGTGGGCGGCCAGATTCTCAACATCGAAGCCACTGTCATGCAAGGCAAAGGCAAGCTGACGTTGACGGGCAAGCTGGGCGATGTGATGCAGGAGTCGGCGCAGGCAGCCTTGAGCTATGTGCGCTCCAGGGCTTCGCGGCTGGGTTTGGCGCCGGACTTTTACCGCCGGCTGGATATTCATATTCATATTCCGGAAGGAGCGATTCCCAAGGATGGTCCCTCGGCGGGCATCACTCTGGCCACCGCGGTGGTGAGCGCGCTGACCAAAATCCCGGTGAACCGCGAAATCGCGATGACCGGTGAAATCACTCTGCGCGGCAAGGTGCTGCCGATTGGAGGCGTTAAGGAGAAGATCCTGGCGGCGCACCGGGCCGGCAACCGAACCGTCCTGTTGCCGCGCGACAATGAAAAGGATCTTTCCGAGATTCCCGAGAACGTTCAGGAGGATGTCGCCATTCGTTTTGTGGAGACGGTGGATGAGGTTCTTGACCTGGCTCTGGAACGGAAAATTGAGGGAATGCGGGCGCTTACGTCAGAGCCGCAGGAGGCTCAAAGCCTCGAATCTTCGCTCGACGCTGACCGCGAATCTTTGACGAATTAGGGTTGATACAAGACGCGGGAAAGGCTCCGGAGTGAGCCCGTCGCCGCTGAAGTTGTGCTCGCTGATGAGGTGTCGCGTTTTTCTTACTGTCTGCGAATCAGCACCGATTAATCCAAACCTATTCGGATTGATAGACCCGGAAACCACGACCGATCACGGTTTACGCCATTCAAGACACTGCTAACTTGCGCTTCGCTGCCGCTGGATTAACGGAGACGAATGTGCGTCAAGACAAGGGATCGGCAGGAATCACCCTTTGCAGAAACCGAATCCTTGAAGGGATTCTAAACTCAACTTGAAGCTGAGAGAGTAACATGCCGTCTAAAAAACAGGAAGAAAAGCCGGTTATCGTGCAGGAAGAAAAGATCGAGGAACTCAAAGAGAGTGAAGTCCTCGATATTGCCAAGCTGAAGGAAATGAATATCGCCACGCTGACCCAGG
>CAYWMN010000130.1:0-10139 GCA_964459065.1 uncultured Acidobacteriota bacterium | reverse complement strand
TAAAGCATTTACGGCGGCAGGGTCTTCGGCCTCGGGCGCGCGGCGCGAGAGCTTACTAAACTAGGCTATCACCGCCATGAAAGCCCCCAAATGGGACGAATGGGATTTTCGCCCCTCATTTCAACGAATTAAGTAAGTTATTGATAACACTAATGTTATAGATTTTATTCCCACCGGAATTCGTGCTGATTTCCAAAATGTGTTCATTTCCTGAACACCGGGCAATATTTACATGCCCACTTGCCTGTTGATTGATGAAGGGGCTGCTCAGGCTTGTCCCTTACCGATAGGGCGCGAGCTTCTCCGTGATGTTGACCTTGATCCAGTGCGGGTCCCACCACTCGAGCGGGTCGACAAAGACGCCATCCAGCAGGACGGAGAAGTGCAGGTGGTCGCCGCCGGCCATACCGGTTTCGCCGCTGTGGCCGATCGTCTGGCCGCGCTCGACGTGGTCGCCCGCCTTGACGGCAAACGAACTGAGATGCCCGTAAAGCGTCTGGAGTCCGCAGCCGTGGTCGATGAGAACGGCGTTGCCGTAGATGCCGAAATAGTGGGCGAAGACCACTACGCCGTTGTCGGCGGCCGGGACCGGCGCGTGCGCGGTGGAGGCGAGATCGTAACCGAGATGCGTTTCGTGATCGACCACCTTGCCGTCGTAATAGTAGGTTCGGTAGTCGGCAAAATGAGCTTCCACCTCGGAATGCGGATAGCGCAGGAAAGCCTGGGTCCACAGGAAATGAGAAGCCGTCTTCTCGGAATACGCCATGAGCAACTGGGCCTCGATCTTGCGCAGATGGCGGTTGAGCATCAGGTAGTTTTGCAGCAGGCTGCCCTGATCCTTCAGCTTGGGATCGTGGCTCATAATCGCAGGAACCACCCGCTGCAAAAAGCTATTCTGCAAATGGATGGTGCCCTTGCGGAACTTCTGGGGAGTGACTCGGTAGGAGAAACTCTGCGTTGTTTGGTTGCCGGCATCGTCACGCGCCACAATGTGCGCGGGCGTTTTGGGGTCGAGGTTGTAGGGGTAGGCGAAAAGGCACAGGCGCGTGCCGGGCAGTGATTTTTGTACCGGCCAGCTGGGGAAAAAGTATTTCCCTACCTGGATTCCCGACTCCGTGGTTCCGGGAGAAACCGTAAACAGCACCAGGTCGCACCCTCCCTGGTCAACATAGACCAGAGGCGTGAGAACGTTAACCTGGGGCGGCTCGAAGCGCACCGGCAACTCCAGCCTGAGCCGGCTGCTGCCCCCGCGCAAGAAATTGCCCCAGGAATCGTTCCTGGCGACAATTTCGAGCGTCGCGCGGCCCGGCTTCAAATCCGGGATGGCGTGGTGGCCGATCTGAGCCTTGAATGCGCCGTGGCTTTTCGGACCGCTCGCCCAGAATTTCCACCAGGAAACCCTGGGCGCATTGTGAATCTCGCTCGAAACGGGCACCGTAAAAGTCCGGCCGCCCTGGTGAAGCTCCACGCGGACGCTCTTCAAGGAGTATTCTTTGTCATGGACGCGGAACTCGACCGCCCTCGTTTTGCCAATCCCCTTCAGTTGTCCACTGATTTGGATCACAGGCGCTTCGTGGCTGAGCAGCCTCCATCCCAGGATGCCCGCGACCACCGCGAAGACCAAAAACACCAAAACCAATCCCTTGCCGACGCCCTGCGCCGGTTTTTGATACCTTCTCTTCAACTTGCAGCCTCCCAAAAACTTTCCACTCCCAGAGTGGAACTATACCATTGCCCGGGGAAATAAGTTGGATGCCGAAACCGCGGGCCGCGGTTTCAGCGCCGGCCGGAACGCGCCGCGAGCACGCCTGCAGAGGCTGCGGCTCCCGCGATGAAGACGGACGCAAAGCAGGCTTGGTCAGTCTTGAGAGCTCTTGCCCCGCCTGCCGCGTAGCCGCCCTCAAAATTAACTCGACAGTCTTTTGACACAGGCGCAACGGTGTGTGAAGATAACGGCGGAGAATTGCCTTGAAACAAGATCGAGCTCAACGTCTTATTGTCGCAGGAGTTTTATTCCTTCTGGTGTTTGCGCCGCTTTTTACCGACGGCGTCAATTTGCTGGTGGACTGGCTCTGGTTTGGAGCCGAGCACTACCTGGTCCTTTACAAGAATATTTTAATCGCCCAGATCGGCTTGAGCGGGATGGCCGGCATCGGCTTCATGTTACTGGTGGGCGCCAATGTGCTGGTGGCGCGCTCCATTTCATCCCGTTACGGATACCGCGTTTACCACGGGGCCATTGAAATGCCGCCGGGGCTGGATCGCTTTGCGGAAGTCTTCGGCTGGCTGGTCTGGGTGGGCATTCTGCTGGTCGGCTATGCCGTGGGACAGTGGGCGTCGTTTCACTGGCAGGACTATCTGCTGGACAAGCACGGCGTGTCCATGGCCCAGGCCGATCCCATCTTCCACATCAATCTGGGCTTTTATCTCTTCCATCTTGGTTTCCACTGGTTTCTCTACCACCTGGCGTTGGTGGTCCTGATCGCCTGCCTGCTGAGCGCCGTGGTGGTTTATTTGCTGGAAGGCGGAGTCTGGGTAACCCCGCGCGGCCCGTCGGTGGCGCCCACGGCGCGCGCCCACCTGATGGTGCTGGGAGGGCTGCTGTTTGCTTTGATGGCCTACCGAACGCGGCTGGCCATGTTTGACCTGCTCTATTCGTCGCGCGGCCTGGTTTACGGCGCCGGCTACACCGACGTTCACGCGACTCTTCCCCTGCTGAAGATCATGCTGGTGCTGTGCCTGATAACGGCTCTCGCATTCCTGGTGGGGGCTGCGCGCGGCACCATCCGCCCGGCCATTTGGAGTTTTGGCGCGCTCATCTTGGTGGGACTGGTGGGGGTTAACATCTACCCCAGCATCGTCCAGCACTTTGTTGTGACCCCCAACGAGCTCGATAAAGAGCGCCCTTACATTGCCGACGCCATCAAATACACTCGCAAGGCGTATGCCCTCGACCGCTTCCATGAACACCATTTTTCTCCGAAAGAGGACCTGACCGCGCAGACCATCATGGCGAACGAACCCACGATGCGCAACGTTCGCTTGTGGGATCATAAACCGCTGCTGACCACCTTCGGCCAGCTCCAGACGATCCGCACTTACTACGACTTCGTGAACGTGGATAGCGATCGCTATCGCATCAACGGCCTCTACCGCCAGGTGCTGCTTTCCCCGCGCGAGCTTTCCACCTCCAGCCTGCCGAGCCGAAACTGGATCAATTCTCACCTCATTTATACGCACGGTTATGGGCTGTGCATGAGCCCGGTGAACGAATACACCCGCGACGGGTTGCCAGTGTTCTTTATCAAGGACGTGCCGCCGGTTTCCTCGGTTCCCATCCAGATCACGCGCCCGGAGATTTACTACGGTGAAGTTCCAAACAATTATTGCTTTGTGCGGACCGGCCAGCAGGAATTCAATTATCCCGCGGGCAATCAAGACGTATACAGCACCTACAAAGGAACGGGAGGAATTCCGGTCAGGAATTTCTGGCGCCGCCTGCTTTTTACGCTGAAGTTCGGCCAGAAGAATATTCTCTTTTCGAGCGATATCAAGGCTGGAAGCCGGATGATGATTTACCGGGAGATCATCCAGCGGGCCCAGCGGCTGACGCCGTTTCTGCAGTTCGATCCCGATCCTTATATGGTGGTCGGGAAAGACGGATCTCTTTACTGGATTCTGGACGCTTACACCACTTCCAGCCGTTACCCGTACTCGGATCCCACCACTCAGATGGGCAATTACATCCGGAATTCCGTCAAAGTCACCATCAACGCTTACAGCGGCAAAGTCAGGTACTACATCAGTGACCCGACCGATCCCATCATTCAGGTTTACTCGCGCATCTTTCCCGGCGTCTTTCGGCCGCTTGACGAAATGCCGGACGGCCTGCGGGCGCATATCCGCTACCCGGAGACTTTCTTCAGCATCCAGGCCGCCAAGTACGCGGTATTCCATATGACCGATCCGCGGGTGTTCTACAACAAGGAAGACCTGTGGCGCGTGGCGCGAAGCCTGGCGCAGGGGTCTCCCTCGCCGATGTCGCCTTACTACGTCATCATGAAGCTGCCGGAGGTGGGTAAGAAGGAAGAGTTCGTTCTCATGGTGCCCTTCACGCCCGCTCGCAAAGACAACATGATTGCCTGGATGGCGGCGCGCTGCGATGCGCCCAATTACGGCAAGGTCGTCGTGTTTATGTTTCCGAAGCAGAAACTGATCTACGGCCCGCAGCAGATTGAGTCGCGGATCGACCAGAACCCCACGATTTCTCAGCAACTCACCCTTTGGGGCCAGGGAGGCTCCAGCGTTATTCGCGGAACCTTGCTGGTGATCCCCACCGCCAACAGCGTGCTCTACATCGAGCCGCTTTATCTGGCCGCAGAATCCGGCGGAGCGCTGCCGCAATTAAAGCGCGTGATCGTCTCATACTCCGACCAGGTGGTCATGTCGCCGACGCTTGACGGCGCCCTCAGCGAGATTTTCGGCGGGAACATCAACACCCAGACCTCTCAGCAGCTGCCAACTCTGAAGCCCAAAGTGGCGGGAGAGAAGCTTACCAAGATCAAGTCCATGCCATCGGCAGCGGCTCCTTCGGCGGCCTCCTCGGCGGAGTTCCAGGGGCTCGCCCAACAGGCGAATCAGCATTACCAGCAGGCGATGGAGCATTTGCGCCAGGGAGATTGGGCTGGATACGGCAAGGAAATCAAGGCACTCGGTAAGATTCTCAACCAACTCGAAGCGCAATCCAAATAGCTTCGGCGCCGGATGCCAGCTCCGAAGATCCGGGGGCTTTGCTTAATCTGATTTGGGCAAAGCCAGGCGGCAAGCCTCCAGGGCTGAATCCGGAATCAGGGCGGCCCTGCCACGGTCAATGCGCCGGATTATGCCCTGGCGGTCCAGCACGAACGTCGTGCGGCGGGCAACGCGAAAGAAACTGAGGATGCCGTATCGCCGGGTCACTTGCTTGTCCGGATCGCAGAGCAGCGGAAAGGTGAGCCCCAGCTTTTCGGCAAACTCGCGGTTGGCCGCAGGCTTGTTGACGCTGATCCCCAGGATTTGTGCCCCCGCTTTCTCAAACTCAGCGAAATCGTCCTGGTAAGCGCGGAGTTCGCCCGCACAGCCTGGCGTATTTGCCAGAACGTAAAAGGCCAGCACCACCGGCCTGCCCGCAAAATCGCTTAGCCGGACCCGGCGGCCGTTATCATCCTCCAGCTCAAAGTCCGGGGCCCGGTCACCCACTTCCAATTTCATCTGCCCCCCCCGATGATGGCGATTGATTGCCTGGAGAAGTTGGGCTTCTCCGGTCCGAAAAACTTTTCGAGACTCCAACCCGAAGTCAGCAACCTTCACCGAAGTCTAGCACGAATCAGCAGAGAATGAAGTAACCGGACTGCCATGTAAGGAGAAGTGCGTCCTGGCTTCAGCCTTGCTGATCGAGGAATTTCCAGCGCGGAAACAAGGTTAAGTGCGTCCTAAGACACCGCCAACGCTTTCCAGGAGCTCGAAATCAGGCTGAAAGATCTCCATAGGAGGAATGATTGTTTCGTAAGATATTGAAAAATAAATATTATAAAATACTTGACAGGCAAACACTAAGGTTTTATTATCAATTTACACTAAGAAGTTAGATGCTTAAGGAGGTAATGAACCATGGCGATCGTAAGATGGGAACCTTTCCGGGATTTGGTAACCACTCAGGACCGATTCAATCGGCTGTTCAACGACACCTTCGCCCGGGCTTTCGGTAACGAGGAGCCCTCGGCGCGGGCCTGGATGCCGCCGGTGGATATTTACGAAACCGACGACCGACTTGTGTTGAAGGCTGAATTGCCCGGTGTGGACCCCAACGAAGTTGAGGTCCGCGTGGAAGACAACACTCTCTACCTCAAGGGCGAGCGAAAATTCGAAAAAGAGGTCAAAGAGGAGAATCTGCACCGTGTTGAACGGACTTACGGAGCATTCAGCCGAACCTTTGCCTTGCCCGCCTCGGTTAATGCGGAGAAGGTCGAGGCCGGATACAAGGATGGCATCCTGACGCTGACGCTGCCAAAGCGCGAGGAGGCCAAACCTAAGACGATCAAGATCAACGTTCAGTAAGCCCGCGGAGCGGCTTGATGAGGCCCGCGACCCGGCGTCGCGGGCTCGCAGCCCGGGGTGTTGCGCCACTTAATCAAGGAGGTATGAAGACAATGCCAATCGTACGATGGGAACCCTTTCGAGACTTGCTTGCAACCCAAGACCGGATGAATCGTTTGCTCAACCAAACTTTGGGGCGCTTTCCTGCCGAAGACGAAGGTCTCAGCTCCGGCAACTGGATGCCTCCGGTTAACCTTTATGAGACGGAACAGAACCTTGTGCTCGAAGCAGAATTACCGGGCATCGATCCCAAAGACGTTGAAGTTACGGTGCACGACGGGACGCTCTACCTGAGGGGCGAGCGCAAACACGAAAGCGAAATCAAGGAAGAGAACTACTGTCACGTCGAGAGGGCCTACGGAAGCTTTGGGCGGACTTTTCCGCTGCCGGCCGCAATCGATGCGGAAAAGGTCAAGGCGGACTTCAAGGACGGCGTTCTGACGCTGACCATGCCCAAACGCGAGGAAGCCAAACCGAAAAAAATCAAGATCGGCGTCGGCAAGTGAGTTACGCTGAACTGGTACCCGCGCCGCCCCATGAGGCGGCGGCGCCCATGAATTGATCCCGGGCTGGCGGGCGTGAGGAAGCCAGCCCGGATTGGCTTTAAATCGCAAGACCCAAGGAAACCTTATGGCGACACGTTTTGACAAATTCACCATCAAAGCCCAGGAAGCCCTGCAAGGCACGCAGGACGTTGCGGGCCGCTTTGGCAATCAGCAACTGGAGCCTCTCCACCTGCTTCTCGCTTTGCTAGAGCAATCCGAAGGCATTGTTCCGGCAATTCTGGAGCGGCTGGGCGCAACGCCCGCGAGCGTCAGTCAGGAAGCCGAAAAAGCCCTTGAGCGTCTGCCCAAAGTGGGCGGGACGGCGGACCACTATCTTTCTCCGGCACTTAAAGAGATTCTGGACCAGGCGGCCAAGGAAACCGAACCCTTCAAGGATGAGTTTGTCTCCACCGAGCATCTGCTGCTGGCTCTTGCCAAAAAGAAGAACGACCCCGCGGGCCAGATTCTTGCGCGGCTGGGAGTTTCCCATGACGCCATCCTGAAAGCGTTGGTGGCCATTCGCGGCTCGCAGCGGGTGACCGACCAGAACCCGGAAGCCAAATACCAGGCGCTGGAGCGTTACGCGCGCGACCTGACGGAACTGGCGCGGCGGGGCAAGCTCGACCCGGTGATCGGCCGGGACGATGAAATCCGCCGGGTGATTCAAGTGCTCTCACGGCGCACCAAGAACAATCCGGTGCTGATCGGCGAGCCGGGCGTGGGCAAGACGGCAATCGTGGAAGGCATTGCGCAGCGGATTGTGGCCGGCGACGTGCCGGAATCGCTCAAGTCGAAGCGGATTGTGGCGCTTGACCTGGGCTCGATGGTGGCAGGTTCCAAATACCGGGGCGAGTTTGAAGACCGCCTGAAGGCGCTGCTGAAGGAAATTGAGGAATCGAGCGGCCAGGTCGTCCTGTTCATCGACGAGTTGCATACCCTGGTGGGCGCGGGCGCGGCCGAAGGCTCGATTGACGCTTCCAACATGCTGAAGCCGGCGCTGGCGCGCGGCGAGTTGCGCTGCATCGGCGCCACCACGCTGAACGAGTACAAGAAGTACATTGAAAAAGACGCGGCGCTCGAGCGGCGTTTCCAGCCCGTTCTGGTCGGCCAGCCGAGCGTTGAAGACACCATCGCGATTCTGCGGGGACTCAAGGAACGCTATGAAGTCCACCACGGCGTGCGCATCAAGGACTCCGCCATTGTGGCCGCGGCGGTGCTCTCGAACCGGTACATTTCCGACCGCTTTCTGCCCGACAAAGCCATCGACCTGATCGACGAGGCGGCTTCGGGCCTGCGGATTGAGATTGATTCGATGCCGGCGGAGATCGACCAGATTGAGCGGCGCATCACGCAGCTTGAAATCGAGCGGCAGGCGCTTAAGAAGGAGGAAGATCCCGCTTCGCGCGAACGCCTGGCCAAGCTTGAAAAGGAGCTTGCGGGCCTCCAGGAGCAGTCCGACCGCTTGAAGCTGCGCTGGAATGCAGAAAAGGAAATCATCACCCGCATCCGGGAGCTGAAGTCGAACATCGAGCAGGCCAAGGTGGACGAGCAGCGCGCCACGCGCGAAGGCGACCTGGCCAAAGCCTCGGAAATCCGCTACGGCAAGCTGGTCAGTCTGGAAAAAGAACTTGCCGAGGCGAACTCGGAGCTGGAAGGGAAAGGCAAAGCGGCCCGGATGCTGAAGGAAGAAGTGGACGAAGAGGACGTGGCTCGCGTGGTTTCCAAATGGACCGGCATTCCGGTGGCCAAGATGCTGGAAGGCGAAGTGTCGAAGCTGGTCGAAATGGAAGACCGCCTGCGGCTGCGCGTGGTAGGGCAGGAAGAAGCTCTGCGGCTGGTGGCCAACGCCGTGCGGCGCAGCCGGGCGGGACTTTCCGACCCGAACCGCCCGATCGGCAGCTTCATCTTTCTGGGCCCCACGGGCGTGGGGAAAACGGAACTGGCGCGGGCGCTTGCCGAGTTTCTGTTTGACGACGAGCGCGCCATGCTCCGCATTGATATGTCCGAATATATGGAGAAGCACGCGGTGGCGCGGCTGATCGGCGCGCCTCCCGGCTACGTGGGATACGAAGAAGGCGGGCAGCTCACCGAGCAGGTGCGGCGGCGGCCGTATTCCGTGCTGCTGTTTGACGAAATCGAAAAGGCGCACGCGGACGTCTTTAACATCTTCCTGCAGATTCTCGACGAAGGCCGCCTGACCGACGGCAAGGGACGGACGGTGGACTTTCGGAACACTGTCATCATCATGACCAGCAACATCGGCAGCCACCTGATTCATGAAGCCATGAACGGCTCGCGAACGGGCCAGCCCCCGGAGCTTTCCGAGGACCTCAAGAAACGCATTCAGGCGATGCTGCTTGAAAACTTCCGGCCCGAATTCCTGAACCGCGTGGATGAAATTGTGGTCTTCAACGCGCTCGGCAAGGAACAGATCGCCAAGATCATCGAGCTGCAGCTCACCCGCCTGCGCGGTATGCTGGCCGAACGCAAGATCACGATTCAGCTCACCGACAAGGCGCGGGAACTGATCTTTGAGCGCGGTTACGATCCGCAGTTCGGCGCCCGGCCGCTCAAACGCGCCATCCAGCGCCTGATCCAGGACCCGCTGGCGCTCAAACTCCTGGAAGGCGAGGTCATGCCCGGCGAAAGTCTCGAAGTTGACGCCGACCTGAAAAAAGGCGAGATGACCTTCACCCCGGCAAAGACCAAAGCCGCGAAACAGTAAATCCTCAGAACGCTCCGTAGATAGGCGACGTCAAAGACGCGGGTTCACTCGTGTCTTTGACGTCTCAGTAGCTCCAGCCGCCGATCGTTTCAAGGGTTGGGGCTTATGCAGCCGGGAGATTGCAGACTGCAAAAGGACAGACGGTTGCGCCAACAGCACCGCCAAACAGGTCTTCACCCAGATATGCTGAAGTCGACATCAATCTCGGTTTCGATTGGGACCGGCGTGCCGTGACAGGTTGAAGGCTGATGTGTCCAGTTTTGAATTGCCTTGAGAGCCGGAGCGCTTAATATCTTACCAGGCGAATCTTCCACATGGGGATTATGCACTTTTCCGTCGACTCCGATCTCTGCGAGGACTCGTACTGTGCCGCTGATACGTTCCTCTATGGCGGCATACGGGTATCGCGGAACAGTTCCAGTCAGCTTCTTCGGAGGTTCAGGATCCTGGCATCCCGGCGATTCGGTCGCGCCGGCAGGCGGGGAAAATGTGCCGGCGTGTGGCTGGCCCAAACTGGTGAGTTGTACAACCTTGAAACCCGCGATGCGGTGCTTGCCAATGGATACCATGATGGTCCGGGGAAACACCTTGTTTCCCCACGGCTCATAATCCGACAGCTTTGTTGTGGCGCTAATGTCTGCATGACTCAGCAGCACCCCGGACACTGGGTCGAAGCAGAGCGTTGTCGCCCAATGGTTGGAGCACCATTGCCGAATGCCTTTCTTTTTCCGCGA
>CAYWMN010000129.1:0-10144 GCA_964459065.1 uncultured Acidobacteriota bacterium | reverse complement strand
CTTTGCTCAGGGCCGTTCGCAAGCGGAAGGGCGAACGGGCTCCTCGGAATGACACGGGGCAAGCGGGCTCGGAATGGACCAAAGGCCCGCGGTGGGGACACCGCCGCTACGAAGACCCCTCACCCGGCGGCAGCGCCGCCACCGGCTCCCCAAGGTAGAGGGCTGTGCGCAAGGTACCAACCCGAGAGCCTGAACCAAAACCGCCGGATCTGAAGAACCGGGCCAGTTCAGGGCAGGCGCTTCACGCGGATGTTGCGGAACTCGACGCGCGTGTTGTGCCCGAGGAAGCCGATGTGCCCCGTGGTGCGCGCAAGGCCGGGGTGCAGGCGAAGAATCTTCGGCTCGCGGACGATATCCAGGTTGACGTCGACGACGATCACGCCGTTCAGGATCACCGTGATGTTGCGGCCCTTGGCGATGATCTCTTCCTTATTCCACTGGCCGACGGGCTTGAGGAAGCCGGTGCGGGCGGGAATCACGTCGTAAATGGAGCCCTGATACTGTTCCGGGTGCAGTCGCCCTTGGTATTTCGGGTTGGCATCGTCGAGAATCTGAATCTCCATTCCCGTGCGGCTGGTGCGTCCCTCGAGCGGCGCGCGGATTCCGACGCCGTTGTTGGCGCCGGGCGTGAGCAGAAACTCAAAGCGAAAGATGAAGTTGGAGTATTCCTGCTTGGTGAACAGATTGTCGGCGCAACCGGCCGGACAGACGAGATGGCCGTCCTGGACAATGTAGCCGGTACCGTGCCGATGGACCAGCACCCAGCCGTCGAGCGTCTTGCCGTTGAACAGCGAAACGAATCCGTCCTGGTTAGCGCCCCAAGCCGGCAGCGCGAAAACAAGACATGAGAAGACGAGCCCGCAGAACCATTTTGACCTCATCGTGAGACCTCCGCCTGAAAATGGCAACCTCTGAACCTGCTGCAAATCGCGGTTGCAAGAATTGCGCCCAGTCTACCTTGAGGCGGTCCGCACGGCAAGCCAGGGGAACGCCCCAAAAGCCGCGGATCGGAAGATCCTCGCTAGGGCTGTCCGTCTTTCACCGCCTGGGCCGTGACCCAATCGGTCCACCGGGCCGTTTCGCCGCTCGAAACGAGCGGCGCGCCGTCGACGACGGCATCCACAAAATTGCTGACGCAGGGTTCGTGGACGTTCGAGTGGGCGGGCAGATTTTCCTCGCCGCCCGGATAGCGGAGTTCCGGGCCGTTGAGCGGCGTGAGGTCCATTTCGCCCTCGGTGCCGATCACGCGGAACTCGTCACGGCCCACGCGCGAATGCCACCGAACGTCCACCACGGCGCGAACCTTATTCCTGTAATCCATCATGACCGTGGCCGAATCTTCGACGGGAAGCGCATGGACGGCATTCGACAGATGGGCTGAAACACTTTCGGGCTCGCCGAAAAAGAAATTGAGCAGGTCGATGCGATGCGAGGCGACATCGTAGAGCGGTCCGCCGCCCGCAAGCGCCGGGTCCAGCAGCCAGGCGCGGTGAGAACCCTTGGCAGGCAACTCCGAATGGCAGGTGGCCCAGGCCAGCACCGGACGGCCAATCGCGCCCTGGCCGATCAGTTCGATGGCGCGATGGACCTTGGGATACAGGCGGCGATAGTAGGCCACGCCCAGCAGACGGCCGCGCGCGCGCGCCTGCGCCACCATGCTTTCGGCTTCGGCCAGGTTCATGGCCATGGGCTTTTCACACAGGACGTACCGGCCGGCGGCAAGCGCCGCGAGGGTCTGCCGGGCGTGCAGAAAAACCGGCGAGGCCACGTAAACCGCGGAGGCATCCGATTCCTTGAGAGCGGCTTCAAGCGTGGCAAACGCAGGAACGTTGTAGGGTGCAGCCTTTGCGGGGTTGCGCGTAACGATGCCCGCAAGCCGGCTCCGCTGCTCAGCCAGAATGGCCGGCAGCACGCGCCTGCGGGTAATGTCTCCAACGCCGATGACAAGCCAATCAAGCATCCGGATATTTTACGCTGAAGGATATAAACTGGAAAAGTCTGTCCAGCCTGCAAAAAAAAGGCGGCCCACCGCGCCGATGCCGGGAACGACGAAGGATGCGCCGCCGACAAGTCCACATCCGCCTCGGTTCAAGAAAGGTCGTCACGGCATCGGTCAGGAGTGATGCCCGCAGAAGTGCTGGTTCCCCTGCGCAAGTTTGCCTTCCAGATACAACGTCACGGCCTGCTCGGGCGTGCACTTCTGCCCCAGCATGAAAGGCTGAATGCCCGCCTGGGTGAGGGCTTCCGCCGCCCCCGCCCCCATGCCATAGCAGAGGACCGCCTGGCAGTCGTTCAGAACTTGCCCAATGGAGTCGTGGCAGTGCCCGCCATGGCCGCCGTGCGAGCCTCCACCGCATTCCCCCCGGGCGTGCGCCGTAACGGTGTTGGGCCGGCGCTCGGTGCCGACGATCTTACCCTCCGCTACTTCCATAACCAGGAACAGGGGGCTGCGGCCAAAATGCGGCGATATTTGAGTGCCATCTAATGAAGCAACAGCAACTTTCATTTGTTTCCTCCTATGCGTCATGCTGCCGGCCGACGCCTCGCAGGCATCGTCTGCGACACTGGCCGGAAGCGGTTCCATGCCGGTTAGCGTCTCCCCCCGCCCACCCTCGATTCCCGGGTGCGCGTTGGATATTTTTGCTTTGGCATTCCGGACAAGCCACAGGCCTTCCCATTCCAGAGGGAACCTGCCACTGATGCTGGCAGCCCTTGCACCGAAGCCGCCGTTGGCTGGCCATTTCAACTTGTCCACCCTTAATTTCCAGCGCCTTGGCGTTGGCCAGGGCGTCGGCAATCTTTTGGTGAGCCGATTCCACGATTCGCCCGAAGGTTTGGCGCGAAACACCCATGCGTTGGGCGGCATTCTCCTGATAAAGTCCCTCCAGGTCAGCCAGGCGGACCGCCTCAAACTCGTCCACCGTCATGGCAACCACCTCCAGAGCCCTTAGAGGGATGCCCTGCGGCTTAAAGAACTTGCTGGGAGGTTCGCCGTCAACTCTTCGGCATGAAAAAGGTCGCGCCATCGCTACACCAATCCTTCACTGGCTCAAATTATAAGCATATGCCCATAACTCGTCAAGCCGGTTTTCCCCTGGTGCGGGCGGTCGAAATCACTCTCATTCTGCGGGGGAAGGCCTGGGGGCTTGGCGCCGGCGTGTACGGTTGGTTGATGGATCGCCAACCGTGGAAACTGCGCGATTCAAGAAGCCACGGTCAATTGAAAACCGCCTGGCCGTGGCTTCCCTGGCCGATGCAGGACTACTCGACAACGGTGAAAAGCTCGCGAGAGCCGGAATCAACCAGCTCAGAAAATTTGGCGTAAGTGGCCTGCCAGTTCTTATCGCCCATCACTTTTGATGAGCTGGCCTGCCAGGCGCCCATGTCAGGAAGGGTGAACTCCAGAACCAGCGTGTAATAGGGTCCGGTGAGGTCAGTCAGGATGCGCTGGCTGACATCCACGCCGGCCCGCTTCTGGATGGCGACACCTTCCTTGAGCAGGGCGACGGCCTCTTTAGCCTTCCCAAACTTCAGACGAAACACGTTGCGAACCACAATCATGGATTGCTCCTCTCTGCGACTGAATTGAGTTGGTGGAAACCCCTGCCTGGAATTATAGCCCGGGTTTGGGGGCGTATGGGGTCCGGTTTCAAGGGACGAGCAGACCGCCAAGGTCTGCGACACGAGGTGCCGGCGCGCGAGACGGCGATTGCCGGCGGCGCGCAACCGAAAAAGCGCTTCGTAAATCCCTGCGGGCTGGATAGAATAGCGTCCCAGAAACCGCGCAGAGGCTTTGGGGGAAGCGGCGTCTTCAAAGCCTGTCCGAACAAGAGAGGAGCAGCAGGACAATGATACCTTCCAGGCACTCACCGGAAACGGAACTCCATCCCGCAGCACACCGGAAAACGGCGGCGGCGCGTTCAGGCAGCCGGGCGCAATCGAGATGGAAGGCGTTTGGCGTTGCCGTGCTGCTGGCGTTCGCAAGCCTGCCGCTTGCGGCCGCAGGCAAATTGAGCAATCCGTTCTTCGCCTTCGAAGACGGGCTGGGGCCCCGGACGGAGCCGCTGGAGCCAAAACTCGCCATGGTGAAGCGGCTCGGCTATGACGGCGTGGAGCTTGACGGCGCCGAAAACTTCCGGAAGCGCCTGGCGGCCGTGGACCGTTCAGGGCTGAAACTCTTCTGCCTTTACGTGGGCGTGAACGTCGACAACGGCCGCACGGCCTTCGAACCGGGAATGGAGGAGGCCATCCGGCTTTTGAAGGGACGCCAGACGATGGTGTGGCTGATTGTGCACCACGCCGGAGGCCCGGGCGCGGAAAAGCGCGCCGTCGCCGCCACGCGCAAAGTCTGCCAATGGGCCGCGCAATCCGGACTGAAGGTGGCGCTCTATCCCCACTGCGGCATGTACGTTTCGCGGCCGGAAGACGCCCTGCGGATAATTGCTGAAGCCAAAGAAAAGAATCTTGGAATGACGTTTAATCTGTGCCACTGGCTGATGTGCGACAGCATGTCAAACCTGCGGTGGGTCCTGCAGGAATCGATGCCGCATCTGTACGTGGTCAGCATTAACGGGGCCGACCACCACGGCGGCTGGAACCGCCTGATCCAGCCGCTGGGCGATGGCAATTACGACGTCGAGGGCTTCCTGCGAATGCTGATCGGCATGGGATACCGCGGGCCCATCGGCTTGCAGGGCTACCAGATTCCCGGCCAGCCCGAAACCAACCTGCGCCGCTCGATGCGCGCCTGGAAAGAAATGTCCGCACGCGTGGCCGCCCAAGCGTCCCCTTCTGAGAGATCCCGAGGCCGGAAGTAATCAAGGGAAACCCGCGGGCCGGCGCGAAACCGCCGCCAGAGTGAATCGATCCGCGGCCGGCTCCGGTTTTCGCTACGCCGGTGGTTCGCTTTTGGTTTATAATCCGTCGGTAGACGCGCGGCGGCCGAAAGCAAACCACAGCCCCGCCGCGAATCGAAAGATCGGCTTGCCAAAATGACCATCCAGCGCACACGGATTCGGGCAAAGGAGGCGGATTGAGCGTCCGCGTCGCGGTTTTAGGCAGTGGGAGCAGGGGGAATTGCACCTTTATCGCGACGGAGCAAACGCGCCTGCTGGTGGACGCGGGCTTCAGCAAAAAGACCATCTGCAATCGGCTGGCCTCGCTGGGCGAGCGGGCCGATAATCTGGACGCCCTGCTCATCTCCCACGAACACTCGGACCACGTGAGCGGACTCAAGTCCGTGGCCCTGCAGCTGAAGGTTCCCGTCTATATCACGACCACCACGCGCCAGGCAACACCCTGGGATGCGCGCCTGAAAGCCGTGGAAACCATCACGGCGGGCGAGAAATTCACCCTCGGCGACATCACCGTTTCACCCTTTTCAATTCCACACGACGCGGCCGATCCGGTGGCCTTTACCCTGGAGGCGGAAGGAATCAAAGTCGCCGTGGTCACCGATCTTGGCTACGTTCCGAATCTGGTCAAACAGCATCTGCGCGGCTGCCACTGCCTGGTTCTCGAATCAAACCACGACCTGGAGATGCTGAAAGTGGGGCCGTATCCCTGGTTCGTCAAGCAACGCGTGATGGGACGGCAGGGGCACCTTTCCAACAACGCCACCGCCGACTTTCTGACGGAAGACTACGACGGCGCCGCACAGGTTCTGGTGCTGGCCCACCTGAGCGAGAAGAACAATCATCCGGGCCTGGCGCACTTTGCCGCCCAGCGGGCTTTAGAAAAACGCGGAAGCCCGCTGCCCGCGGAATTTCATCTGGCCAGCCAGACCGAGCCCACCAAAATGTTCCGGTTTTGAGGCGCAGGTTTCACCAGGGCTCTTTTTGCGCCGGGGGCGCGGCTATGCTATCTTCGGGAATGCTTTCAAGATTCCCCAAAGGTCCGAACGGCGGTCCGGGCTGTTGAGCCGCCTTCGCCGGAAAGGACAACGCCAAATGATTCCCTTCGACTTTACATGGTGGGTATGGCTGCTGTTGTCTCTGGGATTTGGCTGGTTCGCGTGGGTGGTTTCTGACACCCACTGGAAAGAAGGCGCGGGGCAGACGTTCGCCAACTTGTTCCGCCTGATTTGCGTACTTGCCTGCACGGCCTGCGCGCTCTTTGCCGTCGTGACTTATCTCAACGGGCCCTACTAGGCCGGAAATGCCGCCTGCCCCGGCCGAGGATTGCAGCCCCTGACCGGAAGCCTGTTGCCGCATCGTTTTAACCAATCTGCACCATCTGCGAATGAACATTACATCGCAAGCGGAGTGTCCATGATTCCTCGTTATACGCGCCCCGAGATGGGCGCCATCTGGAGTAATGAAAACAAGTTCCGAAAGTGGCTGGACGTTGAAACGGCCACCGCCGAGGCTGAGGCTGAAGCCGGCCTGATTCCCAAAAGCGCGGCGCGCGCCATCCGGCGCAAGGGAGGGTTTAGCGTCGAGCGCATCCTGGAAATCGAAAAAGAAGTGAAGCACGACGTGATCGCGTTTACCACCAACGTGGCCGAGCACGTGGGGCGCGAGGCCCGCTATCTGCATTTCGGCCTCACGTCGAACGACGTGGTGGATACGGCGCAGGCGCTGCAGGTGCGCGATGCTTCCGAGTTGCTGATGGCGGGCCTCGAGCGCCTGGCCGCGGTGCTGAAAAAGCGCGCTTTCGAGTTCAAAGACACGCCCATGGTGGGCCGCACGCACGGCATCCACGCCGAGCCCATCACCTTCGGCGTGAAGATCGCCGTCTGGTACGCCGAATGCCAGCGCAACCGCAAACGCCTGGCTTACGCGGCCGACGAGATGCGGGTGGGAAAACTTTCCGGCGCGGTGGGCATCTATTCGCACCTGAGCCCGGCGATTGAAAAGAAAATCCTGGCGAAGCTCGACCTCAAACCCGACGGCGCCGCGACGCAGGTGATCCAGCGCGACCGGCACGCCTTCTACGTTTCAACGCTCGCCGTCATTGCCGCTTCGCTGGAAAAAATAGCCCTGGAAGTTCGCGGGCTGCAGCGCACCGAAGTGCGCGAGGTGGAAGAGTTCTTCTCCGCCAAGCAAAAAGGTTCCTCGGCCATGCCCCACAAGCGCAACCCGGTGACCAGCGAGCAGATCTGCGGCCTGGCGCGCGTGGTGCGCTCAAACGCCCAGGCGGCGCTTGAAAACGTGGCGTTGTGGCACGAGCGCGACATCTCGCACTCGTCGGTCGAGCGCGTCATCCTGCCCGACTCCACCATCCTGGTCGACTACCTGCTCGACAAAACAGCCAATCTGGTCGAGAAAATGTTTGTCTACCCCGAGCGCATGCAGGAAAACCTCGACCTGCTGAAAGGCCTGATCTTCTCCGGCCAACTGCTGCTGGACCTCACCGAAAAAGGCGTGGCGCGCGAGGAAGCTTACCGATGGGTGCAGCGCAATGCCATGCAGGTGTGGAAAACCCGCGAGGATTTCCAGTCGCTCGTCAAACGCGACCCCGACATCAGCGCGCGTCTCTCCTCGAAAGAGATCGCCCGCGTCTTTAATACAAAACGCTACCTGAAACACGTGAATCAAATTTTCAAACAGGTGTTCGGGAGATAAGCGCCTTGTCTCTGCCGCCCCTCGCGGGGCTCGGATGATTCTTGTGGAGCCTTGATCGTCCCGGGGCTTACGCCCTGCCATTTGTAAACCGAAAACTATTTAGGCGATGAGGAACGCTGGAGCCATTCATCGGGGAGTTTCAGGCGCTTTGCGGTGATGTGCGCGCGGATAGGAAAATGGGTGCGGGCGTCCTAATGGGCGTGCGACTCTCGACGTGCCGAAGCACTTACCAGCGCGGCGGGACTTTCATCGCCCAATGTCCCGCTCTTCGGTCCAGGCACACCCGCACCCGATTTCATCATACTCTGTCAGGGGAGCATTTCAAGCGCCCCGATCACCCATCGATCTTATGCGGCTGGGGTAGCAGGGTCGGGCTACAGGCGGTTGATGACGCTGGCGAGATAGCCGGCGCCGAAGCCGTTGTCGATGTTGACGGTGGCCACGTTCGAGGCGCAACTGTTCAGCATGCCGAGCAGCGCCGCGATGCCGCCGAGGCTCGCGCCATAACCGATGCTGGTGGGCACGGCGATCACCGGCACGCTGACCATGCCGGCCACGACGCTGGGCAGCGCGCCTTCCATGCCCGCCGCCACGATGATGACGCGGGCGCTGCGCAGCTGCTTGCTTTCGCCCAGAATGCGATGGATGTTGGCAACGCCCACGTCGTAAATGACCTCGACGCGGTTGCCCATCACCTCCGCCGTCACCTGCGCTTCTTCGGCAACGGGAATGTCGGAGGTTCCGGCGCTCACCACCAGAATTTTTCCCTTCCCGCGGATCTTGCGGTCGCGCCGGATGGAGATGGCACCCGAAAGGGAATGGAACTTCATGCGCCGGTCAAGGCCCTTGATGCGCTCATACAAATCCGCGTCGCCGCGGGTGATCAGAATGTTGTGGTGATTTTGCAGCATGCGCTCCACAATGCCCGCCACGTGCTCAGGCGCCTTGCCGCGCGCAAAGATGACTTCCGGGAATCCCTGGCGCAGCGACCGGTGGTGGTCCACGCGCGCATAGCCGATGTTTTCATACGGAAGGTTGCGCAAGCGGTCCACGGCGTCGTCAATGGAGAGTTTCTTGCTCCGGACCTGCTCCAGCATTTTGGTAATTTCTTCTTCGGTCATGCCCTACCCCATCCCATCCATCACTGGACAAAACTGATTGTGATTTTTGCCGCACCCCACGTTCGGAGGAAAAACCAGGGCCAACACCCGCCGAGGGAAGCTCCGTCCCGGCGCGCCTGTTCAGTATAGCAAACGGCCCGGAACCCGGGCCGCCTTGACTTTGCTGAAACGGCTGGCGGACAATGCCACTGGTAACGCCGATGACGAATCAAGACAGCCAAACCGTGGTTTTGGGAGTGACCGGAGCCAGCGGCTCGGTGTTTGCCCGGCGGGCGCTGCAGATGCTGGAAGCCGACGAGCGCGTGGGCAAGATCAATCTGGTCATCTCCGGCGCGGGCCTCAAAGTGCTGCGCGAGGAGCTGAGCCTGGAAGTTTCCAAAAGCGAGGCCATCCCCACGGCGCTTGCCGGGGGCCCGGCGCCCAAAACCGAATATCTGCTCGATTCCGATATCGGAGCCTCCATCGCCAGCGGTTCGTGCCGCGTGGACGGCATGGTCATCATTCCGTGCAGCACGGGATGCCTGGCGCAGGTCGCTCACGGGATTTCTTCCACGCTCATCGAGCGCGCCGCCGACGTTTGCCTGAAAGAGCGCCGCAAGCTCATCCTGGCCGTCCGCGACACGCCTTTCAGCCGCGTTCACCTGCGCAATATGCTCGAGGCGCAGGAAGCCGGAGCGGAAATTTTCCCGGTAATTCCTTCCTTTTATCATCACCCCCAAAGCATCGACGACCTGGTAACGCAATTCTGCTGCCGCGTGATGGCCCACCTGGGACTTGAGCAGACGCAGCAGTTCCGCTGGCACGGCAGCCACCCCGCCCAGGGAGCGGCCGGGGCCAAAACACCTTGATCGCGCGGGCCCTGGTTGCCGCGCTGGCGCTTGCCGGGCTTGCCGATGCTCTCTACTTTACTTTCGCCTATTATGGACGGGTCAAAAACGCCCGCTGGGTGCCGGAGGCTCTTTGTGCGAAGCAGGGCTCAAGCTGCCTGGCGGTCGTGCGCACGCCCTACGCGAGCGTCCTTGGCGTGCCGAATTCCCTGCCGGGCATCCTTTATTACGCTCTACTGATTGCCTGGGCCGCGGCCGGCCAGGGGATGGGCCTGGAATTCTCCGTGGGCATGCATTCTTTCCTGATCCTGTTCCGGGATCTCCTGCTGGCCGCCGGCGCCGCGGCGGTGGCGTTGGGATTTTATCTGATTTTTGCGCTGCGGCGGATTCTCCATGCGGATTGCCCGCTCTGTTACGCAGCCCACGCCATTAATTTGGTTCTCTTGGCGTTGCTGGCGTTTATGGGGTAGAATGGCTGAAGAGTATATTCAGGAGGATGGCAGGGGTTGCGAAAGACCCGGGAGCAGGGCTCCAGACAATTAATTTAGATTTTTATTGCAAAAAATAGGGCGCATCCGTATACTTAGGGGTTTGCGGCCGCTGGCGTAGCTCAGCTGGTAGAGCATCTGAT
>CAYWMN010000128.1:0-10219 GCA_964459065.1 uncultured Acidobacteriota bacterium | reverse complement strand
GCGTGCCAGTGCTCGCTCGAAGACGACCTGGTGGTCGAACTCCGGCAGTGGGACGCCGCCATTCTGGTGGACGACACGCCCTTCAACTTTGAACCGCGGCCGGGGCTCGGGGTGGCCGTCGATCTGGGAACCACCACGCTGGTGGCGCAACTGGTCAGCCTTTCCACGGGCAAAGTGCTGGCCGTACGGACGGCGCTCAATCCCCAGGCCCGCTATGGCGCGGACATCATGACCCGCATCGAGTTTGCAAACTCCGGGGAGGGCCAAGCCAAGCTTCAGGCTCTGATACGCCGCCAGATCGCAAGCCTCGTCAAGCAGCTCGTAGTTTCTGCCCAGGTTTCCGCGCAGGAAATCCGGGACGTCGTTCTGGTGGGCAACACCGTGATGCATCATCTGTTTAGCGGAATTGACGTGGAGCCGCTTTCGCATTACCCTTTTGAATCAAATGAGATCGGTCTTCAGACCTTTCGCGCAAGTGAGCTTGGATGGGACCTGAACGAAACCTGCACCGTGCGTTTTCTGCCCTGCCTGGGCGGCTTTGTCGGCAGCGACATTCTGGCCGGAATTATGGCGACACGCCTGGTGGATCACGAGGACCCCACAATCCTGATGGACCTGGGAACCAACGGCGAAATCGTTGTGTCCCTCCAATCGAAAGCTTACTGCGCCTCAACGGCTGCGGGTCCCGCCTTTGAAGGCGCCAGGATCTCGATGGGAATGAGGGCTGCGACAGGAGCCATTGCCCACGTTTCCGATGAGAACGGAAAACTCCAGTGCCAGGTGCTTGGAAACGTGGCGCCGCAAGGATTGTGTGGAAGCGGGCTCGTAGACGCCGTTGCCACAGGACTGGATCTTGAAGCCATCCAGCCTTCCGGGCGTTTCGGCAGTGGCGCCAAGGAATGGACCCTGGCCGCACCGGTGGTGCTGACGCAGCAGGATATTCGCGAACTCCAACTCGCCAAGGCCGCCATCGCCACGGGCGCCCGGATTCTTCTGCAGCGTCTGGGAACTGCCCTTCCCGACGTGACGAGGCTCTATTTGGCGGGCGCCTTCGGCAACTACATTCGCCGTTCGAGCGCGCGAAGGATCGGGCTGGTCGGCCTTCCCATTGAAAGGATTACCCCGGCAGGCAACACGGCGCTGCTGGGAGCTAAGCTCGCGCTGTTCAGCCTGGACGGCGAAGACGGCTCCTTCAACGAACTGCGCAGCCGGATTACGCATGTTCCGCTCCATGCAGACGAGAACTTCCAGACGATTTTTGTCGACGAGCTGTCATTTCCAAGCAATATCAATGGCAACAGTTAAAGGGAGAAAAACGATGAACATTTTTGAAGAACTTCAGCAAGCGATCATTGACGGCAAAGCGCCTGTGGCCAAGGAACTGACCGAGAAGGCCCTGGGTGAAGGCGTTAAGCCCGCAGAGCTTTTTCCCAAGTCCATCGTCCCGGCCATGAATGAAGTGGGCCGCCGGATGAGGGATTGCGAGTACTTTATTCCGGAAGTCCTGATTTCGGCGCGCGCGGCAAGGGCTTCCACGGACATTCTTCGCCCCCTGCTGGTGGATGATGCAGCGGCCCAATCCGCCGGGACGGTGGTCTGCGCAACGGTAAAAGGCGACCTGCACGATATCGGCAAGAATATCGTGGCGATGATGCTGGAAAGCTCCGGCTTCCAGATTGTTGACCTGGGCGTTGATGTTGGTCCTGAAAAAGTGGTCGAGGCCGTCCGTGAGCACAGTGCAAACCTCGTGGCCATGTCGGCGCTGCTGACCACGACCATGGTGAATATGAAGGGCGTGGTCGAAGCTCTCGATGCCGCCGGGTTGCGAGACAAAGTGAAGGTGATGGTGGGCGGCGCACCGGTAACCGAGGAATGGGCGAAATCCATTGGCGCCGACGGCTACGGCCAGGATGCGCCTGCGGCCGTGGAAATGGCCCGTAACCTTCTGGCTGCAGCCTGACAGATGAGCACAGCGGCGGCCTCCAGGACGGCATGCCGGTTTAGAGGCCGGACGCAACGCTGGGGGAAAAGAGACTGAGCGCATCATGACTTCTCGTGAACGAGTCCAGCAGGCTCTTGAACACAAGGAACCCGACCGCGTCCCATTGGACCTCGGCGCAAGCCCTGTGACGGGCATGCACGTGGACACGGTCTATCAGCTTCGCCAGGCGCTCGGGCTCGACCCGCCCGGAACTCCCGTCAAAGTCACCGAACCCTACCAGATGCTGGGTGAAATCCAGCCTGACCTGATGGACGCGCTGGGCGTGGATGTGGTGGAACTGGGCAGGATGACAACCCTGTTCGGCTTTAAGAACGAAGGCTGGAAGCCCTGGACCACCTTTGGAGGAACGCCCGTGCTGGTTCCCGACGGGTTCAATACGGAACCTGACGCACAGGGCGACATCCTGATGTATCCCGAGGGCGACAAGTCCGCTCCGCCGAGCGGACGCATGCCCAAAGGCGGATTTTACTTTGACACGATCGTCCGCCAGCCGCCTCTGGACGACAATAACCTGCGCGTGGAAGACAACCTGGAGGAATTCGGGCCCGTCTCGGAAGAGGATCTCAACCACTTCAGGCGTGAGGCGGAGCGACTGTCAACCGAAACCGACAAGGCCATCCTGGCCAACTTCGGCGGCACGGCTTTCGGCGACATCGCTCTGGTACCCGCCCCGTGGCTGAAGCACCCCAAAGGCATCCGCGACATTGAGGAATGGTACATCAGCACGGCGTCGCGCCGGGACCACATCTACAAAATCTTTGAGCGGCAGTGTGAAATCGGCCTCTGTAACCTGGAGAAAATCTTCGAGGTTGTGGGCAATCGGATCACCGCCGCTTTTATTTCCGGAACAGACTTCGGCCAGCAGCACGGACCCTTTATCTCCCTCAAGTCCTATCGCGAATTGTTCAAGCCCTTTCACAAGATCGTGAACGGATGGATTCACAAAAATACCCAGTGGAAGTGCTTTATCCATTCCTGCGGGTCGGTGCGGGCGCTGCTGCCGGACTTTGTGGATGCGGGTTTTGACATCCTCAATCCCGTGCAGTGCTCTGCGGCCGGAATGGCGCCGGAGGAATTGAAGCAGGAGTTCGGAAGCCGCGTCACCTTTTGGGGCGGCGGCGTCGATACGCAGCGCACCTTGCCCTTTGGATCGCCGGCGGAAGTCCGCCAGGAAGTCGAGGCGCGAATAAAAACTTTTGGGCGGGGCGGCGGATTCGTCTTTAACACCACCCACAACGTACAATCATGCATCCCCATTGAAAACGTGCAGGCTCTCTATGAAACGGTCCGAAAGTGCGGCCGCTACCCGCTTTAACTCTTGGAAAGGACGACGCACCAGCGCCATCCCGGCGCACGAAGCGGCCAACCCACAATGACTTCCCGCGAACGAGTTGAGAAAACGCTGAACCATGTGGAGCCAGACCGCGTGGCCATCGACCTGGGCTCGACCAACGTCACCGGCATGCACGTGCACACCGTCTACCGGCTGCGGCAGGCCCTGGGGCTTGACAAACCGGGCACGCCGGTCAAGGTGATCGAGCCGGTCCAGATGCTGGGCGAAATCAAGCCGGACCTGCTGGAAGCCATGGGAGGCGATGTGGTCGGTGTGGCGGGCACCGCGACCACCTTCGGGTTCAAGAGCGAGGGATGGAAGCCGTGGTCAGCCTTCGACGGCACCCCCCTGCTGGTTCCGGAAAAATTCAATACGGTTGCTGAGCCCAATGGCGACCTTTTGATGTATCCGCAGGGCGACCGGACGGCGGCGGCAAGCGCTCGCATGCCCGCCGGAGGCTTCTACTTCGACTCCATTGTCCGGCAGCCTCCCCTGGATGAAGCCACTCTGCGCGTGGAAGACAACCTGGAAGAGTTCAAGGTGATTTCCGACGAGGAAGCGGCGCACTTCGGCCGCCAGTCCGAACGGCTGTTCAACCAAACCACCAAGGCCGTCATGCTGAACTTCTCCGGCCTTTCGTTCGGCAACATCGCGCGCGTCCCGGGCCCCGGCCTGCGGAAGCCCGCGGGCATCCGCGACATCGAAGAATGGTACATCAGCCTTTCCACGCGGCGCGACTTTGTGTACAAGATTTTTGAGCGGCAGGCGGAAATCAACCTGGCCAGTCTTGAAAAACTTCACCATGCCGTCGGCGATCATGCCCACGTGATTTTTTGGACAGGAACCGACTTTGGCGCTCAAAACGGCCCGTTTGTCTCTCCCAAAATGTACCGCGACCTGTTTATGCCCTTCCATCAGCAGATGAATAACTGGATTCATCAGCACACGAACTGGAAAACCTTTATCCATACCTGCGGGTCGGTTTGGGCGCTGCTCGACGACCTGGTCGCGGCGGGATTCGACATTCTGAATCCGGTACAGATTTCAGCCGCCGATATGAACCCAGCCAAGCTGAAGGGGCGGTTCGGAGACCAGGTCGTCTTTTGGGGTGGCGGCGTGGATACGCAGCGCGTGCTGCCCTTTGGAACCGAGGCCGACGTCCGCAACCAGGTGCGGCAGTCGCTGGAGGCGTTTGCCGGGGGCGGCGGCTACGTTTTTAACGCCGTGCATAACGTCCAGGCATTGGTGCCCATCCCGAATGTCCTGGCAATGTACGAAACGGCACAGAAGTTTAGCACCTCTTAAGGGGTTAAGAGGATACCGGAAACAGCGATCTTACCCGCTCCGGGCGCCCGGGCATCTTCCCAAGAGGGTAGAAATGCGGAGGGAATCCAACCTAAGCCTTGAGTTTGAACCCGGTAACGTATACATTAATGTCCTGCCAGTTATGTCGGCTTGCCGAGATGGCAGGGGTATTAAAGTCAGATTGAGGCAAACTCCCATCCAGCGGCAAACGACTGAATTGCGCGATTTCCCGGGAGCAGCACAAAGCTGAAAGTTTTGATGGCCGGAGGTATGAAGTGAAAATTTTCGGAGGTCCCATAACGATGGAAGAAAAAACCACGAATGTGCTGGCGGCATTCGAGATCCTTCTCGAGGAACTGGAAGCAGAAATCGAGTTTATCAATCAAAATGGATCGAAGGCATTTGAAAACCGGGACTATGACCTCGCTCGAACGGCGATTGCACACGCAGACCAGACCACCGTCTTCAGAGAGCAGATTGCAGCGCTCCGCACGGAATGGGAAAAGCTCTCTCCACCGGTCGCGAACAGCGACGGAATTGAAAATGACCACCGTTACGATCATGGCCGTCTGCACCGCGGTCTGCGAACCAAGGAGTCAGCCTACATCAAGCCCATCCTCCAGGTCCTGAACCAGATGGGTGGAACGGCCAAGACCGATGAAGTACTGATCCGTGTGCAGAAGGTCATGAAAGGAACGCTGAAGGACGTTGATTACGAGCCATTGGCCTCTGATCCCGACGTCCAGCGGTGGTGGAACACCGCGCAGTGGGCCCGCCATTCAATGGTCCAGGCTGGATTGCTGAAAAGCGACTCACCCCGCGGCACATGGGAAATGACCGAAGCGGGGCTGAAGCTGATCTCCGAGTTCGAATAGCCACCACCGCCCGGAAGCATTTCAAAGACCGCCTGCATCCTGCAAAGGGGCTCAGGGCTATCTGTGACGACCGCTGGGGGGTAGACCTCTGCGGCAAGCGCCACCGTAGACAAGGGCTTATGGCAGGTGCCCGTTAACGCCCTGCGGCCGCAATCGTGACCCCGGAAGGTTCAACCGGCCGGGTGCTGCAAGTAAACTTTCTCCGGCGAAGTAGACTGCAGGTCTCCTCGGCCGTCGCCTCATCCAGATTTGAAAACCTGGCCAGGTACCTTCTGCGCCGGAGTTTGACGACCAGCGGCCTTGCGCCCTTCAGGGCATCGGGTGCCGTATGCCGCGCACTTTCCAGTGCACGCCTCACCCGCCATGAACTGTGGAACAGTCCCCCGATCTGAACGAACCATTCCGGCTCTGAGTGTGAATCCGGTTCGTTCTGCGGATCGACGTCGGGGACTTTTCGCGCGTCCGCCTTGGCAGCCAGGCGAGGCGAGCCGGACTCCCGGGCCGAAGCCAGCGTCCGGGAAGGGATGTGCACAAACGCGCGGTTGATAAGCGCCATCATATACCGGTCTCGTGAGTAGGCGGTAGGCCATCCCATCACCACTGCCACCAGTCGCGTTCCGTCACGGTGCGCCGAGGTGACCAGGTTAAAGCCGGAAGCATCCGTGAAACCAGTCTTCATCCCGTCAACACCGCGGCAACGGCCCAGAAGGCGGTCATGGCCGTAGATTCTCGCGCCGTGGAAAACAAAACTTGGCACACTGAAAAAATGGTAGTACTGGGGGTAATTGTGCAAAATTGCCAACGCCAGGGTCGCCAGATCGCGCGCGGTGGTCTTCTGGTATCGGTTCGGCAATCCGGAAGCGTTGCGGAAAGTCGTGCGGGTCATCCCTAAACGGCGCGCCTCCTGGTTCATGAGGTACGCAAAGTGGGTTTCAGTGCCGCCGATGGCTTCCGCCAGCACCACAGCGGCGTCATTAGCCGAGCGTGTGGTGATCGCCAGGATGGCCGAGCGGACGGAAAGCTGAGAGCCGGGGTGCAGGTAAAGTTTGGTGGGCGCCTGTCCGGCGGCATGATAGGAGACAGGCAGCATCTGGTTGAGCGTTATTTTGCCGCTATTAAGCTGCTGGAAGGTGAGATACAGCGTCATCAGCTTGGTCAATGACGCCGGGTAGCAACGCCGGTTGGGGTAGTGAGCCTCAAGGACTGCTCCCGTCTGGGCATCCACTACAATCGAAGTCCGGACACGCGCCCTTGCCCAGGACGGCGCAACAAACACCACTGCCGCCGCTATCGCAAGCCATCCGGCCGCTAGGCTAACACGCGTCCTCGAGCGATGCTTCAATCTGCGGGAAATACAGCAGGAACCTTTCCAAAAAACCATCAACCCCCCTCATCGGTAAAACGTTCTTGCGCATCAGCACACCACAATGACACTTTCAAAAAACCGCTTCACAATGTAAGTTGAACCAACAAGTTTCGCCTCTCATATCACTCCATCGGATGACGCCGGAAGCATCTTTATCGCTTGCGCTTGGCCTCCAACGGGGGGCAAGGAGGATATTGCCCCTCAAAGTTGCTGATTGTATCAAATTCATTGATCAAGTAGAAAATAGAAATTTTTTGAGCAATCTCCCGCTTGACCTAGGACGACAACTTCCCAAGGCGGCGGAACCTTATGCCCGCCAACTTGGCCAGCATAAAGAGGCTAATTTTTGCTAGTATCTTTCTATGGGGCGGCGGCGATTTCCGCAAGCGTCCACAACGGCGACGGGAGGACAAGAGCATGAAAACAAGAGTTGTGAAGACGGAAAAGGAATGGCGCAAGCGGCTGACTCCAGAACAATTCCAGGTAACCCGCTTAAAAGCCACCGAGCCGCCGTTTTTGGGGAAGTACTGGAACCTGCACGACAAAGGCATCTACCGGTGCGTCTGCTGCGGAGCCGAACTTTTCAGTTCCGACGCCAAGTTTGAATCCGGATCCGGCTGGCCGAGCTTTATGATGCCACTCGCCAAGGAAAACGTCCGGACCGAAAGCGACATGAGCATGGGAATGCAGCGGGTTGAGGTGCTCTGCAGCGAGTGCAACGCCCACCTGGGACATGTGTTTCCAGACGGGCCAGCACCCACCGGCCTGCGGTATTGCATCAATTCCGCCGCGCTGGATTTTGAAAAGCAGGACGAAACGTAGCCGTCAGGCTTGGAGAAAAGGCAATCCGTTAAGAGATGGGGTTGCCCGCCGCAATGCGGAAACGCGGCATGCCGCTTGGCACGCCGCGCTTTCAGAGATGACGAATAAGGCGGGTTGTTGAGCAATCCGCTAGAGCTTGAATTCGCGCTTCACTCTTTCCGACTTTGCAAGCACCTTGCTTTGCAATTCCTTCTTATACTCCACCAGCTTCCGGGCAATATCGCCGTCCGCGACGGCAATGATCTCCACGGCCAGGATGGCCGCATTGATGGCTCCTGGCTTGCCGATGGCCGTGCAGGCGACAGGAACGCCGCCTGGCATCTGGACGGTGGAAAGCAGCGAGTCAAGCCCTGCCAGCGTGGTGGTCGGCATGGGAACGCCAATCACGGGCAGTGTGGTCTCCGCCGCCACCACTCCTGCCAGGTGCGCGGCGCCTCCGGCGCCCACAATAATCGCCTTCAGTCCGCGCTCGACGGCCGTCCGCGCGTACTCCGCCGTCCGCCCGGGCGAACGGTGGGCTGAAGTGATATCAATCTCAAACGGAATGTCGAACTTCTTTAGCGTCAGCGCGGATTCCTTCATCACGGGAAGATCCGTATCGCTTCCCATAATGATCCCAACCATAGCTTTTTCTTCTTGCCCCATTTGCTTCACCCCTGTCTTGTTGTATGCCGATTCCGATCCTATTTTGATTGCTTTGCTACGACGAAGGCGCCGAGTTTTCCGCCCGGCGATCAGAACTCTGGACCTCAGAGGACTCGTTGAGCCGCCGCACCCCTTTGGCCGCGATGTCGCGCCGGTAATGCATCCCTTCAAAATGAATCTTGCCCACCGCCGTATAAGCCTTTTCAACCGCCGTGCCCAAGGCCTCAGCCACAGCCGTCACGCCCAGCACACGCCCGCCTGCCGTCACCACTTCTTTGTCCCGCAACGCCGTGCCCGCATGAAAGACTTTAACGCCGCCCCGCGCTTCGGCGGCTTCCAAGCCCGTGATGGCTTTCCCCGTTTCGTACTTACCCGGATAACCTCCACTTGAGAGCACCACACAGACGGAAGGATTCGGGCTCCAGCGGGCTTCCACAGCGCCCAACCGGTCCTCCAACGAGGCCGCAAGCAGCTCCACCAAGTCCGAGCGCAGCCGCATCATGATGGGCTGCGTTTCGGGATCACCCATCCGCACGTTGTATTCCAGAACTTTAGGCCCTTCCGCCGTCAACATCAGCCCGCAGTAAAGGAATCCCCGGAAGGGCGAACCGTCCGCAGCCATGCCGTCCAGGGTCGGTTGAACAATCCGGTTCAGGATATCGGCCCGCAGCGCGTCGTTTAGAATCGTGTCGTCGCTATAAGCTCCCATGCCGCCTGTATTGGGACCCTGATCGTTATCAAATACCGGCTTGTGATCCTGACAAGGCACCATCGGCGCAAAGCCCCGCGTGCCCGCCAGAACGATGAAAGACACTTCCTCGCCCACCAGGCACTCTTCAATCACCAGGCGTGAGGCCGCCCCGCCCAGCACGTTCCGCTCCATAAAATCGTCGAGGGTCTTTTCCGCCTGTTCCCGGCTGCGGGCAACCACCACACCTTTGCCGGCCGCCAGGCCATCGGCCTTGATCACCACTGGCAGACCGAAATCCGAAACGGCCTTCAGGGCGCTTGCATGATCGTCAGCCACCACAAAACGCGCGGTGGGGATGCCGTGCCGCTGCATAAATTCCTTGGCGAAAATCTTGCTGCCCTCAAGGCTTGCCGCCGCCTTGCTGGGGCCGATGATCTTGCGCCCGGCGTGTTCAAATTCATCCACCACGCCGGACACCAGAGGCGCCTCCGGACCCACCACGGTGAGATCCGCCTCCAGGCGCACGGCAAGCTCCAACATCGCAGCCGGACTGTTAAGATCAACCGGTACGCACTCGGCCGCCTGGGCAATTCCGGCGTTTCCCGGAGCGCAGACGACCCGGTCGGTCAGTTGGCTTTCGCGCAGCTTCCACACCAGGGCATGTTCTCTTCCACCCGAACCTAGAACCAGTACATTCATAGAGGACGTTACACTATCGGCCTGCGATGAATTTGTCAATCCTTCAGATGCTTCGAGGGCGACTGAAAGCTTTTGAGATCCGATGCGCCACGGAACCGGGAACCTCGCCAGGTTTTGCTGAAACCGATGAATCCATGGGGACTTCCTGATACAATATTACATTCTATTTTTTTGAAGTTTGGGGCGATGTTTTCAACCTTTAGCGAAAAATACGACGTGGTGGTGGTGGGCGCGGGACATGCGGGCGCTGAAGCGGCCGTGGCCGCGGCCCGCATGGGCTTGAAGACGGCCCTTTACACCATTAATCTGGACCTGATCTGCCAGATGTCCTGCAATCCGGCCGTGGGCGGCATCGCCAAGGGTCATCTGGTGCGCGAAGTGGACGCGATGGGCGGAGTGATGGGCCAGGTGATCGACGCCGTGGGTATCCAGTTCCGGCTGCTCAACACCAGCCGCGGCCCGGCCGTCTGGTCGCCGCGCG